>JACPYR010000011.1 GCA_016195965.1 Nitrosomonadales bacterium | reverse complement strand
TCTGTTAGCCTTGCCAAGGATCGCTTAGTGGATGTCACATTAGCCATAGATGCGATGGGAGGCGACCACGGCACAACGGTCACCGTCCCTGCTGCAGTTGAGTATCTGAAGCTGTTTCCCAACGATACCATCATTCTGGTGGGTATCCCCGATGCCATCGAAACCGAGTTGCGTACCCTGGGTGTGCAACCGGGGGTGCATTTGCGCGTCCATCCGGCCAGCGAAGTCGTGGGCATGGACGAACAGCCTCAATCCGCATTGCGCGGAAAAAAAGATTCGTCGATGCGGGTCGGCATCAATCTGGTCAAGAGCGGCGAAGCGTTGGCTTGTGTGAGCGCCGGCAATACCGGAGCGCTGATGGCGACGGCACGTTATGTGTTGAAAACGATACCGGGCATAGACCGCCCGGCGATCGCTTCTTATCTGCCGACCAATAACGGCCAGGTCTGCATGCTCGACTTGGGCGCCAACACCGATTGCAGTGCCGAACACCTGTTGCAGTTCGCGCTGATGGGCTCCATGCTGGTGACGGCGCTGGAGCACAAACCCCATCCTTCGATAGGCCTGTTGAACATCGGCAGCGAAGATATCAAGGGCAACGAAGTGGTCAAGCAGGCCGCCGAACTGTTGCGCGCCAGCGATTTGAATTTTTACGGCAACGTCGAAGGCGACGACATCTTCAAGGGAGTCACCGATGTCGTGGTGTGCGACGGCTTTGTCGGCAACGTGGCACTGAAAACCGCCGAGGGTGTCGCTAAGATGATGGGCGGCTTCCTGCGTGCGGGTTTTGGCCGGAACCTCTACACCAAATTTGCCGCGCTGGTGTCGCTACCGGTGCTGAAGGCATTCAAGCACCGGCTGGATCATCGCCGTTACAACGGCGCGAGTTTTCTCGGCCTGAAGGGCATCGTGGTCAAGAGCCACGGCTCGGCCGATGTGTTTGCCTTTCGCTGTGCGATCGAGCGCGCCGCCGAAGAAGCGCGCGGCGGCATGTTGCAACATATCAGCGAGCATATCGAAAAATGGCACCACCAGCGCCAACATACTGAGCAAGGAGCGGCCTGATGCATTCCCCAAAATATTCCAGGATTATTGGCACCGGCAGTTATTTGCCCGGCAAGGTATTGACCAATTATGACCTGGAAAAAATAGTCGAGACATCGCATGACTGGATCGTGTCCCGTAGCGGCATCGTCGAGCGCCATGTTGCAGCCGAAGGCGAACTGACCAGCGACCTGGCGTTGCAGGCCAGCATGAGGGCCATAGAGGCTGCTGGCATCGAAGCGAACGAGATCGACTTGGTGATTGTCGCTACGACCTCGCCGGACCAGTTATTTCCCAGCACGGCCTGTATCCTGCAGGACAAGCTGGGCATCAGGAACGGCAGCGCGGCATTCGACATGCAGGCGGTGTGCGGCGGTTTTGTCTATGCGCTGAATACCGCCGATATGTATATTCGCGCCGGGCAGGTGCAGACGGTGTTGGTGGTCGGCGCGGAAGTGCTGTCGCGCATGCTGGACTGGACCGACCGCACCACCTGCGTGCTGTTCGGGGATGGCGCGGGTGCGGTGGTGTTGCGCGCCTCGGAGACCCCGGGCATCGTCGTTGGCAAGCTGCATTCCGACGGCAGCCATCGCGGCATGTTGAAAGCCGAGGCGAATATCCGCAACGGCGAGGTCGATGGCGATCCGTTCATCAAGATGGACGGCCAGGCGGTATTCAAGTTTGCGGTCAAGGTGTTGAGCGATGTGGTCGAAGAGGTTCTGGAAGAACAGGGCTTGCAGGGTAGTGACATCGACTGGCTGGTGCCGCATCAGGCCAATATCCGCATTATCGAGGCCACGGCGAAGAAGCTAGGCCTGGGCATGGAAAATGTGGTGGTTACGGTCGCCAAGCATGGCAACACCTCGGCGGCCTCGATTCCCTTAGCGCTGGATACTGCGGTGCGCGACGGGCGCATCAAAACCGGACAAAATATTCTGCTGGAGGCCGTAGGTGGTGGGTTCACCTGGGGTGCGGTATTGATTCACTGGTAGGTGAAAAGCAGCCGCTAGTCGTTAGTTTGTAGTTAAAAGCAAACGACGACCCCAACTAGCGACTAACGACTAACGACTAATAACTGTTTTTCTAATGATCAAATTCGCATTCGTATTTCCAGGCCAGGGCTCGCAATCGCGCGGCATGATGGACGGCTATGCCGACTTCCCAGTAGTTCGCAATACTTTTTCCGAAGCATCCGATGTGCTGGAGCTGGACCTGTGGCAACTGGTCACGGAAGGCAGCGATGCCGAACTGAACGCGACCGTAAACACGCAGCCCATCATGCTGACTGCGGGTGTGGCGGTATACCGCGCCTGGCAATTGCAAAATGGCGCGACGCCGGCCATCATGGCGGGCCACAGCCTGGGTGAATACACCGCTCTGGTTGCTGCGGGCGCGATCCGTTTTGCCGATGCGTTGCCGCTGGTGCGCTACCGTGCGCAGTGCATGCAACAGGCTGTGCCGGAAGGTGTGGGTGGCATTGCAGCAATACTCGGTCTGGACGATGAAGCGATACGCGCGGTCTGTGCAGAAAGCGCGCAGGGCGAGGTGCTGGAAGCCGTGAATTACAACTCTCCCGGCCAGGTGGTGATCGCCGGGAATCGCGCTGCGGTCGAGCGCGGCATGGAGCTGGCCAAGGCCAAGGGAGCCAAGCGTGCGATCATGCTGCCCATGAGCGTGCCTTCGCATTGCAGTCTGCTGAAGGGAGCTGCGGAGCAGCTGCGCGCCTATCTGAAGGACGTTGCGATGCAGACGTCTGCCATTCCGGTGCTGCACAACGCCGATGTCGCCGCATACAGCGATGCCGCCAAGATCAAGGACGCGCTGGTGCGCCAGCTGTATTCACCGGTGCGTTGGGTCGAAACCGTGCAGGCGTTCGGCAAACAGGGCATCACACACAATGTCGAATGTGCGCCGGGCAAGGTGCTGGCAGGCCTGAACAAGCGCATAGCCACCGATCAACAGGCGATGGCCATTAATGACGGCGAGGCGCTCAAGGCAGCGCTGGCCGCGCTCGCATAAGGTTTTATTGGCGGGTTGCGCTACGCTAACCCACTAAGGTTCGAACAAGGAGACAGAAATGACGTTGCAAGGACAAATCGCACTGGTGACCGGCGCTAGCCGTGGCATCGGTCAGGCTATCGCACTGGAACTGGGCAAGCAGGGCGCGACCGTGGTCGGCACCGCGACCAGCGAAAACGGCGCGCAGGCGATCGGTGCCTATCTGGATGCGGCGGGCATCAAGGGCGCGGGTTTCGCGCTGAACGTCAACGATGCGGCTCAGACCGAACAGGTGCTGGGGGCGATCCGCCAGCAGTTCGGTGAAATTTCGATACTGGTGAACAACGCCGGTATCACCCGCGACAATCTGCTGGCGCGCATGACCGACGAGGAGTGGGACGATGTGCTGGCGACCAACCTGAAATCGGTGTTCCGCCTGTCACGCGCGGTGCTGCGCGCGATGATGAAGGCCAGGGGCGGGCGCATCATCAGCATCTCGTCGGTGGTCGGCAGCATGGGCAATCCCGGGCAGGCCAACTATGCCGCGTCCAAGGCCGGCATGATAGGTTTCACCAAGTCGCTCGCGCAGGAGATCGGCAGCCGCAACATTACCGTCAATTGCGTGGCGCCCGGCTTCATCGACACCGACATGACTCATGCGCTGGGAGAAGAGCAGCGTGCCAAGCTGGTCGAACACGTGCCGCTGAAACGTCTGGGCCAACCGGCCGATATTGCCGCCGCAGTGGCGTTTCTGGCCGGATCGGGCGCGGCTTATATCACCGGGGTGACCTTGCATGTGAATGGCGGGATGTATATGGAATAACGCCGGGTTCCCCGGGTTTTACTTCTCTCAACCAACAATACAGGATCGCAAATGGCCAAAACAAATTACACGTTCGAGAAGCGACAAAAAGAACTCGCCAAGAAAAAGAAACAGGAAGAAAAACGGCTGAAAAAGTTGGCCGCTCCGGGCGAACCGGCGGCCAATGAACCGGTCGTGCTGCCTTCCTCGGATATAACATCGGCCTGATTCGACGTCACAGAGTCGCATCAGATCGCGAGCCGACGCGATAAATATGGCTGCACGGTATCCAAGTTGTTTGGAATTTTGGGCAAATTTGATACAATGCCGGCTGCTTTTTTGAATTTTAATCAGGTGGGAGAAAAAGATGTCTATTGAACAACGCGTAAAAAAGATCGTAGCAGAGCAGCTGGGCGTAAATGAAGCAGAAGTAAAAAACGAGTCTTCTTTTGTCAACGATCTGGGTGCAGACTCTCTGGACACCGTTGAACTGGTAATGGCTCTGGAAGAAGAGTTCGAGTGCGACATTCCGGACGAAGATGCGGAAAAAATCACCACAGTCCAGCAAGCCATAGACTACGTCTTGGCGCACCAAAAATAATCCACTGATTTTTTCTTTGGCTCAGCCCATTCTTTTTGTCCACCCTTTTTGTTTGGCGGAGTAGATTTGTCTAAACGTAGAGTCGTCATTACCGGGCTGGGGATTATTTCCCCAGTCGGTACAGGGATACCCACGGCCTGGCAGAGCATCGTTGCCGGGAAGTCTGGTATTTCCAGAATCAGTCACTTTGATGCGAGCCTGTTTGCCAGCCAGATAGCCGGAGAGGTGAAGGATTTCGATGCCGCGCAATTCCTTCCCGCCAAGGATGCCCGCCGTATGGACAGGTTTATCCATTTTGGCCTGGTGGCCGGCATAGAGGCGTTCAAGGACTCCGGTCTTGAGGTATCCGATCAGAATGCCGAGCGTATCGGTGTGAACATCGGTTCCGGGATCGGAGGATTACCGATGATAGAGGACACGCACAACGATTACCTCGCCGGTGGGCCGCGCAAGATTTCACCGTTCTTCATCCCCGGTTCTATCATCAACATGATTTCCGGTAACCTGTCGGTGATGTATGGACTGAAAGGCCCTAACTTGGCGATGGTTTCGGCCTGCACAACCGGCACACATTGCATCGGCGAGTCGGCGCGCATCATCGAGTATGGCGATGCGGATGTGATGATTGCGGGCGGTTCGGAGGCGACCTTGTGTTCATTGGCGGTGGGCGGTTTTTCTTCCGCCCGTGCGCTCAGCACGCGCAACGACGATCCGGCCACGGCCTGTCGCCCCTGGGATAAAGACCGGGACGGATTTGTGATGGGCGAGGGCGCCGGCGTGATGGTGCTGGAAGAATACGAACATGCCAAAGCGCGTGGGGCGAGGATATATGCAGAACTGGCCGGTTATGGCATGAGTGGCGATGCCTACCATATTACCGCGCCGAATACCGATGGACCGAAACGCAGCATGTTGAACGCGTTGCGCAATGCCGGGCTGAATCCGGATCAGGTGCAATATGTCAACGCGCACGGCACATCGACTCCGCTGGGCGACAAAAACGAAACCGATGCGATCAAGCTGGCATTCGGTGCTCACGCCAGCAAACTGGTGGTGAATTCCACCAAGTCCATGACCGGCCATCTGCTGGGCGGCGCGGGTGGGGTGGAATCGGTGTTCTGCGCTTTGGCGGTGCATCATCAAATTTCGCCGCCGACCATCAATATCTTCGAGCAAGATCCGGAATGCGATCTGGATTATTGCGCGAACACGGCGCGTGATATGAAGATCGATGTTGCGGTAAACAACAACTTCGGTTTTGGCGGAACCAACGGCACGCTGGTATTCCGCAAGATTTAGCGTGTAAATTTGCGATGCTGGTCAATGGCAAACAAGGCAATTTGATCAGCATCCGTGACCGCGGACTGCTTTACGGCGACGGCGTGTTCCGTACCATGCGCGCTTTACATGGCAAGGCACAGCACTGGCCATTGCATTATCAAAAACTTCAACATGACTGCGCCGCGCTAGGCCTGGATTGCCCGGACAAGGCCATGCTGGCATCCGAACTGGAGCACCTGCTGGTGCAGCATCCCGAAGGTGTGGTAAAACTGATCGTCACACGCGGACAGCAAGGGAAAGAGGCGCGCGGCTATGCTCCCCCCGCGCAAACTGCACCCAGCCACATCTGGGATATTTCTACCTTGCCTGATTATCCGGCTGATCGTCAGGTGTCTGGAATCAAAGCTAGGTTGTGCCAATTGCGTCTTGGCCAGCAGCCGCGCCTGGCGGGGATCAAGCATCTCAATCGCCTGGAGAACGTGCTGGCAGCCGCTGAGTCGGACGATGCGGCGATTGCCGAAGGGTTGTTGCTGGATTCGGCTGGCAATGTCATCGAGGGCATACGCAGCAATGTTTTTTTAGTCTCGCATGGCAAGCTGATCACCCCCGATTTGTCGCGCTGCGGCGTGGCCGGTGTGCAACGCGACCGGGTGATTGCGTGGGCAGCGCAACACCACATCCCGCTGCAAGTGCGCGATGTCGTGTTGCCCGAACTGATGGATGCCGAAGAGGTGTTTGTGGTAAACAGTCTCATTGCCTTGTGGCCGGTACGGGAACTGGAGCAACGCCGCTGGAATGACTTCCCTGTCGCTACCCGGATTCGGCTATATCTTAACGGACAGGATGACAGGTGAAACCCGGATGAAAAAATTAATCGTATGGCTGATATTACCCATGCTGCTCGTCTCGGCAGCGCTGGGCTATTACCTTATCAAACCCATGCCGCTGCCTGCCACCCCATTTATCTTCGATTTGAAGCAAGGCAGCAGCCTGAAGGGAACCGCGCGGGAAATGCAGCAGGCCGGTTTGCTGGAACAGGAGTGGACGTTCGTGTGGCTGGTGCGCTCGTTGGGAAAAGCAACCCAGCTCAAGGCGGGCAATTACGTGCTGGAGCATCCGGTCTCGCTGCTGGAGCTGTTGAAGATCATCAGCAAAGGCGAGGTCAGCCAGCGGCAGTTGAGCGTGATTGAAGGCTGGACGTTCAGGCAATTGCGCGAAGCGCTGAATGCCAGTCCCGATATCAATCACACTGCAGCCAGGATGACGGATGCGGAAATTTTGCAGCATATCGGTGCGACGGAACAGCATCCCGAGGGTTTGTTCTTCCCGGACACCTACTACTTTGCGGCGGGCAGCAACGATCTGGTGATATTCAAGCGCGCCTATCAGACCATGCAAAAACATTTGCAACAGGCATGGCTGGCGCGCGCCCCCGACTTGCCCTTGCAGACCCCTTATCAGGCCTTGATTCTGGCTTCCATCGTCGAGAAAGAAACCGGCGCTCCGGGTGACCGGAGCATGATAGCCGGCGTGTTCGTGAACCGTTTGCGCAAGGGCATGCTGTTGCAAACCGATCCCACGGTGATTTATGGCATGGGTGAGCAGTTCGATGGAAACCTGCGCCGCCGCGACTTGCTCAAGGACACGATTTACAACACCTACAAGCGTCGGGGCTTGACCCCTACCCCGATCGCGTTGCCGGGCGTGGCCGCGTTGCAGGCCGCGCTGCATCCGGCACAGACCGATGCATTATATTTCGTGTCGCGCGGCGATGGCAGCTCGCAATTTTCCAGTACATTGACCGCACATAACCACGCGGTGGATAAATACCAACTGAAAAAATGACGAGCATGGCTAAATTCATCACCTTTGAAGGCATGGACGGTGCTGGCAAAAGCACCCATCTGGCGTGGTTTGCCGATATGCTGCGGCAGCGCGGCCAGGATGTGATCGTAACCCGCGAGCCTGGTGGCACCCCGCTGGGGGAACAGTTGCGCGAAATATTGTTGAACCAGCCGATGTGCATAGGAACCGAGGCGATGCTGATGTTTGCCGCTCGCCTGGAACATATCGAACAAATTATCAGGCCGGCGTTGGGCTCAGGCAAGTGGGTGATTTCAGACCGTTTCAGCGATGCCAGCTTCGCTTATCAGGGGGGAGGCAGAGGCATGGACTGGCAGAAGCTGGAGCAACTGGAACAGTGGGTGCATCCCGATTTACAGCCGGACTTGACACTGTTCTTCGATGTGCCCGTCGAAATCGCACGGCAAAGACTGGCGAACAATATCTCGTTGGATCGTTTCGAGCAGGAACAAACCGACTTTTTCGAGCGGGTGCGAGCGGGCTACCACCAGCGCGTAAAGGCAAATCCGCAGCGTTATGCTGTGATCGATGCGGCCCGGTCTCTGGAACAGGTCAAGCAGCAACTTGAAGCGATTATCGCGACTTTATGAATAAAATTTATCCCTGGCAACAAAGCGACTGGGCACGTTTGCGGGAACTGCACAAACGACCGCCGCATGGGCTGTTGTTCAAGGGTGGCAAGGGCATAGGCAAGCTCGACCTGGCGCTCGGTTTCGCGCAAAGCCTGTTATGCCAACATCTCGATGAGGCTGATTTTGCCTGCGGAGAATGCCCATCCTGCCACTGGTTTGGGCAAGGCTCGCATCCGGACTTCCGTTTGTTGCAACCTGAAGCCTTAAGCGCGGATGGCGAAGAAAACGAATCTGGCAAGAAGCCCAGCAAGCAGATATCCGTAGATCAAATTCGCGGCCTGGCCGACTTTTGCGGCATGTCGGCGCATCAGGGAGGGCGGCGCGTGGTGGTGATCCATCCGGCAGAGGCGATGAACACTAATGCCGCGAATGCGCTTTTGAAGAGCCTCGAAGAGCCAACGCCTGGCCTGTTGTTCATCCTGGTGTCGCACAAGCCGCAGCAATTATTGCCGACGCTGTTGAGCCGTTGTTTGTCCTTTGCGCTGGCGGCGCCGGATGCCGAGAGTGCGACGCGCTGGCTGGCCACACAAGGCGTGAAAAATCCGGCAGATGCGCTCGCCGCATCCGGTTTTGCGCCGTTGCAGGCGGCGCAAATGGATCAGCAATTGGGCAGCGAAGAGCGCGACAAATTGCTGCGCGCGGTGCGCCTGCCCGCGATGCTGGATGTGTTCGCGTTGGCCGAGACGCTGCAAAAAACCGAGCAGGTATTGGTCGTGCAGTGGCTGCAACAATGGTGTTACGACCTGAGTGCGATGAAGCTGGCGGGTAAATTGCGCTACCATCCCGGCGAAGAGGCGGCCATCAGGAAGTTGGTCGAACCAGTTGCGCCACTCAATTTGGCAAGATTGCAGAAACACCTGCAAACTTCGAAGCGCGAGGCTCAGCACACGCTCAATCCCAAATTATTTTTTGAATCCCTATTGTTTGCCTACCGCCAACTCATGCTCGAGCAATGACATTTATCGTAGGAGCGGCTTTAGCCGCGATGTGTTTTTGTTTCGCGGCTAAAGCCGCTCCTACACAAGAAAAATATTAATCCGGGGTACCATGCATTTCGTCGATTCCCACTGCCATATCAATTTCCCCGATCTTGCCGACAGCATGGTCGATGTGCTGGCTAAAATGCGCGAAAACCGCGTCGTTGGCGCATTGTGCGTCTCGGTCAATCTGGCGGATTTTCCGCAAGTGCTGGCGCTGGCCGAACAGTACCCGCACATCTATGCCTCGGTGGGCGTGCACCCAGATTATGAAGACGTAGAAGAACCAGATGTTGCCCGGCTAACCGGACTGGCACAGCATCAAAAAGTCATCGCGATAGGTGAAACCGGCCTGGATTATTTCCGTTTAACTGGCGATCTGGAATGGCAGCGAGATCGCTTCCGCACCCACATCCGCGCAGCACGCGAGTGCGGCAAGCCGTTGATCATCCATACCCGCGAAGCGGCGGCTGACACGTTGCGCATCATGGCGGAAGAGAAAGCGCATGAGGCAGGCGGGGTGATGCATTGCTTCACCGAAACCTGGGAAGTGGCCGAAGCCGCGCTGGCGATGGGTTTCTACATTTCTTTTTCCGGCATAGTCACCTTCAAAAACGCAAAACAACTCAAGGAAGTTGCCCAGCGCGTGCCGCTGGAGCGCATCCTGATCGAGACAGATGCACCGTTTCTGGCCCCGGTGCCGCATCGCGGCAAGCTCAACCAACCGGCTTATGTGAAGCATGTCGCCGAAGAAATCGCCCTGTTGCGCGGCATCAGCCTGGACGAAGTGGGGCAGCGCACTACCGAAAATTTTGAGCATTTATTTAAAATAATGAAAACTATCTCGTAAAATTATTGACAGGAATTTGAATATCCCTATAATGCGCAACTCGTTTCGCGGGAGTAGCTCAGTTGGTAGAGCGATACCTTGCCAAGGTATAGGTCGAGAGTTCGAACCTCTTCTCCCGCTCCAAATCTGAGGGAAAGCATTCTGGCTTTCCCTCACTCATTTTAAAATGCAGTTTTGCGCTGCGGCGAGATAGCAAAATGGTTATGCAGCGGATTGCAAATCCGCCTATCCCAGTTCGATTCTGGGTCTCGCCTCCAATACCCGCCCGGGTGGTGAAATTGGTAGACACAACGGACTTAAAATCCGTCGCTAGGGTAAAACCAGCGTACCGGTTCGATTCCGGTTCCGGGCACCAGACGATAGCATCCACTAACATTGTTCCGCAAAAATAGGAGTTGTTCCGCAATTCCTATTTTGTAGGAGTAACTTTTTCCCCCTTGCGGCCACGGATATAGTGTTCAGTCATTCCGATGGTGGAGTGGCCTAGTTGCTTTTGAGCCTGGTGCATATCACCTGATGATTCTGTCTTGTCCGTTGCCGCTTTTGCACGTAGGTCGCGGAATTGGAAATTTATCTTTTCAATACCAGCGGCCTTCCGTGCTGTGTCGAATGCAGTTCGCAACATGCTATATGTAAATCGCTGTCCATGATCATCGACGATTAGCGATAAAGTACGGACCTTGAATGCAGATTTTCGTGTAGTTATCCTGGCTATAAGCTCAGCGAGTTCTCCCTCAATGCTAATGCGTAGCTTAGCCTTGGTCTTTTGCTGTGTTACACATAATGCCCCATTTCTAATATCAGTCTCAGCCATTTTAAGCACGTCTGCCGACCTCTGAGCAGTCAGGTATGCCATTCCATAGCATCTCTCAAGGGTTGGTTGGCAGCATCATAAACCGCGTTGAATGCGGTTTCTTCAATATAGATGTCCTTGCGTCCCTTTTCGGTGAAGCCTTTAATTCCAGCGCAAGGGTTTGGCCTGTCGGTATAACCCCAGCTTCGAGCCATGTTGAATATGTGGCTGAACAGCGCCTTTTCACGGTTTGCTCTGATCTTGCCTTCCTTCCCGCGCAAGTCCATGTACTGTCTGATGTGCAACGGTTGAATATCGTCGAGTGGGGCAGGGGGGCTGTCGAAGAACTTGAAAAGAAATTCTAATTCTTTCAGATTATCAGCCTGAGTTCGAGCAGCTTTACCAGGTAACACATCTTTCTTGTACCGTTCTGCGGCCATTCGGAATGTAGGAATTGCGTTTGGTGCAGGCTTTTCCATGTGTAACTCTGCCCACGCTTTAACTGCAAGCGCATAGTCATTGCCGATTGCCAAATCAGCCGTTGTGGTGCTGTCAGTTGTTCAGTTTTTCCCTCAACTGAAGAGCGCGTTACCACTGGCCTGCCATGTCCGTTGGTACGGAATGGAATACCCATGGTGCATAGCTATTGGATCTGCCGCGACTTTAATGAATAGCCGGTCAGTTCGCGAAGCTCTTCAGCAGTGAGGAAAAGAGAATAAGTCATAAGCTTATTATAGGAAGGTAGTGACTTATTCTTCGGACTTTATATTTTGCTTTGTCATAACTCGATATTTTGTCCTCCGATTAGATCGTCGTGTACAGCGCGGCAACCGTATAGTGCCAAGCGGTAGTTAGGCCAACCTGCACCTATCAGATAGATTAAGCCCAAATAAATACAATTCAGAAATTGAAAGCCATGCCGCGTCGCAACATCTGAGGGCTGAATTCTCCGGCGGCTTTCTGCACTTCACACATGGTTGCATTCTCACGGCCTGCTTCCATGTGCAGGATGAACACTTGCACCGGCCTTTGCAGCAGGCGCAGCCCTTATGTCAGCAATTCTGCGGTCATGTGGCCGGAACGTTGTGCTCCTGAGGCATTGTGGTTAAGGAAAGTGGTTTCGATCAGCAGGTATTCGAGGTTGTGGATGTGGTTGAGCTGATGCCAGAAATCTTCGCAGAAGGTGGTATCACCGCTGTACACCAGGCTGGCCTCACCGCTATCAAGCCGGTAACCGACGCAAGGGACAGAATGTCGAGTGGGCATTGGGGTGAACTTTCTTCCATTCATATCCACCGTCTCGCCAAGCCTGATTGGTGTGAAAGTTATATAGGGGCGTTCGGAAGTGGGTAATGCGGTGTAGTCAGGCCAGATTTCTCCATTGAAAATGTTGCGTTTGATCGCGGATATTGTCTCAGGTAAAGCGTAGACGTTGAGCGGAGTGCCGCGAAAATTGCCGGCTGCATCGGCCAGCAAGGGCAGGAATCCGCAATGGTCAATGTGGGAATGGGTGAGGAATAGAGTGTTGATGCCGATGGCCTGCTCTAGGCTCAATTCTCCTGTACCGGAACCGGCATCAACCAATATGTCCTGATCCACCAGCAAACACATTGTGCGTAAGTCGCCGGTGATGCCACTGCTGCAACCGAGAATTTCTACAAGCATATCTCCTCCTTGGTAACAACCTTATATTAGCCGGCAAACTGTCAGTCAGTCATGACAATTATATTTCGCTTAAATTTAAACAGTTCCGAGAGGCTAAGCTCTAAAATTGCAGTACAGATGAAAAGTCAGTCAATGAATGCAACGTCGGCGCTGTGCGCCTTGTAGTTGAGCGGAGATTCCAGCACATCCCGGTAGAGAAATACGAGTGCATTGAGTGCCTGCGTTTGTGTTGATGCAGATACTTGCCGCTCCGCAGCCAAGTGGTTTAGAAACCGTGATACTTCGCCTTCCCGAAGTTCACGTGGGTGGCGTTTATCGTAAAAGAAAATGAGCTGCCGAATCCAGAAGCGATAGGCCTCTTCTGTTCGAGGGCTTAAGTGTCTGCGACGGCACACCTCATGAATTTGATCCATCAAGCGCGGCGGCTTATTTGTTTGAAGGGAATGACTAGACTGTTGATGACCCCATAAGTGTAACTCCTTGTGGTGGTTAAAATGCCAAGCATTATACAAACCCTTTGGTCTGTACTATTATGCATATGAGGAACAAAAATTTCGGGAGGATTCAATGAATCAATTGCTTATCGAAAAATTGCATTCCAAACTATTTTTAATAGTACAGGCCGGTGGGTCTGGTGAATAACTGTTGGGCATCACCATCAAGATCGGAGTATTGAACAATGCCAAAGACAATTGCAGACTTTCCCGACATCTCCCGCACCCATAAGAACGCTTCCGAAGCGGTCGCCTACGCCATAGCGTCTATGGAGTCAGCGCTGTCTGCGGCTCGCTACTCTTTTCGTGGGCCATCTCGTGCCTACTACGAGATGCGTCGTGACATGCCTTATTTCATTCACGAAACCGCGATTGCGGACACATACATTTTGGTGAATAGAAACTACAAACCCTTGGGAAGTAATGAACCCACTGGAGGCGATCACGCGATATATGAAGAGTTCACAAATCTTCACGCTCACCTTATTCCTGCACAAATAGCCTCGGTGGTCAGCCCCGGCTACACGCATGGCTTGTTTGGCGATGGCAACCCACCGTGGAGCGGAAGAAAAGCCGCCAAAGCCTATCTGGCTCGCTTGCATGGTTTGCATAAATATCTTTTGGTTAAGGGGTGACCATGATGCCCAACCCTACGTTCAAGCGGGACTGTATTCTTCCCCCAAAATAATTGACACCTCTTCCTAACGGAACGGAGGTGTTTCATGGGCAAATCAAGACCGCCCAAAGTGCATCGTTACAGCATGCATTTCAAGGCAACCGCAGTACGGCTAAGCGAG
>JACPYR010000017.1 GCA_016195965.1 Nitrosomonadales bacterium | reverse complement strand
GTGTGGCCGCAGCATCCCCGTGATCGCCGACGAATACGTGGACCGCGAGTTCGGCACCGGAGTGGTCAAGGTCACGCCCGCTCATGATTTCAACGACTATGCGGTGGGGCAACGCCACAAGCTGGAGATGATTTCCATCCTGACGCTGGATGCGAAGATCAACGATCATGCGCCGGAAAAATATCGCGGCATGGACCGCTTCGATGCGCGCAAACAAATCGTGAGCGACCTTGAAGCCGCCGGGCTATTCGTCAAAGCCGACAAGCACAAACTCAAGGTGCCGCGCGGAGACCGCACCAACGCGGTGATCGAGCCGATGCTGACCGACCAGTGGTTCGTCGCGATGAGCAAGCCGGCACCCAAAACGCAGGACAACCCTGAAGGAAAATCCATCACCGAGCAGGCGCTGGAATGCGTGGCCTCGGGCGAGATCAAGTTCCATCCCGAGAACTGGGTGAACACCTATAACCAGTGGCTGAACAACATCCAGGACTGGTGCATCTCGCGCCAACTGTGGTGGGGTCACCAGATTCCCGCGTGGTACGGGGTGAACGGCGAGGTGTTCGTCGCGCGCGACGAAGCCGAAGCACGCAAGCTGGCCGACAAGGCAGGGTATGCCGGGCAGCTGGACCGCGACAACGACGTGCTGGACACCTGGTTCTCGTCCGCGCTGTGGCCGTTCTCCACGCTGGACTGGATTGAAGGCAAGCCTTTCGATGCGCAGAACGAATTCGTGCAGAAATATCTGCCGTCGTCGGTGCTGGTCACCGGCTTCGACATCATCTTTTTCTGGGTGGCGCGCATGGTGATGATGACCAAACACATCACCGGCAAGATTCCATTCAGGGACGTATACGTGCACGGCCTAATCCGCGATGCTGAAGGGCAGAAGATGTCCAAGTCCAAAGGTAACGTGCTGGACCCGATCGACCTGATCGACGGCATCGACCTCGACGCGCTGGTGAAGAAGCGCACCACCGGGCTGATGAATCCCAAGGACGCAGAGAAGATCGAGAAGCGCACCCGCAAAGAATTCCCGGAAGGCATCACCGCCTACGGTACCGACGCGCTGCGCTTCACGTTCGCATCGCTCGCTTCTCCGGGGCGCGACATCAAGTTCGACATGCAGCGCTGCGAGGGCTATCGCAACTTCTGCAACAAGCTGTGGAATGCTACCCGCTTTGTTTTGATGAACTGTGACGGCAAGGATGTCGGCCTGGACGAGAGCTTGCCGCTGGAATTTTCCGCTGCCGATCTCTGGATGATCGGCGAATTGCAAAAAGCCGAAGCGGAGATGGCGACACACTTCGCCGATTACCGCTTCGACATGGCCGCGCGCACCGTGTATGAACTGGTATGGAACACCTACTGCGACTGGTATGTGGAGCTGGCGAAAGTGCAACTGGCGCTCCCTCACCCCACCCCTCTCCCGGCGGGAGAGGGGGCGAACGAGGAAATCAATTCTTCAATTCTTGCGCAGCAACGCGCAACGCGCCGCACGCTGGTGCGCGTGCTGGAGACCATCCTGCGCCTTGCTCACCCCATCATCCCGTTCATCACCGAAGAGTTGTGGCAGTCGGTCGCCCCACTGGCAGGGAAATCCGGCGCGAGCATCATGCTGCAAGCCTATCCGCAAGCCGACAGCAGCAAAATCAACAATGCCGCTATCGCGCAGATCGCGCTGCTACAGGAGCTGATCACAGCCTGCCGCAGCCTGCGCAGCGAGATGAATCTGTCGCCTGCGGCGCGCGTGCCGCTCATTGCGGCCGGAGATGCAACGATGCTGAACAAGCTTGCCCCCTACATCAGCAGTCTCGCAAAATTGAGCGAAGTGCTGGTCGTTGCCAAACTGCCGGAAGGCGATGCCCCGGTGTCCATTGCCGGCAACGTCCAGTTGATGCTGAAGGTGGAGATCGACATCGCAGCCGAGCGCGAGCGGCTGGATAAAGAGATTGCTCGCCTGAGTAACGAGATTGCCAAGGCACACGCAAAACTCGGCAACGAAAGCTTCGTCGCACGCGCACCTGCAGCGGTAGTGGATCAGGAAAAGAAACGGCTTGAAGAGTTCGGCGCAACGCTGACGCAATTGCAAACCCAACGTAGCAAGCTCGGCTAGGAAATCAACGACGGCGTATCAGGAATAAAAACTCGCCGTCGTTGGCAGTCGAGGATAGCAGTTCATTACCGGTCTTCCGGCAAAATTCTGCGAAATCATTCGGCGCGCCTTTGTCTGTCGCTATGATTCTGAGCACCTGACCGCTTTCCATCTGGGACAGCGATTTTTTGGCACGCAGGATCGGCAAGGGACAACTCAAATTACGCGCATCCAGATCAAGATCGAAATCCATCACATGCTTACCGGCATCCCGGCGTTAGCCCAAGCTATGATGCCGCCTTGCAGGTTGTACACATCGGTAAAACCGTTCGCTGCGGCAAATGCGGCAGCCTGTGCAGAGCGCCCGCCCGAACGGCAATAAAAAACCGTGGCGGTCTTCTTGTCCATTTCCCCCAGCCGCAACGGGATAAGATGCAAAGGCAGCGGCTCACCCTGTGGAATTTTCCCCTGCGCAATTTCCGCATCGGTGCGCACATCCAACAAGCGTGCACCGCCCTGCTCCAGTTTCGCATGCAATTCTGCTGCAGAAAGATTTTTGAATCCGTTCATATTCATGGCGCTAAGTATTTCCTTGTTCATCTTCTATGGGATTATGATCAGCCAGCAAGTGCGAGATTCGGGTATTCGCAACCGACAAGCGCTTGACCAGCATACGCAAAAAAGCGTCGTCGAATTGCAGCCTGCACCCGGATGTCGCATGTTTCAGCACATCCGGATCGATTTCGATCAGCACCACATCGCTCTTGGCGATCACATCCGTGCTGCGTTTACATTCATGCTCCAAAAGGTGCGCCATTTCACCAAAACAATCGCCGCGATGCAAGAGGCTCAACAACCTGCCCTGCTTGGACACGCGCACCGTGCCTTGCCCCAAAACATAAAAAGAGCTGCCCGCCTGACCTTCATGGAGGATGTATTCGGATTCCGGAACTTTTCGCCATGCGCTGATGCGCAATACCTCCCACAGCTCCACATCACTGAAGTTCTTGAAAAATGCCAGGCTGCGCAATGTGTCGAATTTTTCTGTGTCAAATATTTCTTTTTTGGCCGAGATTGAGTGACTGAAGAAGCCGACCAGATCGTTGGCGAACTCATCCCAGGTCTGGTAGCGCTTGGCCGTATCCTTCTCCATGGCTCGCAGCACAATTGCATCCAACTCCCCCGGGGTTTCCGGGCGAAAAGTGCTCGGAGGAGGCGGATCGATATTGATGATGTGATAAATCATGCTGTAATTATTGCTCGCGTCGAAGGGCAGTTTGCCGGTGAGCAGCTTGTACATTACGACACCCAGCGAATAAATGTCAGTTTGATGCGTCAGCTTCAATTCCTTGACTTGTTCCGGCGACATATAGGCCGGGGAGCCTATGCCGGTCACTTGCGTAGTTTGCTGGTTCTGCAAGGCTGCCGAACCAAAATCCGATATCTTGATATCGGTTTCACCCTGCAACAAAATATTGGCAGGTTTGATATCGCGATGGATCACCCCTTGGTATTGAGCATACTCGAGAGCCTTGCAGCACTTATAGGTGATTTCCGCGATGGTGCTGATCGGCAGCAACGTATCTACCTCGGCGTATTGCTCCAGCGTGCTCCCCTCGACGTATTCCATCACCACATAATTAACATCACCTTCCATCACCGCATCCAGAATCTTTGCAATATGCGGATGGGATAACTTGCCCGCCAACGACGCTTCCGTCATCAATAATTTCCGGTAAATCTTGGCGAGATTGGGGTCGCGCAGCATCCCCAGATCGAATAGCTTGATCGCGACCTGCTGCTTGTTGAACGGATCGATAGCAAGGTACACTGTGCTGGTCGCGCCGGTACCCAGCACGCGTACGGTTTCATATTTGCCTATTTTGTCCATTTCCTGATTCGGAATTAAATAATCGTTTCATTCTGCGCATTTTGTCGGGCGCTGTCTATAAGAAGAAAGTATGGCTCCTGAAACAATTGTAACGTGCACTCCCATATGATCCGTTCATGAAAGCAACTATCATAGTGCCCATGAAAAAAATGATCCTGCTGCTATTGCTGGGTATGCCCGCTTTGGCCTTTAGCGATGGCCTTCCCGACCTGGGCGATGTCTCGCAGGCCGTGCTCACCCCGCTGCAGGAGCGCCAGATAGGTCAGCAGAGCATGATGCAGATACGCGCCAGCAAGCAATATCTGGACGATGCAGAAATCAATGATTACCTGAATCAGCTTGGCGCCAAGCTGGTCGAAAATAGCCCTGAACCTTCGCTCGATTTTGAATTTTTTGCGGTCAATGATTATGGCGTCAACGCGTTTGCGTTACCGGGTGGTTTTATCGGTGTCAATGCCGGACTATTGCTCATCACACAAAGCGAATCGGAGTTGGCATCCGTACTCAGTCACGAAATTTCACATGTCACGCAACATCATCTGGCACGCATGATAGAAGGGCAGCAGGGTGATGGCCTGCTTTCGATGGCGGCGATCGCCATCGCCATACTCGCCGCACGCACCAACCCGCAAGCGGCAGAAGCTACTATCCTCGGCGTACAGGCTGGCAATATACAGAAACAGCTCAACTTTACCCGCGCTTACGAAAAGGAAGCGGATCGCATCGGTCTCCAGCTATTGCAAAAATCCGGCTTTAACACCCACGCCATGCCGGAATTTTTGGATAGGTTGCAAAAATCCACGCGCCTGCTGGACAGCAATGCACCGAACTATATGCGCACCCACCCGATCACCAGTGACCGCATTGCCGAAATCGAAGATCGCACGCACAATCAGCCCTACACCCTGATCCCGGATAGCATCGATTTTCAGTTGGTGCGCACTAAACTCATCGCCGCGCAAAAGACCGCGCCGGAAGCTATCGCCTATTTCAGCGACGCGCTGGGGGCGCAACATTATGGCAACCCGATTGCGCAACGCTACGGATTGGTCAGCGCGCTGTTGCGCGACAACCAGCTCGACCGGGCCACGCAAGAATTGGCCATTTTGCGCCAACAGGCCAGAACATATTTGAAAGCTAAAATTAACCCGATGATAGAAACACTCGCGGGACAGGCACTGCGCGCCACGAAAAATTATTCCGAGGCATTAAAGTTTTATCGGGCTGCGGTTCAACTCTTTCCGCAACACCGCGCCTTGATTTATGACTATGCCGATCTGCTGCTGCAAAACAACCATGCGGAAACCGCCATCAAGCTGCTCACCGACCAACTCACGCGTCATCCCAGAGATGTCGCATTATATGACCTGCAAGCCCGCGCTTACGCCATGCAGGGAAAAATCCTTGAACAGCATCAGGCGCAGGCATACAGCTATGCCTGGCAGGGTAACCTGTACGCCGCGATCGAACAACTGGAATTGGCCAAACAAGCAGATGGAAGTTTTTATCAACTCTCGACAATAGAAAGCGATTTGCGTGAATTACGCGATATGCTGAACGTGCGCGGCAAACCTTAGCATTTCAAACACCGCAATAAAAAGCCCCTCTTGCGAGGGGCTTTTTGCTTTACTTACCTGAAGGTCACTCAGGCAAGTCTAACCGCAAGACTTGGGCAACACGTTGGCGGGCAGTGGATTAACACCGGTTGTAGCTACTACACTGCTGGCAGCGACAGCTGTTTCGCCTGCGGTAGCGTCACCATTGGCGCAGGTCCAGGAGCCACTTTGCGGGTTGAAATACAAGTGCACTTTCATGCCGGAAATCTTGGAACTGACACCCGTAGTCTTGAACTGGGCCACGAGCGAGGTGCTGGTGCCGTTATTGTCAGGGGTATACACCGAATCAACATATTTGCCGGTAAAGATGCCGGTCACACCGCTGGCATTGGCATTGCAAACAGTCGCTCCCGTGCCGGTGCATTGTAAACCGAATGCGCTGGTGCCGCTGGACATGGTTATTTCGGTCAGCGGGGTTTTCAGGCCGTCCAGCAGCGTGAAGGCTTCCGCAACTTGAGCGCGAGCGGTGTAATCGCCGTAAGCCGGGATCGCCACCGCGGCCAGAATGCCGATGATCGCCACGACGATCATCAATTCGATCAGGGTAAAACCTTTTTGGATGTTTTTCATGTTGTAGGGCTCCTTATAGTTTGGTTGAATTCGAGTTTGGTTAAACACGCTATTTCGCACATTACAACCTTACTGAATCTTACACAGACCTTACTAAAAACTTACATGAACCTTACAGCAATAACTATGCCCCCATCTAAAAATCCACCCACACTTATTTAACCAATTGTTAAATATATTATATTTCAATAGCACGTTTAATATTATGCACGCTCTCTCACAACCATATTGGTCACTCGACTGACAAATTTCGTCCGCTCACACCCTGCTGTGGTTAGTTCCAGTTAATGCCGGGAATTTTACTCAAGTCAACTTCATCTATCTGCTCAGGTGCCAGGAATTGCCTGGCATAGTCCAGATAGACCTTTTCGCGCATGAAGATATCGAATAAATCCGGATCGATATGACCACCAAGCCTGAACTTGCCGAGTATGGTCAAGGATTCTGTAAGCGTTTTGCCTTTCTTGTAAGGCCTATCCTTGGCGGTCAGCGCCTCGAAAATATCGGCAATCCCCATGACCCTGGCCTGTACCGACATCTGTTCGCGCGTTAACCCGCGCGGATAGCCTTTCCCATCCATGCGCTCGTGATGTCCTCCCGCATATTCGGGAACATTTTTAAGATGGCTGGGCCAAGGCAATGATTCCAGCATTTTGATCGTGACATCAATGTGATGATTGATGATTTCCCGTTCTGCTGCGGTCAATGTGCCAGAGCGTATTGTAAGATTTTCGATTTCCTCCTCACTGAGAAAATTGCCCATTTTTCCATCGGTGTCGCACCATTGATAGCTGGCAATCTGACGCACACGTTGCTGTGACTCGGCGGACATCGCCTCGCTCCCGACGTTACTGCACCGCAAAAACTCCCGGTCTTGGTCATACTGCATCACCTGCGCCGCATAAGCCTGGCGTGCCGATTCGATACGCGGCACATCTGCACCCGCTTCCGCAATCTCGTACAACATGGCAATTTCGGCATCGCGTTTAAGCACCTCGAAACGCGTATCCAACAAATGAATCCGATCGAACAGGGTATGAAGTTTAGTTGCCTTATCCACCACGTGTACCGGTGTGGTAATTTTTCCGCAGTCATGCAACAAGCCCGCAATCTTCAGTTCATGGCGATCTTTGTCAGTCAACACAAAATCTTTGAGTGGCCCGGTCTTGGTGCGGTTAACCGCTTCAGCCAACATCATGGTCAGTGCCGGCACGCGTGCGCAATGCCCCCCGGTATAAGGCGACTTGTCGTCAATCGCAGTATTGATAAGTTGAATGAAGGCTTCGAATAATTCCTCCAGTTGGTTGATCAGATGGCGATTAGTCAATGCTATGGCCGCCTGCGAAGCCAACGATTCCAGCAATTGCTGGTTATCCCTCGAAAAAGCAATGATCGCACCGCTCTGCTGATCCTGCGCATTGATCAGTTGCAATACGCCGATAATTTGACGCTCGTGGTTACGCATCGGTACGGTCAGGAAGGACTGGGAACGATAACCCGTCATCGCATCAAACTTTTTGGTGCCGGAAAAATCGTACCCTTCAACCGCATAGGCATCGGAAATATTCACCGTTTCACCGCTCAGTGCCGAATAACTGACCACCATGGCATGATTGGGCTTACCGGTTTCGTCATAAAGCTGGATTGGATCGAATGCAATCGGAACACCACTGGTCCCCCCCATCGCCTTATTTAGTGTCTTGTTGCGTAAAATTTCAAAACGCAGCAGTTGCCGTTCTTGATCGTACAAATAAAGCGTGCCCGCATCGGCATGGGTAATGCGCATCGCCGCCACCAGAATAGTTTCCAGTAAACTATTGAGATCGCGCTGTTGCGAGAGAGCGATGCCTATCTCATTGAGCTCCTTGAGCCGATGAAGAAGGTCATCAGAGGACGGCATATGAACTTTCTACTTGATACAAACTGCGCGTACTTGATGCATATCGGTGATTCCTTGCAGCACTTTCTCCATCCCATCCTGCTTCAGCGTATGCATCCCTTCCTCCAGCGCAATGGCCAACAACTCAGAAACACGAGCATGTTCCTGAATGGCCTTTTTGAGCGGATCAGTACCTATCAGCAATTCGTGCAAGCCCACACGACCACGATAACCGGTACCGGAACATTTTTCGCATCCCACTGGGGTATATAGCGTAAATTGACCTTTCTCATCGGCGAATAGCTTGACCCATTCGGCGTAGAGCGCCTTGGTCGCAGTGGCAGGATCTTTTTTCCAGGTCGCGGTATTCATCAATTCACCGCTGTACTCGGTGAGCATTGCTTTCATTTCATCCGCAGTCGCGATATGCGGTTTCTTGCAATCGCCGCACAGGCGCTTTCCCAAACGCTGCGCCAAAATCCCCAGCAAGGCATCCGCGAAATTGAACGGATCCATGCCCATATCCAGCAAACGGTTGATGGATTCCGGCGCGCTGTTGGTATGCAATGTGGCAAACACCAGGTGACCGGTCAGCGAAGCTTCGATGCCGATAGATACGGTTTCCTTGTCGCGCATTTCACCGACCATAATCACGTCCGGATCGGCACGCAGGAAGGCGCGCATCACGGTAGCAAAGTCCAGCCCCGCCTTTTTATTAATCTGCACCTGACGCAGGCCCTTTTGGGTAATTTCCACCGGATCTTCCGCCGTCCAAATCTTGGTATCGGGCGTGTTGATGAATTTGAGGATGGAGTGCAGCGTGGTCGTTTTGCCGGAACCTGTAGGTCCGCACACGAAAAACAACCCATACGGCTTGCTCACCGTCGCCTTGATCAGCTCATTGTTGCGCGCCGAGAAACCCATCTTCTCCAACGGCAAAGGCTCACCGGAAGCGAGAATACGCATCACCACATCCTCGACTCCGCCCTGTGACGGGATGGTCGCAACGCGCAGCTCGATGTCCAGCGGACCAAATTTCTTGAATTTGATCTTGCCGTCCTGCGGCTTGCGTTTCTCGGAGATATCCAGATCGCACATGATCTTGAGGCGTGTCACCAAAGCGTTCCGGTAAGTCGCGGGCACTTCGATGTAATTCATCAGCGAACCATCCTTGCGCACCCGGATCTGCGTCTTGGCCTTGCCTGGTGCCGGCTCGATATGGATGTCCGATGCCCCCATCCGGTAGGCATCCACAATGACCTTGTTGACCAGCTTGACCAATTCGTTATCGGCAGCGGCACTGACGTCATCCTGACTAACCCCAGCACTTTCCTCCTCCTCCCCGCCCAGGCTGGACAACAAGTCATCCATGGAGGATTCGTCCACGGCGCCAAAACCACCAGTAGCTTCAGCCGCGCCGCCGCCATAGAACAAATCCAGGGTTTGCTTGAATTCGCGTTGTGAACAAACCTTATAAACCAGCCGGTTTTTGGGGAAAATATTATTGACCACCCGAGAAGCCTGAATCCGCTCCGGGTCGGTGGTCAATATCATCAAACCATCCTGATTTTCCTCGATTGGAATCCAGTGGCTGCTTTCGACATATTCCCGCCGCAGGTTTTTCAATAAGTCTGCGGGTTTGATGCGGTCTCCCCGATAGGCTTCATAAGGCACGCCAAAGAATCTCGACAGCGCCTTACCCAAAGCGGAAATGCTGACCTGAAATTCATCGATGAGCACCTCTTCGACATCAATACCCTTGCGTCTAGCGGTACGGGTTGCCAGCTCAAACTCGGCTGCCGATAACACCCCGTCAGCGACTAAATAATCGTATTTGGTTTTGACCGTACTATTCTGCTGACGCTGATGCTGGTGCAATGCCACAGCCATGGTCTGCGCCAATTCCTGGATACCCTCTTCAACCATCGCCGAGAAAGAAGTGCCCGCCTTGTTATTAATAACCTGGATGACACCGACCAGATCGCGACTGGTCGCATCCAGAACAGGCGCAACCAGCATCTGCTTGGTGCGATAACCGGTACGCTTGTCCACTTCCTGCAAAAACCGCAAGTGCGAGCTATACTGCGCCAGCTCCTTTTCATCGTAAACATCCTTGATGTTCAGCAGCTTTTTATGCATGGCCGCATAACCGGCGATACTCTGTTCGGCGATAGGCAGCTTGAGGTCTTTGAAAGAATTGAGCCCGGTCTTGACCTTGGAAACCAGTGAAATCTTGTCTTCGCCCACCACGTAGATCGTCAACCGATCGGCATTAAACAATGTACAAATATCCTTGCTGATGTCCAGCATGATTTCGTCAACATTGCCCGTGGCGTGTATCTTATTGTTGACGTGATTCAGATTCTTGGTAAATTCCAGCCTGAGATTCATATCCCCGGCACTGCTTGGTGCGCTATTGATCGCCATTTATTGTACCCACTCCATTTCCACATCCGCGTCATTCGCGGACTGCTGTTGCACCGATCTCAGCCCCAACCACAGTCGATTCTTGGTCTGCATGCTGATGTCAAGTGCATGGTTCATCGTCTACTCTTAAAAATCGAATTCTTGATTGTTCAACAACATCTTGGGATATAAGCCATGCGCACAATTTTCTATCTCCCGCATCGTTAACTCCAGCTCGCCCGGTTTGAGATGCGTAATGAAAATTTCTGCTTCGCGCTTGAACTTGGCCAACTCTATCGCCAGCATGCTGGGGCACAAGTGCTTTGACAGTATCGCCAATTCCTTTTCATTATTCGAGAAGGCGGTCTCAATGAGGAGATAACGCAAATTCTCAATTTTGTTGACCACACTCCATAGCGCATCATTATTGGTGGTATCCCCGCTATAAACCAGGCTAGCCTTGCCGCTATCCAAATGGTAACCGACCGCAGGCACCACATGATTGGCGGGGACAGAGGTAATTTTGCGCCCTCCCAGAGTAACCGTTTCGCCCAGACGCATAGCCTGGTATCGCATATAAGGTTGCCGAACATTGGGAATCTCGCTGAAATCCGGCCATATTTTCCAATTAAAAATATGTTGTTTCAAAATATCCAGCGTCTCCTCGCTTGCATGAACCGTCAATGGGCGGTCCCGCATGAATCCGACGCTATCCAACATCAACGGAATACAGGCGATATGATCCAGGTGAGAGTGAGTAACGAATACGTGATCTATCAGCGCAAGCTCGGCCAGGCTCAGTTCATCCACCCCAGTTCCGGCATCGATCAGCACATCATGATCGAGCAGGAATGAAGTGGTGCGCAGATTGCCACCGATTCCACCACTGCATCCCAATACTCTTAGTTTCATATTGTCCGAGCGCCCCGAGAATTAAATTACTTGGCCTGAAACACAAACACTCCATCCCAATCAGATGCCGGTGGATGAGCGCGGAAGTATGTAACCCGATCCGCATAAATTCTGTACAAGTTGATGCCTGGCGACATGCGTTGCAAATTCATCAGTTGCAATTCTGCCTGATCCCAATCCTGCTTGCGATACAAGCGACGCATTTCATGGAATAACCTGATTTCCTCCTGCTGCGCTTTGCTGGCTTCGTTGGCCAAGACTATCGGTTCATAAATCGCCACGGGCTTATCTTTACCTTTTACCCGCACATGGTCAAGTTCGCGGTATAAAAAATCCGTCACCAGGTCCCTGGTATTCTCCCCGACTATGATCCCCACCCCGTATTGCTTGGTGATGCCTTCCAAACGGGAGGCCAGATTCACGGCATCACCCATCACCGTATATGCAACACGCACCTCTGAACCCATATTGCCCACGCTGACGTTGCCGCTGTTGAGACCCACACCAATGTGAATTTCCGGCCAGCCGCGTTCTTTTAAGCGTGGCTGCAATGCCTTTAATGCAGCCTGCATTTCAATTCCTGCCTGCAAGGCATTGCGGGCATGATCCTTGTCTGGAAGCGGCGCCCCCCAAAATGCCATGATGCAGTCTCCCATGTATTTGTCTATCGTACCGCGATGTTTATAGACTATGCGCGACAGCGGGGTCAAAAACTCATTCATCAACAAGGACAATTCTTTGGGATCCAGCCCCTCCGAGATCGAGGTAAAGCCGCGCACATCAGAAAACAGTATGGTCATTTCCCGGCTCTCGCCTTCCATGGACACACTCTCCGGATGCTTGGCCATTTCCTCGACCAGTTCCCCCGGCACATATTGCCCGAACAGCCCGGTAATCTGCCGCTTGGTACGCGACTCGACAAAGTAACCGTAAGACATATTAAATACAAATAACAATGCGATCATCAACAGGCTATTTGCCACGGGCATCAATATATTCCCGTACTGCCAGGCAACCAGACCCAACCCCGCAGTGGTGAGCAGCGCGACCGCCGAAGCGAGGATTGCCTGGACCGGAGCCAATAGCGGCAGCAAAAAGCTCAACGCAATACCGGTTAACAGCACCCACACCACCTCAGCGCCCAGCATATACGCGGGCTGCTCTTTCAAATTTTGATCGAGAATACCGGAGATCAGGTTCGCGTGAACTTCTACCCCCGGATAAACCTGCGCTACCGGCGTGGCGCGCATATCCATCAACCCCGGCGCGGTCGTGCCCACCAGTATGATTTTGTCTTTCAGTTGCGCCACATCGATCCGGTCATGCAGCACATCCGTTATCGATACATAACGATAACTCCCCTGCCCGCCACGATAAGGCACGAAAGTCGCCACCTCACTGTCCACCGGTATTTTGAGCCTGCCTCCGGGTGCATCCAGTTCAAACCATTCTAAACCGGCATAGCCAGCGGACTTGATTTCGGCATAACCAGGCAGCACTTTGCTTGAACCCAACAGGGTACGAACCATCGCAATGGATAAAGATTCATAATATGCGCCGTCGTATTCCGCAAACATCGGCACACGCCGCACTCTTCCATCAAAATCCACCAGGGGATTAATGTGGCCCGCACTGGCGGCGGCTTGTTGCAGTTCGGGGAGATTGGCACCATAGCCATTATAGGAGGTGAACTCTACCGCATGCCCCTTGAAAGAACCACGCGGAAAGGCCGGAACCGGAAGCGTCCCGGAGATATGCTGGTCTTTTTGACTGTTGAGATAATAGCCCAGCACCACATTACGATTTTTGATCTTGCTGGCAAATAACTGGTCATATTCCAGTTCGGGCTGTATCTGTCCCAGCACAGACTGAAAAGCCGCATCACCCTTCAGTTGGTTCTGGCCCAGCGCCTGCAACACCTTGAGTCCGGAACTCTCGTCCTTCTCGGCAAACACCACGTCAAAGCCAACCACCGCCACACCGTACTGATCGAACAACTTGTCCAGCAACAAGGCCAGTCGATTGCGTGACCAGGGCCATCGCCCTTCTTCCTTCAGGCTTCTTTCATCTATATCGACAATAACGATACGATCATCCTGCGTACGCGGCATGGTCATCCGCAAACGATAATCGTGAATAATCGAGGAGAGCTGTTCGATATAACCCAGCCTGTAAAAATGGGCCGCGCTACCCGCAAAGAACACGACTATCAGCAGCCCGAGTCCAATCAAGATCGCATTTCTTTTCACGGCGATTAACAATGAACGACATGAGCTGATTGCTGTGAGCCGCCACGCACCAGCATTACATACGCGGCACGACGATACTCCCGCCCACCGCACCGCAGCCCGCTGTTCACCACTATCCCTTGAAATAGAATTCCATCTTGACCCCGGCCAGCTCGATGACATCGTGATCTGTCAATTGATGCGCCTGATTGGTTATAACCTGGCCATTCACCAGCGGAAAGTTATCTCCCTCCACATGGGTGATAAAAAACCCTTGCGGGCGGCGGGTCAGTACCGCCACCTGCACACCCGGTTTACCTAGAGTAGTGAGATTCTTCACCAGCTCCAGTTCTTTCCCCGCATTGGGCCCGGTCAAGATTTGCACCACGGCAAGCTGCTTGGTGGTGGCGCCAGCTTGAGGTGCAGCGGCGGGCCGAGCCGGTGCGGCAGCATGCGCTGGAGCTGCCGGAGCACCCGGTTTGAATGTCTCGAACTTGCCGGTTTTTTCTACTACCTGAGCTGGTTTTACGCCGCCCGCCTCATGCTTGACAGGCTCACGCAACACCATGGTCTTTTCAAAATCGGCGGAGCCCGCCTGGGAAATTTGATCGTTGATGTATTTCAGCTTGTACTTGCCGATTTCGATCAGATCATTATTCTGCAAAAAATGTTTTTTAGTCGGCTTGCCGTTCACTTCCAGGCCATTGGTGCTGTCCAGGTCTTCGAGAAAGGAATCGTGCAGAATAGTCACGACCGCGGCATGTTCACCGCTCACCGCCAGGTTGTCGATGACGATGTCATTGTGCGTCTTGCGTCCGATGGTAATGCGCTCCTTGTTGAGCGGATATTCCTTGATTACCGCCCCCTCCATGCTGAGTATCAATTTTGCAGCCATAGTCGTAACCCTCGTACTAATTATTTCTTAAACCAGCTAAGCAGCTTTGCCGGCCAACCGCGCGGCACGGCAAATTTCCCCTTGATCTTTACCAGTATCACCGACACATTATCGCGCCCGCCATTATCGTTAGCCATCTGGATCAACTGGCTTGCGGCCAGAGGCAAATTGGCCTGCAAGGCAAAAAGCGTAGATTGAATATCCTCATCTTTAACCATGTCGTTCAAGCCATCCGAACACAACAGGTAAATATCTCCGACCACCACATCATGCATGTGAATTTCCGGCTCCACATAGTCATCAATCCCGACCGCACGCGTGACCAGATTTTTGTTCTTGGACAATCTCGCATCCGCCAGGCTGATCATTCCGCTATCAATTTGCTCCTGAAGCAAAGAATGGTCGCGGGTGATCGTTTCAAGCAGCTCACCGCGCAGTCGATACATCCGCGAGTCACCCACATGTCCAACCGCCACGCGGTTATCATAAAACAGTCCGGAAACGATGGTCGTTCCCATCCCGGCATATTGGGGCTGGCTTTGCGCGGCATGGAAAATAGAGGCGTTGGCCTTTTGAATATTGCTGCGCAACAGGGATACGCCCAATTCCTCCCCGTCATTTCCGTCCATCTCAACCGGACTTGCATTCAACAATTTCTGGCTGATTTCCGAGGTGACTACCGAAACGGCAATGCCGCTGGCCACTTCGCCCGCGTTGTATCCGCCCATGCCATCGGCCAGCACCACCAAGCCGCAGGCAGGCTCGCAGGCGACGCTATCTTCATTGTGCGAGCGCACCATGCCGGGATGGGTCTGGCTGAATATTTCCAATGCCTCTCTGATTTCCATGTCTTACCCCTGAAAGCTCGCGGCACACTGACGCAATGCACTGGCCATTTCAGCGCCATTGGCATAACGATCTTCAATCCGCTTGGCCAATGATCGATTAATGATCGCCACCAAGCATGGCGGCAAATCCGGCCTGATGCTCAAAATATCGGTATGCGGCTCATTGGCAATACGGTACATTAATTGCGCCATCGAATCCCCCTCAAACGGGAGCTTACCACAAGCCATTTGATACAAACTCACTCCCAAAGAAAACAGATCAGACGCCCCCTCGATCTTCTTTCCGGCCAATTGCTCGGGAGACATGAATGACGGTGTACCCAGCACCATACCGGTTTTGGTTTTACTCGAATCGGTAATGCGCGCAATACCGAAGTCGGTCACCTTGGGCGTATCCGTTTCCGGATCGTACATGATGTTGGCAGGCTTGATATCACGGTGCACCACGTTCTGCTTATGCGCGTAATCCAGCGCATCGGCTACATGCGCAATAATGCTCACCACCTTAGGCAAGGGCAGCAAGCTACCCGGCTTGGTATAAGGGACCAAGTCCCTGCCTTTGAGAAACTCCATCGCAATGTAGGCCAGATCATGCTCATCACCCGCATCGTACATGGTCACAATGTTAGGGTGATTCAACCGGCCTGCTGTTTCGGCCTCGCGGAAGAAACGCGCTTTTACTTCTGCCAATTCATCCGCTTCAAATTCTTGCGCCAGCGCCATGGTCTTGATCGCCACAACACGGCCAATTTTGGGATCCTTGCCCAGATACACCACCCCCATCGCTCCCTTGCCCAGCTCTTTCTCTATCTCATAGCGTCCCAACATCGGCTTGGACACACCGGCTTTGTTCAGCACCATCGTGCTGGCGTTACTCTTGCCGGATGAACCGCCGAGCATCACCGTTTCCGACATCGCCTTGGACTGTGCCAGGCGCGCATTCAAATCGCGGAACTTGGGATTATATTCCGCCATATATTTGAATACCGACTCGGCCTTGTTGAACTGCCGCTTGCGCTCAAAGTCCAGTCCCAGGTTGTACAACACCTCCATCAAGCTCTCATCCACGGGCACTTTGCGAAACTTGTCGAAAGCGATATCCAATTGACCTTGCCCCTGAAAAGCCAGACCCAGCATGCGATTGCTTTCTGCGGATTCCGCATCGGATCTCTGCTTGCCTCTCTCGGTCATCAGGAAGCGCTTGGTCGTCAACAACAGATGACCTGCCAACAACAACGCAGTCGGCACCATCAGTTGCACCCAAATACCCTGGGTCGTCATCAACAGGAAATGGCTTCCCAGCAAACCCATAAAAATCACAGCGGTCACGCTGGCGGCAATCCCGGCAGTCATGCGCGGCAACAACAAGATCAGGTACAACGAGACCGCCAAAAAGACACCCTTCTCCAGCCAGAATGACCATTCGGGAAGAATGAAAAAATCCTGCTTCAGGATACTCGATACCGTGTGTGCCAGAATCAGGACCGGCGACATCCCCGGAGCAACCGGTGTAGCCGGGAATTCTCCCACTCCGGCCGCCGTTGCCCCAATCAATACGATCTTGTCCCGATACTTCTCCGGAGGAATCTTGCCGGACAAAACATCGTAAAAAGAATCCACCTGGAAAGCAGGCCTGCCATCCCGGTTATTGTAAAAGTAAGTGTATATACGCGATGCGTAATCAGTCGGGATCACCAGATTACCCAGCTTGACGGATTTCCCCAGCGTAACCTGGATATCCTTCGGTTCCAGATTCAGGCTTTTGGCAACCAACATCAGCGACAACGATGGGAAATATTGATCGTAGTAACCCAACACCAGCGGCTCGGTACGGACACCCCCATCCACATCCTTCACCATCGTAAGATGTCCGATGGCGCTCGCCCGCTCCCCAAACTGCGCGATCGGGGCCAAAACTGCCGCAGTTGCCAACGGATATGCGCCGGGCTCGCCTTCCTTGATATTGGTCAAACCGTTCTTTGCGACAAACTCCGGGAGTGCCACATCCGGCCTCCCCTGCGGCTCACCCAGCTCGAAGATCATCCCGAGCAATACCTTGTTGGCCTGCGCCATACTCTCGGCCAACTTCTGGTCATTATCCAGATGCGCATGAGCATCTTTCAATATCTCATTCAGTTGCACCCATTCAGCCGGATTGGATTGTTGCAGGGAAGAATTAATCAGCAACTCGCCCAGTTTGTCCAGATATACCAGACCGGCATCAACCTGCGGTTCGGAAAATAATACCGTATGACCAATGACCTTCGCGTTCCCGGCTGCCAGCAAATCAATCATCATCGCGTGGATTTCGCGCGGCCAAGGCCAGCGCCCCAGATTGGCAATGCTTTGGTCATCGATCGCGATCACCGCGATCTTGTCGCTCGGCGTTCGGGAAGAGGCCAAAACGCCCAGGTCATAAGCCTTGCGCTCCAGGCTCTGCATCAGTCCGCTATTGGTGCCGAGAAAAAACGCCAGCGCCACCAGCAAACCCACGAACCAGTCCTTCTGCCAAAATAACCACTTATTCATGCCACCCCCTGATGACTGTCGTCGTGCTTAATGCATGATGCCGAACAAGTTATGACATGGATATTAATATATTTCACAACAATGCACCACAATCCTTTAAATTTATTGGGATTTATCCAAAGCTGGACTGCTGGATTGGATGCGTTAATGGGCACTTCTAAAAATTCAGAGTTCGCCCAAATACAAGGCGTGGGAAAAATTTTGCCGCGCCACATATATTTGATATGTAAGCAAGAAATTGCGGCAAAATTTTTCCCACGCCTTGTATTTGGGCGAACTCTGAATTTTTAGAAGTGCCCTAATGTTATTTGATCAGCACTATCGGACAGTTCGTCAGGTGCAGCACTTTGTTCACCACCGAGCCCAGCAACAACGATTGCAAGCCTCCCTGACCTTGTCTGCCCATCACGACCTGGTCCACTTTCTGCTCGTTGACATATTGCGTGATCGCCTCTGCCGGCGTACCGATGCTGATGTGATACTGATAAGGCAGCGCGGCGACATCCAGCGCGGCGCGCGCCGATGCCAGCGCAGCCGCCCCCTGCTCACGGTAATAGTCATCTATGGTCTTCTGGTCGATGAACAGTTTGACGTTAGCCGTCGCCACATTCCACTGCACGTTCAACAGCAACAGCTGCGGTAACTCCTTCAGCGCAGGGATATATGCGATCACATAGTCCACCGCGCGTTGCGCATTGGCCGAGCCATCCACCGGAATCAATATTTTCATCGCCGCCCCCCTTCCGCCTCGTTATTCGACTTGACCGTCACCGTCGCATCCACCAGATCGACTGCCTTGACGGACACCGCCTTGCGCATCGCCAACCACCAGCCCATCGCCAGCACCAAGAGGGCGCACGCAGCGGGCACCAGCCAGTGCAGATAATGCTGCGACTCCACCAGGGACTTGAGCAACGCCTCGCTCACCAGCATCTCACCCGCCACGTAGCCCAACAGCGCGCCCCCTGCATAAATAACCCAGGAAAATCTGTCGATCAACTTGAGCACCAACTGGCTGCTCCAGGCGATCATAGGGATGCTGACCAGCAGGCCAAATACCAGCAACAACGCATTGCCCTTGGCCGCTGCCGCCACACCCAGCACGTTATCCAGACTCATCACGAAATCGGCAATGATGATCGTCTTGACCGCACCGAACAGCCGCGTTTCCGCCCGAATATCAGCCTCGCCATGCTCATCTTCAGGCAGGATCAACTTGATACCGATCCAGATCAACAGCACGGCACCCACCAGTTTGAGATAAGGCAGTGACAGCAAACTCACCGCGAAGAACGTCAACACGATGCGTAAACCGATCGCCCCCGCCACGCCAAATAATATTCCCTTTTTGCGTTGCTGCTGCGGCAGGTTGCGGCACGCCAGCGCGATCACCACCGCGTTGTCGCCGGAGAGCAGCAGATCGATCACGATGATCTTCAATACATCCACCCAGAATTGGGCCGAGGCCAGCATTTCCAGCATCAGCAAACCTTCAGGACTTTTTGCATCACACGCCCCATCTCCGCCGGATTGCGCGTGATATGGATGCCGCACTCCTCCATCACCGCGAGCTTATCCTCGGCGCCACCCTGGCCGCCGGAGATGATCGCGCCCGCGTGACCCATGCGCTTGCCGGGCGGGGCGGTGATGCCCGCGATGAAGCCGACCACCGGTTTTTTCATATTGCCCTTGATCCAGCGCGCGCACTCTTCTTCATCGCTGCCGCCGATCTCGCCGACCATGATCACCGCATCGGTATCCGGGTCGTCATTGAACAACCTCATCACATCCAGATGCTTCAGCCCATTGATCGGATCACCGCCTATGCCGACACACGATGACTGCCCCAGGCCCAGCGCAGTCAGCTGTCCGACCGCCTCATAGGTGAGCGTCCCGGAACGTGACACCACGCCGATTCGCCCCTTGCGATGAATATGCCCCGGCATGATGCCGATCTTGATCTCGTCCGGCGTGATCAGCCCGGGACAATTCGGCCCGATCAACACCGTGCGCTTACCCCGCATCTTGTATCGGGTACGCAACATGTCGTGCACCGGAATGCCCTCGGTGATGCAAATAACCAGGTCCAGATCGGCCTCGACCGCTTCGTCTATCGCCGCTGCCGCACCCGAGGGCGGCACGTAGATCACCGATACCGTGGCTCCGGTCGCTTCCTTGGCATCGCGCACCGAGGCGTATACCGGAATATCCTCGAACAATTCCCCGGCTTTTTTCGGGTTCACTCCGGCGACGAAACAATTCGCGCCATTCGCGTAAGCCTTGCAATTGACCGTATGGAACTGGCCGACCTTGCCAGTCATACCCTGAGTCATTACTTTTGTGTTTTTGTTAATCAGTATAGACATCACATATCCTTTGCTGCGGCAACAACCTTTTGCGCCGCATCCGCCATGTCACTGCCGGAAATAATCGGCAAACCGGATTCGGCCAGAATTTTTTTTCCCAGCTCCACATTGGTGCCTTCCAGGCGCACCACCAGAGGCACGCTCAGATGCACTTCACGGGCCGCCGCGACCACGCCTTCCGCGATCACATCGCACTTCATGATGCCGCCGAAGATATTGACCAGAATCGCTTTCAATTTCGGATTTTTCAACATCAGCTTGAACGCCTCGGTGACTTTTTCTTTGCTCGCACCGCCGCCCACATCGAGAAAGTTTGCCGGGTTGCCGCCATAAAGCTTGATGATATCCATCGTCGCCATCGCCAGCCCCGCGCCGTTGACCAGACAGCCGATGTCGCCGTCGAGCGAGATATAGGAAAGATCGAATTTGGAAGCCTCGATTTCCGCCGGGTCTTCTTCATCCAGGTCGCGATAGGCGACAACCTCGGGATGGCGGTACAGCGCGTTGCTGTCGAAGTTGAATTTGGCATCCAGCGCGATCACACGGCCATCGCCGGTCAGCACCAGCGGATTGATCTCTGCCAGCATCGCATCCTTCTCGACAAACGCGCGATACAGCCCTTGCAGCACGGCGCGCGCCTGATCGAATGCAGCCGCAGGAAGACCGATCTTGCGTGCAATCTCATCGGCTTCGGCTCCAGTCAACCCAGCCGCCGGATCAACCCACAGCTTATGGATTTTCTCCGGCGTATGCGCGGCGACTTCCTCGATATCCATGCCGCCTTCGCTCGAAGCCATCAAGGCCACGCGCTGTTTGCTGCGGTCTATCACCATGCCGAGATAGAATTCCTTGCTGATTTGCGCCCCTTCTTCGATCAACAAGCGCCGCACCTTCTGGCCTTCTTTGCCGGTTTGGTGCGTCACCAGCTGCATGCCCAATATTTGCTGCGCGGCGCTGCGCACCTCATCGAGCGACTTCGCCACCTTGACCCCGCCACTCTTGCCGCGCCCGCCCGCATGAATCTGCGCCTTCACCACCCACACCGAGCCGCCGAGTTGCCGAGCCGCTGCTACCGCCTCATCAACGCTGAAGCAGGCTGTCCCGCGCGGAGTCGGCACACCGAACTGGCGCAGAATTTCCTTACCCTGATATTCGTGAATTTTCATAATATTTGATCGCCTGAACGAAACAAGTGCCGCAATGCGCGGCACAGATGCAATCTTACCGAATTATTAGCGGATAAACGGAAATTTGTGCGGCAGCAATCTCAATTGTTCCAATTTCAAACTGCCCCCCGTTTGCAATAGATATTCAAGCAGGCGCTCAGACTATGGGGTGACGAGCGACTGGAATTCAGGAGCATTGATTAGCTTTCCGAGCGTTTTCTGAACGGCAAACATATAGTGGTCTGCCATCATCTGGCAATCCGGTAAGAAATTCTCCCCGGCGTTAAAGTCATAATGCTGGGTGATATAAAACGATTTCCCGTTCGACGACGTCAGGCGCACCCCGATATCCCAGCTGCTGGTATAAACCATGCGCAACGTGGTCAGCGATAGTTTCTCAACCGATCCGGTGAGCGTAATTTTCGGCGTTGTGTTGTTAAACATGTCCGCACGCTTCAATTCCTCGGTCAGCGCCTTCTGAATATAGCCTTCAAAGCCATATTCAGGTTTCTCAATAACGCCCCCGACTATATGGCAGCTATTGTTAATCTCTATCGTTTTCGTAAACGGGCCTACATCGACAAATCTTCCCGCTCCGCTTTTCTTTAACGCCTCGGTATTTTCTGCGGCAACCTTGTACGGCTGTGGCTTATAAGTAAAACTCACGCAGGCGCTTAAGGACAGCCCAAGGACCAGTATAGATACCGCAACAAAAATACTCTTCATCATGACCTCCTCGAAATTGAATGATCTGCAGCGGTTGCAGATTTCAATCTGCCTCACCTGCGCCACCTGTATCCGTCTTCGCCCACCACAGCTATATTGTCGCAAGCTTCGCCATTACAGTCCAATGGTCAATAAGCGAAAACAATGCGCTGCTGCCGGATCGGTTTTACTGGCTAGACAAAAGCGATGGTCCCCACAAGGAGAAATCGCATGAAAAAAGGCCTGCATATCTGCAGGCCTTTCGGGTATTGGTGCCGCTTGACGGACTCGAACTGTCGACCTACCGCTTACAAGGCGGTTGCTCTACCAACTGAGCTAAAGCGGCATGAAACAAAAGCACTCTTTTGCAACTGGTGGGTCGTGCGTGATTCGAACACGCGACCAACGGATTAAAAGTCCGCTGCTCTACCGGCTGAGCTAACGACCCCTCGCAAAGGAGCGCGAATTATACGGATTTAGACCACCCTGTCAACGCAAAATATTCTAAATATTATTTTTTGGCGGCTTGCCTCGTTAAGCCGCCATATATCGTCGGGTCATCGACCCCTGCGGCGGCAAATCCTGCGCGGCGCAACCTGCAGGAATCGCATACGCCACAAGCACGCCCCGCCTCATCCGCCTGATAGCAGGAAACGGTCTGCGCAAAATCCACGCCCAACAAATCGCCTTGCCGGATAATTTCCGCTTTGGACAAATGCATCAACGGTGCATGCACGGTAAGCCGGCATCCTTCCACGGCCGCTCTGGTGGCAAGATTGGCCATACGTTCAAAAGCCTCGATATAAGCCGGGCGACAATCGGGATAGCCCGAATAATCCACCGCATTCACACCGATAAAAATATCCTGAGCTTGCAACACCTCGGCCCACGCCAGGGCCAGCGACAGCATGATGGTGTTGCGCGCCGGAACATAAGTCAGCGGGATACCCTCGGTGGGCTGTTGCGACACCGCGATACTGCTATCCGTCAGCGCCGAACCGCCGAAACCGGTCAGGTCGATGTGCACCACGCGGTGCTCATGCGCCCCGAGCATTTTCGCCACGCGTTGCGCGGCGGCCAATTCGGCATGATGGCGCTGCCCATAATCGACGCTCAACGCATAACACGTGAAATGCCGGGCACGCGCCATCGCCAGCACCGTCGCGGAATCCATTCCGCCAGATAACAACACCACCGCATTTTTCATCATCAGTGTCCCGGCGCGTTGTTCCATAGCAGTTTATGCAACTGGACCTGCAAACGCACCGGCAGGCGGTCGCGCAATATCCAGTCGGCCAGGTGCGTGGCGTCCAGCGTGCCATGCGCGGGTGAAAATAGCACCGCGCATTTCTCGGTGAGGCTGTATTGCTGCAGGATTTGCTTTGCCCATTGGTAATCGCTCTCATCGCACAACACGAATTTAATTTCGTCGTGCCGGCTCAACAAGGCCAGATTCTCCCAGCGATTTTTTTCCAACTCCCCGGATGCCGGGGTTTTAATGTCTACCACGCACATCACCCGCTCATCCACACCGCTGATATCCAGCGCCCCGCCAGTCTCCAGAGACACTTCATAACCGGCATCACATAAGGCGTTCAACAACAGCAGGGAATTTTTTTGCGCCAATGGCTCCCCTCCGGTAACCGTCACATAGCGCGGCCCATATTCGGCAACCCGCTGGAGAATGTCTTCCAGACTCATATTTTGCCCGCCGGTGAATGCGTATGTCGTGTCGCAATAGGTGCAGCGCAACGGACAACCGGTCAGGCGTATAAATACCGTGGGCAGGCCGACGCGACTGGTCTCGCCCTGCCTGATAGGAGCCCAGCGCGGCCTTGTAATCCTTCAACGCAAATTGAGCGTTACCCAGCCAATAAACCGCGTTGTGCACATGCACCGAATCCGGATATTTCTTCAGGAATTCCTGGAAGGCCTTGGCCGCATTCGCATAATTGTCGGCCTTGAACAAGGCATAGGCAGATTCAAAGGCGCGATTTTCTGGCGCCGGGTCAGAAGGATCAATCGGGGCGGGCGGTGCAGGAGGAGGGGCCTTAGCCGCTGCGGCGGTAGCCTCTTTGACTGCAACTTCCCTGGCTGCCGCTTCTTTGGCCGCAGCCTCTTTAGCGGCCTCTTCGGCAGCTTCAAAATGGCGCACGCGCGTATCCAGATCCACGTAAAAATCTTTTTGACGCTTTTCAGCATCCAGCAAACCATGCGCTATTTCTTCATTCTGCCCGCGCAATTTGCGAATTTCCGTGTTCAACGCTTCAATCTGGCCCTGCAGGTCCAGCATGGATTTGGTTTGCTGCTTAAGCGCCTCCTCCAGCTTGCGCACATGAGTTTCATCCGCCAGCTTTTGCACACGCGCATCAAGCTGCTGGATTTGCCTGCGGGCCTCGTCGTCCTCCAGCAATCCCGCTTGCGCAGGAACGGCGAGGCACAGGCCCAGCAATAAGAGCGCGTGCTTCATTGATGGCTTAATACTTTATGTCGCTACGGCGATTCTGCGACCAGGCAGACTCGTCATGGCCGGTCGCCTTGGGCTTTTCTTCGCCATAGCTGATGGTTTCAATTTGACCGGACTTTGCACCGCCCAATTCCAGCATTTTCTTCACGCTATCCGCACGACGCTGGCCAAGCGCCAGGTTGTATTCGTTGCTGCCGCGTTCGTCGGCATTGCCTTCGATGCGCACTTTACGGTCGGAATGCTCGCTCAAATATTTAGCATGCGCGGCGACGATAGGCTTGTCGGCTTCCTGCACTGCCGAAACGTCGAACGGATAATAGACACTGCGTTTGGCCAGAATATTGGCCGGGTCATTCAATGGATCTGTCTCGACTACCGGTGTTGCTACGGGCGCAGGAGCGGGTGCTGCCTCAACGACAACGGGAGCTGGAGCTGGAGCCTCAGCTACAGGAGCGGGGGCAGGAGCCGCAACTTGAGTTTCCTTCGGCTTTTCGCTGGCACAGGCCGCGAGCAAATTCACCAGCACCAAACCGATAACGAGTTTCTTCATGTCATTCCTCCATAGCTAAGTTATTGTAGATGTGGTCCCCACACCGGCTCACGCGCATCGCCGCTTTGCGTAAACATATGTTGCTGCACACGCCCATCGCTGGACACGGTCGCCAATATACCACGACCGCGCGCCTCGCTGGCAAACAGGATGAGTTTCCCGTTGGGCGCAAAACTGGGCTTTTTCTCCCATCCTCCAGCCGTCAGGATTTCCACCTGCCCATTCTGGATATCTTGCACGGCGATATAAAATTTTCCCCGTACGAAATGCGTATAGGTAAACCCTTTGCCATCCGGGCTATAGCGCGGTGAAAAATTATTACCCTCGCCGAAGGTCACGCGCTGCGCATTTCCGCCGCTCACCGGCATGCTGTAGATTTGCGCGCTGCCGCCGCGATCCGAGGTAAACAACAAGGTTTGCCCATCCGGCGAAAAATTCTGCTCGGTATCGATCGCCCCGCTGGTCGTCAAGCGGCGCAAGCCGCTACCATCCGGTTTGATCAAATAAATCTGCGAACTGCCGTCGCGCGTCAGCACAATCGCCAGCAGCTTGCCGTCCGGCGACCAGGCCGGCGCACTGTTGCTTCCGCGAAAATTGGCCACCAGCATACGCTGGTTGGTATACAGCGATTGCACATAAACGCACGCGCGTCCCGACTCGAAGCTCACATAGGCCAGATGGCTGCCATCCGGCGACCATGAGGGAGACATGATGGGCTCGTTTTGCGCAAGCACGGTTTGTTCGTTATATCCATCGCTATCCGCCACCAGCAGGCTAAATTTTTGCCCTTGCCGGTTCACATAGGCGATACGCGTGCTGAACACTCCCGTGTCGCCGGTTAGCTTCTCATAGATCAAATCGGCGACACGATGTCCCACTGCGCGCATCTGCTCACCATTCGCCGCGACCAATTGGCCGACCAGCTCGGCCTGCTTGACCACATCCAGCAAGCGGAAGCGCACTTCGATACGGCCATTGGCCAGCGTCGCGACCGTGCCTATCGCCAACGCATCCGCGCCGCGCACCTGCCAGTCCGGATAACTCACCTCGGATAATTCATGGGGCGTCTTTCCAGTCGTGTCCACCATCCGGAACAGCCCGCTACGCTGCAAATCGCCCACCACCACTTCGTTGATCGCCTGCGCAAGCTTGTCATCCCCGCCAAACGGCACGATGGCCACCGGTATCTGGTGTTCGCCCGCACCGATGATTTCAATATTCAACACGGCACTAGCCACTGAAATCTGGGCCAGCAACAGCAACCCCGCCACGCCTTGCAACATACGCATTGCCATAAGTCCCTCTTAAATTATTCAGTTGGTTTGAAGCTCAAATTCAATTCGCGAAACAGATTGAACAAAGCAGCATCCGGCGGCAAAGGCAAGGGATCGGATTTCAGGATCGCGCGTTCCACCGCCGTGTCATATAGCGCATTGCCGCTGGACTTCTTCAATTCCGCCTTCAACACCCCACCACCGGGCAACAATGTCACGCGAAATACCGCGTGTATATCCTTTTTGACCACATCCGGCGGTTCCACGATATTGCGGCGTATCTTGGCCTGGATTTTCCCCATGTACTCATCCACCACTTTGCCTTTTGCTGCGGCCTGCTCTTCCTGCCTGGCCCGCTCCGCCATTGCCGCCGCCTGTTGCGCGGCTATACGTGGATCAGGCTTGGGCTCGGCTATTTTTTGTTCGACAGGCGGCGGCGCTACAGGCTCCGGCTTAACGACCTCAACCGGTTTCGCAGCCGGTTTCATTTTTGCCGGTTTGATCACCGCCGGTTTGGCCACAACTTGCTTTTTCTCCGGAATCGCGATGTCCGGCTTGACCACCTGTTCCTGCAACAGTTTTTCCTGAGGCGGCTGAGGCGCAACCTCCTCGATCCGAGCCGGGGGCGGCGCAACGGTTACCTCGGGCAGACTCTGCCACAGCTCTACACTCATGGTCGCGGGCAAAGAGGCCGACTTATTCCAGCTGAAGCCCAGATACAGCAATGCGAAAAACACGCCGTGCACCGCCAACGCCAGAATACCGGCGGGCAACCTGTGGGGTTCGCGATAAACTGTTGCGCTCATTTCCTGGCTTGCGTCAACAGGCCGACTTTCTGAATGTGTTCCTGCTGCAACACATCCATCACATTGATGACCTCCGAGTAACGCACATTCTTGTCCGCAGAAATCACCACGGGTTGATCCGCCTGCTTGTCCTGCCTGGCTTTCAATATCGCGACCAATTCATCCCGCGACACCACGCTTTCCTGCCCTCCCCTGGCATGATCGCGCAACGCCAGCGTAGTATCCTTTTTGATGATGACCTCCAGCGGCGCCTGCGGCGGCGCGAGCGACTTGGCGACGCTGGGCAGATCAATCTGTCCCGGATTCATCAGCGGAGCGGTCACCATGAATATCACCAGCAACACCAGCATCACGTCGATATACGGCACGACATTGATCTCGTTCATCAGGCGATTGGTGGAACGGCGGTTCGATTTCACAAACACCTCTCAAAACCGTAGTGAGCGGGATGGATGACAAGGCGCGAGACGCACAGCGACCGAGACATACCGCTCTGGTAGGCGACAGAGCGAAAACGAAGTTTCGGCGTAGGCTCATATTGGCGCAGCCAATGTGAAACCGCGAAGCGGTGGCCGAAGCCAACAGCGAGCAACGAAGCCAGCCGCCCGCGCAGTAGGTTTTCAGAGGTGTTCATGGCTGGCGCTGCAGCACGTTGGAGAACTCTTCGCTAAAACTCTCGAAGCGGGTGGAGAGGCGGTTGATATCGTGCGCATAGCGGTTATAGGCCAGCACCGCCGGAATCGCCGCAAACAAGCCCATCGCGGTCGCCACCAGCGCCTCGGCGATGCCGGGTGCAACGTGTGCCAGCGTCGCCTGCCCGACGTTAGCCAGGCCGCGAAACGCGTTCATGATCCCCCACACCGTGCCGAACAAACCCACATAGGGGCTGACCGAACCGACCGAGGCGAGAAAGGCCAGATGCGACTCCAGCCTGTCCATCTCGCGCTGATAGGTCGCGCGCATCGCGCGGCGCGTCCCCTCCATGACCGCGCTGGCATCCACCCCCTGCTGCTTTTTCAATTTCACGAACTCGACAAAACCGGCGGCAAAAATGCGCTCCATTGCACCATGTTCACGTGTAGAGTTCCCGCTCGCATACTTGTACAGTTCGTTCAAATTCTGGTTGTGCCAGAACGCCTCCTCAAATTCCTCGGTCAGCTTGACTTCATCGCGGATCGCGAACATCTTAAGAAAAATATACCACCACGACAGCACCGATACCAGCAGCAACAAACCCATCACCAACTGCACTAGCACGCTGGCATGGCTGATCAGGTGCACAAACGACAAATCCTGCGTCACATCCATTTAAAATTTCCCTTTCAAACTTTCAATCGCTCGCGCAACACTTCCGGCACGCTGACCGGCTTGAAACTTGCCAGCGAGACGCAAACCAGATGTATTTCAGCCTCGGTCAACACCTCGCCATTCCGGCACACGCTTTGCAGCAACGAGATGCGGCTGCGCCCGATATCCTTGATCTGCGCCGTCACATCCAGTAAATCATCGAGCAGCGCGGGCCTGAGATAATCCAGCTTGAGTGAGCGCACCACGAACACCGTACCGAATTCCTTCATCAGCCCGGCATTGCTGTAACCATGTGCGCGCAGCCACTCGGTGCGCGCCCGCTCCATGAAGTTCACGTAGCTGGCATGATAAACCACCCCGCCCGCATCGGTGTCCTGAAAATATACGCGCACCGGCAGCGAAAATATTTTGCTTTTACTCATTATTCAATCTTCACCCAATGGCAATTCTGCATTGACCGAATTCAGGTTGGCCGGATGGCTCGCGACCATCAACCCGAAATGGCGGTAGGCGGTCGCGGTGGCCATGCGTCCGCGCGGGGTGCGCTGCAGATAGCCCTGCTGGATCAGATAGGGTTCCAGCACGTCTTCTATGGTATCGCTCTCTTCGCCTATCGCGGCGGCGAGATTGTCCAGGCCGACCGGGCCACCCATAAATTTCTCGATCACCGCCAGCAGCAACTTCCTGTCCATCACATCCAGTCCCTGCGAATCGACATCCAGCATGGTCAGCGCGGCATCGGCCACCTCGCGGGTTGCGTCCCCTCCCGCCTTGACGTCGGCGTAGTCGCGCACGCGGCGCAACAGACGGTTGGCGATGCGCGGTGTGCCGCGCGAACGCTTGGCAATTTCCAATGCGCCATCCCGCGACAGATTCATTTCCAGCAATCCCGCCGAACGCATCACGATGCGCTGCAATTCTTCCGGCGTATAAAACTCCAGCCTTGCGACAATGCCGAAACGGTCGCGCAAAGGATTGGTCAGCATCCCGGCCCTAGTGGTCGCCCCCACCAGCGTGAACGGCGGCAGGTCCAGCTTCACCGAACGCGCCGCCGGGCCTTCGCCTATCATGATGTCGATCTGGTAATCCTCCAGCGCGGGATAGAGTATCTCTTCCACGACCGGCGACAGGCGATGTATCTCGTCGATGAACAGCACATCGTTCGGTTCGAGATTGGTCAAGAGTGCTGCCAGGTCGCCGGCGCGCTCCAGCACCGGGCCCGAGGTGTGGCGCAGGTTCACGCCCATCTCGCGCGCGATGATCTGCGCCAGCGTGGTCTTGCCCAGGCCGGGCGGGCCGAACAGCAGCACGTGGTCGAGCGGCTCGCGGCGCCGTTTTGCCGCCTCGATGAAAATCTCCAATTGCCCGCGTATCTTCTCCTGGCCGACATATTCGTCGAGCTGCTTGGGGCGCAGCGCGCGCTCCAGCGCCTCTTCCTGATGAGAGGCCGCAGTAGGCGCGATCAGGCGCGGTTCGGTAAAGAGATTGTCGCTGTGGATCATGTGGTTAATTGCACTTTACGCTCTGGATATTTTATTCGGGATAATCCGTAAAACACGCATTGTAACCGCACCATCCCTGTTGTGAGACTTGGTAATGCGTCCGCCCAACCGAGCCGCTTGCCCGGAGCCCAGCAATACCCACTATGACTACAGTGCGATATTTAATGCGAAAGGAACCCAAAATCCTATTGCTGTCGACTTCCCCTGTGACATTCTCTATTTTATAAATTGGTAAATTCTTCTTCTCATTACTAAGACTAACCGCAAATTTTAGCTACTTTTGAGAAATTCCTCGGCGCCTCAATACCTCCGCACAAACCCCACCAAGGCCAATGGCGGCGCCATTTCAGAGCAGCAATCTGCCGCTTGGCATACAATATGCTGCTAGAGCAACACCGGTGGCCATTCGAAGTTTCAAGCCATCAGACCAGGATGCAACTACGCGGCAACAGGCCGTAACGAAGTTAAGCAAGCAGAAGGAGGTGTGCCATGAGTATCACGATGAATATGAGCGGCTACGAAATCGAACATGACTTGATGGAAGCGGAATACGGCGCGGAAATCATGTGTGCCGGTTGGAACCCCGCTGTTGACTTGATGTGCCAGCAACAACTGATCCAGGCAGAGAAGCAATTGAGCATACCGTCGGATCTTACTGCGGTAATTGCCGATATCTTCCTGGCAAAAATGTATGCCAACCAGCGCTAGCCTGATGTTGGCCGGTGCTGAGCAAGACATGCCATACGATATGGCAGATTGATTGGAGGTTATCATGCTTAAATTATGCGTTTATTATCACGGCGTGCTGCGCTACACCATTGTAGCGGACATGGAAAAAGCCCAGACCTTGCGCAACAAAGGATTTTATGTTGTGGCCAAGCCCACAACCTGACTCACCGCGCATCGGATAGCGCAGAAATACAATTCAAGTCCGATAAGAAACAAATGTAATTTCACTGAAGTCATGTTTTAAGGGGATGTGCATGGATTTCACGATAGAGTTAAGCGGCCCACAAACTGCAGACGATGCGTTCAGCGGCGTGGACAGCGAAGAGATCATGCTCTTCGGTCGGGCTGTTGAAATTGACGACCTCGACCTGATATACCATCGCCAGTTGAGCCTGCCGTTGTTTTACTTCGCCCATGAAACGGTACGCTACGTGCAGTAAACACTGCTTTGAAATGTAACCCGAACTCCCCACATTCAACGCGGCTCTATCTGCGACAAATGCCGCGCCACTGACAACCACGCACCCAGCCAACCCAGATACATCGAAAACATCAGCAGTGTCAGGCTATCGCCGATTGACAGCGGATGCAAAACAAACTGGCTGGCATAAAGCTGCGATAAGGCACCGAGCTGGTGATTGAGCAACAGCAGGCTGGCCATGATGATGAACCAGGCCACGATGCCCCCCAACAAACCCTGAGCCGCACCAAAATACAGGAATGGGCGGCGTATGAAACCGTTGGTTGCGCCTATCAATTTGGCCACTTCAATTTCATCGCGCTGGGTAAGAATTTGCAGTCGTATGGTATTGAACGTGACAGCAATCAGCGCGAGGCTGAGCAGGCTGGCCAGTATCAGCACCCCCATCCGCCCGAACTTGAGCAAGGCTTCCAGCTTGTATGCCCAGGCTGAATCGAGTTGTGCCAATTCCACCTTGGGCAGCTTCGCCAACTCAATGCGCAATTCATCCAGCGCTTGCGCTGTACTTGATTTGGGGTAGACGATGAAGGCATCCGGCAAGGGGTTCTGGCTCAAACCGCCGACCACATCGGCGAGCCCGGTGCTTTGTTTGAGCTGCTCCAAGGCCCTTGCCCGCGCAACAAACTCAATGCGTTCGATAGCCGGATGTTGCTCCAGTTGTTTGCGCAGCATATCGACATCGTCCGCCTTTGCATCCATGCTCATGAACAGGCTGATCTGCGGGGTGCCCGAAAGTTGCGCGACCAGCCCCTGCATGTTTTTCAGCAGCACATACATACCGTCAGGCAGGCTGAGCGCGATGCCGATGACCAGAATGTTGAGAAATCCGGCCAATGGCGAAGCAAACATGCGCCGCAATATGCTGGAATTTTGCGCGAATGCGTGCCTCATTTTCCTCCTCCCCCCCCCGATGTTATGGTTTGCAACTCACCCTGCCTGAGAGCGAGCACGCGCACGCCGTTATCCTGCAACACGTTGGTATCGTGGGTGGAGATCAGCAGGGTGACACCGACCTGATGGAAGGATCTGAATATCGCCATGATCTCCTGCGCGTACTCGGCATCCAGGTTGCCGGTCGGCTCATCGGCCAGCAGGATGGCCGGACGATTGACGATCGCCCGGGCAATGCACAAGCGCTGTTGCTCGCCGCCTGACAGCGCGATGGGATGGGATTTTTCGCGCTTGAGCAGGCCGACCTTGTCGAGTGCGGCACGCACCCGCTTGTGGCTTTCACGGTAATCGAAACCGCAAATCTGCAGCGGCAGCAGCACGTTGTCGAACACGCTGCGATCAAACAGCAACTTGTGATCCTGAAAAATGATGCCCAGGTTGCGGCGCAGATATGGCAGGGCGCGCTCCTTGAGCACGCCGACGTTCTGGTTGTTTACCAGCACGCTGCCGGAATTGGGGCGCTCGATCGCCGCGATCAGCTTGAGCAGCGTGCTCTTGCCCGCGCCGGAATGGCCGCTGAGAAACACCATCTCGCCCTCGGCAATATCGAACGAAACATTCTTCAACGCCTGATAGCCGCCGGGGTAGCGCTTGTTGACTTGAGAAAAAGAGATCATTCGTCTAAACCCAGCAATGCCGCGACAAAATCCTCCGCCACGAACGGGCGCAGGTCATCCAGCGCTTCACCCACGCCGATGAAACGTACCGGGATGGGATGTGCCCGGTTATGCGCAGAATGGGCGATCGCGGCGATCACGCCGCCTTTGGCTGTGCCGTCCAGCTTGGTGAGTATCAAGCCGGTCACACCCAGCGCCTCATCGAATGCCTTGAGCTGGGAGAGCGCGTTCTGCCCGGTATTCGCGTCCAGCACCAGCAGCACCTCGTGTGGCGCATCGGGTAACACCTTGGCGATCACGCGCTTCACTTTTTTGATTTCTTCCATCAGGTGCGCCTGGGTGGTCAGCCGTCTGGCGGTATCGGCCAGCACCACGTCGATCTTGCGCGCCTGTGCGGACTGCACCGCATCGTAGATCACCGCAGCCGCATCGCCGCTCTGCTGCGCGATCACCGTCACATTGTTGCGTTCGCCCCAGGTCATCAGTTGCTCTCTTGCAGCAGCACGGAACGTGTCGCCTGCCGCAAGCATCACCGACAAGCCTTGGTCCTGCAGGTATTTCGCCAGCTTGCCTATCGAGGTGGTCTTGCCCGCGCCGTTCACGCCCACCATCATGATGACAAAAGGTTTATTGGTTTCAGCCTGCAACGGTTGCGCCAGCGGCTTGAGCAGCTTGAGCAGACAATGTGCGAGCGCTTCCTTCATTTGCGAGGCTTCGCTCAAACGATGTTCCTTGACGTGGTGGCGCAGGTCGGCCAGCAGCGCGCGGGTCGCATCCATGCCGACATCGGCGGTGATAAGTATGCTCTCCAGTTCCTCGTACAGGTCGTCGTCTATTTTTCCGCCGCCGCCTAACAGATCGGCCAACTGGCCGCCGGTGCGCGCCAAGCCGGTCTTCAGGCGAGAAAACCAGCCGCCATCTGCTTTCTCGCTGGGCGTATCGGTCGGATTTTTTTTCAAAAAACTAAACATTTGGATGGGTATGGCCGGTAAGCGGAAAAATGTCGCATAATGCGCGCGGCATTTTATGCCGATTACACCTTAAAGGGCTAGGGACATGAGAGTTTATTTATTTTACATCGCATTGTTGTTGGGTTGCTCGCACAGCGCCGCGCAGGCCGAAGTATTCGAGAAGACGCTGGCGAACGGACTGAAAGTCGTCGTCAAGGAAGATCACCGCGCGCCGGTTATCGTTCAGCAGGTCTGGTACAAAGCGGGCAGCATGGATGAAATGGCCGGCACTACCGGAATCGCGCATGTGCTGGAGCATATGATGTTCAAGGGAACCAAGTCCGTGCCGGTCGGGGAATTCTCCAAACGCATCGCGGCAGCAGGCGGGCGCGAGAACGCGTTTACCAGCAGCGATTACACCACTTATTTCCAGCAATTGCATAAATCCCAATTACCGCTGGCGATGAAGCTGGAATCGGACCGGATGGAAAATCTCGATCTGAGCGCGAAAGAGTTCAGCAAGGAAATCAAGGTGGTCATGGAAGAACGGCGCATGCGCACCGACGACGAGCCGCAGTCGCTGATGAATGAAATCATGAGATCGACCATTTACCAGGAACATCCCTACCACCATCCGGTCATCGGCTGGATGAGCGACTTGCAGATGCTCACGGTCAATGACGCCAAGGTCTGGTATAACCGCTGGTATGCGCCGAACAACGCCACGCTGGTGATCGCCGGGGACGTGAAAGCCAACGAGGTGTTTGCGCTGGCGCAACGCTATTACGGTTCCATCCCCCAGCATAAATTGCCGATACGGCGCAACTACACCGAGCCCAAGCAAGTCGGCATCAAGCGCCTGGTCGTCAAGGCGCCAGCCGAATTGCCGCAGCTGGTGATGGCCTATCAGGCTCCGGTGATCAGGGATGCCGAGAAAGACTGGAAGCCTTATGCGCTGGAGATGCTAGCAGGTGTACTGGACGGCAACGAATCGGCGCGGCTCAACAAACATCTGGTGCGCGAGCAGCAGATCGCCAGCGCGGCGGGAGCGGGTTATGACTCGATGGCGCGCGGCCCCAGCCTGTTTATGCTGGAAGCCACGCCCAGCGCGGGCAAGAACGTACAGGATGTGGAATCCGCGTTGCGCGGAGAAATCGAGTTGCTGCTGAAAGACGGCGTCAACGAAGATGAACTCAAGCGCGTCAAGGCACAGGTGACCGCATCCGAAGTGTTCAAGCGCGACTCGCTGTTCTATCAGGCGATGCAGATAGGCGAGCTGGAGAGCACCGGCCTGGGCCATCAGGCGATTCCGGTGATGCTGAAAAAACTCCAGGCGGTGACAGCCGAACAGGTGCAGCAAGTCGCCAGAGAATTTTTGCAGGACGACAATCTGACGGTCGCCGTGCTCGACCCTCAGCCGCTTTCCGGCAAGCCAAAACACAAATCCGCAGGAGGATCGCATGTCCGCTAGAACAAAACTGATACGAGCCGCGAGCGTGGCAGCCTTGTGCTGCCTGACAACTCTTGCTTACGCCACCCCGAAAATCCAGCACTGGCAGAGCGCCAGCGGCGCGAAGGTGTTGTTCGTTGAAGATCACGACATCCCAATGCTGGATGTGGCGGTGAGCATTCCCGCAGGCAGCGGCTTCGATAATGCAGATAAATCAGGCGTAGCCGGATTGACGCACCAGATGCTGGATGCCGGCGCCGACGGTTTGAGCGAGGATGACATTTCCGGCGGCATGGCGGACATCGGCGCGCAATTCGGCGGCAGCTTTGACCAGGATCGCTCCAGTGTGTCGCTGCGCACCTTGAGCAGCACGGCAGAGCGCGACAAGGCGCTGGATATCATGGCGCGCGTGCTGCAGCATCCGGCATTCCCGGCGGCAATTCTTGAGCGGGAGAAAACGCGGCTGATCGCGGCATTAAAAGAGTCCGACACCAAGCCGGAAAGCATAGCCGCGCGCGCATTCCAGAAAGCCGTGTTCGGTGCGCACCCTTATGCGCTGCGTAGCTCTGGCGAAGTCGATACCGTGGAAAAAATCAGCGTCCAAGACCTGCAGGATTTTTACCGGGAGCATTACCAAGCCAATCGCGCCGTGGTTGCGATCATGGGCGATGCGACGCGCGCCCAGGCAACGGCGATCGCGCAACAACTCACCGCGCAACTGCCGCAATCAACCACCACCTCGTCATTGCCCGGTGTAACGATGAAGATCACGGCGAGTGAGCAGCGCATCCCCCATCCGGCCAGCCAGAGCCACATCCTGATCGGCGCGCCGGGCGTGGCGCGCGGTGACCCGGACTTTTTTCCGCTGTATGTCGGCAACTATACGCTGGGCGGCGGCGGCTTCGTGTCACGGCTGATGGATCAGGTGCGCGAAAAGAAAGGCCTGGCCTACAGCGTCTACAGCTACTTCATGCCGCTCAAGCAGCCGGGCGAATTCCAGATCGGCCTGCAAACCAAGAATGAACAGGCAGACGAAGCCCTGCGGCTGGCGCGCAAAACGCTGGCGGACTTCGTCGCACAAGGCCCGAGCGAAAAGGAATTGCAGGCCGCCAAGCAGAACATCATCGGCGGCTTCCCGTTGCGCATCGACAGCAACCGCAAGATACTCGACTATCTGAGCATCATCGGCTTTTACAATTTGCCGCTGACTTATCTGGACGATTTCACCGATAACGTCGACCGGGTCACTACGGCGCAGATACGTGACGCGTTCTCACGACACATCGATCCGCAGGCAATGGCGACGGTGATCGTGGGGGGCCCTGAAGGGGCTGCGAAATAATTCACCAAAAGATAAATAAGGTCCGGATCATAGGCGGCGAACTGCGCAGCCGCATGATCAGTTTCCCCGATGCAGAGGGACTGCGCCCCACGCCGGATCGCGTGCGCGAAACCTTATTCAATTGGCTGGGGCAAACCTTGTATGGCCGTACCTGCCTCGACCTGTTTGCCGGAAGCGGCGCGCTGGGCTTCGAAGCCGCTTCGCGCAGCGCAGAGCGGGTAGTCATGGTGGAAATGAACCGCTCGGTATTGCGCACCTTGCAGGACAACGTTAAAAAATTGGGCTGCGCGAATGTGTCACTACATGGGCGGGATGGGCTAGAATTCGTCCTAAGCGATGCGCAAAAGTATGACGTGATTTTTTTAGACCCTCCTTTTCAGAGCGATTACCTGCCCAAGCTGCTGGAAATCTTGCCGCAATGCCTGAATGAAAACGGCGTGGTTTACGTCGAGTCGGGAGCTGCAATCAATATTCCACCGCCCTGGCATGCGGTTAAATCAGGCAAGGCCGGGCAGGTGTATTTTCAACTATTGAGTATCCACAAGTGATTAAAGTCGTATATCCCGGCACGTTCGATCCCATCACCCGCGGCCATGAAGATGTGGTGCGGCGTGCAGCGGGATTGTTCGGCGAAGTCATCGTCGCGGTGGCAGAAAGCCGCACCAATACATTGTTCAATTTGTCGGAACGGGTGGAGATCGCGAATGAAGTGTTCGCAAATTTTGCCAACGTGCGCGTCGAAGGATTCAACGGCTTATTGATGAATTTCGTGCGGCAGCATAATGCGCGAGTGGTGTTGCGCGGTTTGCGCGCGGTGTCGGATTTCGAATACGAATTCCAGCTGGCGGGCATGAACCGCAATCTGTATCCCGAAGTCGAGACATTATTCCTGACTCCCGCCGAGCAGTACACGTTCATCTCGGCCACCATGGTGCGCGAAGTCGCGCGCTTCGGCGGCGATGTCAGCAAGTTCGTATCGCCCTATGTGATGGATAAATTGCAGCAAAAGAATAAACTCGTACCGAATTAAACTGTCTTCAAGAACCAAATTGTAAAGAGGAGAAGTAGCATGGCACTGATGATTACCGATGAATGCATCAACTGCGACGTATGTGAGCCGGAATGCCCGAATGACGCGATCTCGCAAGGAGATACCGTTTACGTGATCGACCCCAATAAATGCACCGAATGCGTGGGCCACTACGACACGCCGCAATGCGTGGAAGTATGCCCGGTAGATTGCATCCCGATGAATCCCGACTACAAGGAAAGCAAAGACCAGTTGCAGGCCAAGTATGAGGGGCTGATGGCGGCCAAGGGAAAATAATTTGCGTCAGCGGTTTTTCCAGATTCCCTTGATCGCTTCCGCAGCGCGGCTCTCACCCAGCGCGGGCAAGCCATATAAGTCGAGCAAGGTGCGCAGCACGCTATAGTGATCGATGCGCTGCGTACTGATACCCGCCTTCACCATCGGCCCCACCAGCAACGTCACCACATGATTGTCTTCACGATAATCATCCTCGTCCCAGGTGAGTAGCAGCAGGCTGTTGTGCTGCATCGCCCAGGATACATACGGATCGATGTGCGTCTTCAGCCACTGGTCCGCCGCCTCGAAGCTGCCGTCGTGCATGTCGTTGTCCTGATTCGGAACCACAAAAGAAATTGTCGGCAGCCTGGAAAAGTCCTGCGGGAAATCGGCAAAACGCAGGTTCACCCCTGCTGGCAGGCGCGTGCCTTGCCAGTTCGCCACGGGATTATGTTTGCGCCGATACGCGCCGGACTCGCAGCTCAAGCCGCCCGCAGCGGGCAACGATTCCGCATAACTGGCGAAGCTGAAACCCGCATCCCGCAAAGCAGAGGCCAAATTATCGGTAGCAAAAGAATTCGGGCAGGCGTTTCCGGATACCCCCTGGGTGGAGCCGGAAAACAGTGCCAGATAGTTGGGCTGGCTGGGATGCGTGACCCCGTAGGACTGCGTAAACAACGCCCCACGTTTTGCCAGTGCGTGGATGTAGGAAGCGCGATTGCCAGTGTCCATGATCTGCGCATAGCCGCGATTTTCCTCTATCACTACCACGACATGGTCGGGGCGCGGCAACGTATCGGCATGGCCGACAGGAATCATCGCAACCAGAAATAGAACCGGCGCGTATACACGGGACATCAACCGTTGACCGGATTTATTGCCCGTTGCAGCCTTATCGGAAAAAATCATTTCGATCACCGCACCTTATGATTATTCAGAATCTGGCTTGCTTTCAATGCAGCCGTGTATTGATAGAACATTCCGCCCCTGAATGAAAAAACCCGCCATGCCGGGATCAGCAATGGCGGGTTTCTGCAGCCGAACGTATTACTTGGCTTTTTTGGCGGCAGCAGGCGCTGCTGCAGCAGCAGGGGCAGCCGTTTTGGCGGCACCCGCTGCCGGAGCCGGCGCGGAAGCCGCAGAAGCGGCAGCGGCGGCATCAGCCTCGGCCGCCACTTCAGCTTCAGCCATGCCACGCGGAACTTGCACGGTAGCCACTACCGCTTCGGCGGCATGGGCACCATGAGAAGCGGCTTCCACGCCTTTAGGCAGCTTCAAATCGGAGACGTGTATGGAATGGCCCAGCGTCAGATGCGACAAGTCCACTTCGATGAAAGCCGGCAAATCCTTGGGCAGGCAAGCGATGTCCAGTTCGGTCATCACGTGGCTGATCTTGCCGCCACCCACTTTTACGCCAGGCGCGATCTCTTCATTGATGAAGTGCAATGGCACTTTGATGTGCATCTTTTTCTTCGCATCCACACGCTGAAAGTCGATGTGCTGAACTTGCTGGCGGAACGGGTGCATGACGAAGTCGCGCAACAGCACGGACTCCTTTTTGCCCTCCAGATTCAGCGTCAGGATGGAAGCGTGGAACGCTTCCGCACGCAGCTTGTAATACAGATCGTTGTGATCCATTTCGATCATGTTTACGTCGCCCACGCCATACACAACGCCTGGCACGCGGCCGGCGTTACGCAGACGGCGGCTCGCACCCGTACCTTGCGCCTTACGAATTGTTGCATTGATTTCGATTGTCATTTCACTTCTCCAAAAAAACTGAATCGCCCGCGACCAGACGATTCAACATTTGCGCTAGCCAACATGGCTAGCGCTAAAACCTGACTTACTCGGTAAACAGCGAGCTCACCGACTCTTCGTTATTGATGCGGCGTATCGTCTCAGCCAGCAATTCTGCCGTGCTCAATTGGCGGATACGCCTGCACTTGCGTGCCGCTTCGCTCAATGGAATGGTGTCGGTGACCACCAGCTCATCCATCGCGGAATTCTCGATGCGTTCGATCGCCGGGCCGGACAATACCGCGTGGGTACAATAAGCCAGCACGCGCGTCGCGCCTTTTTCCTTCAGCGCGTTGGCCGCTTCGCACAAGGTGTTGGCGGTGTCCACCATGTCGTCCATGATCAGGCAAGTGCGTCCCGCCACTTCACCGATGATGTTCATTACCTTGGCCACATTCGGCTTGGGACGGCGCTTGTCGATGATCGCCAGATCCGCGTCCATCTGTTTGGCCAGCGCACGGGCGCGTACCACGCCGCCCACGTCCGGCGATACCACAATCAGATTCGGGTAGTTATTCTTCCACACGTCGGACAGCAGGATGGGGCTGGCGTAAATATTGTCCACCGGGATATCGAAGAAGCCCTGAATCTGGTCGGAGTGCAAATCCATCGTCAGCAGCCTGTCCACCCCGGCGCTGCTCAGCATATCCGCGACCAGTTTGGCGGTAATCGCGACTCGCGCCGAACGCGGGCGGCGATCCTGGCGCGCGTAACCGAAATACGGCATCGCGGCGGTAATGCGTCCGGCAGAAGCGCGTTTGAGCGCATCCACCATCACCATCACTTCCATCAGGTTGTCATTGGTTGGCGCACAAGTGGATTGCAACACGAAAACGTCCCGACCGCGCACATTCTCAAGCAGCTCGACCATAACTTCGCCATCGGAAAAACGCCCTACCGTGGCGCGACCCAGGTGTATGTGCAGATGCCGCGCGACCGCTTCGGCGAGCTTAGGATTGGCATTGCCGGTGAACACCATCAAGCTGTCGTAGGACACGAGCGACCCCTTAAAAATCAAAACACACGGGGCTTACGCCCCGCAAACGACACAGAGGCTCGCGCCCTGCAAATTGCACAGGAGGCTTAACGCCCCGAAAACTGGCTGGGGAGGTAGGGATCGAACCTACGAATGCCGGAATCAAAATCCGGTGCCTTACCACTTGGCGACTCCCCATCTACTCTTTACTCAAGCACCCAATCATGCAACGGATGCTTTGCTAAACCTTGTGTTACTACGCCACGCATTTCGTGTGGCAATTCCCGCAAAACGGCTTCGGCCTGGCTGCGGCTGGCAAACTCTGCGAATACACAGGCACCGGAACCTGTCATCATCGCCTTCCCGAATTTTTCCAGCCATGCGATATAACGCGCCACCTCGGGATAAAGCTTGCATGCCACGGGCTGCAGATCGTTATGCAACTGCTGTTCCCACAATTGCCGTTCCGAGAGGGCGCGCATTGTGATGGAAACCGTATCGCGTGTCAATTCTGGATGCGTAAAAATCTGTGCGGTCGGTACGTGTACCGGAGGAAATAACACCGCATACCATGCCTCCGGCAGGGGATAGGCCTGCAGTTGCTCGCCGACGCCTTCGGCAAAGGCATTTTCGCCGAACACGAAAACCGGCACATCCGCGCCCAGCCGCAAGCCCAGCTGCATCAGACGGGAACGCGACAAACCCAAAGACCACAAGCGATTCAGCGCGATCAGCGTGGTGGCGGCATCAGAACTGCCGCCGCCCAGGCCGCCGCCCATTGGAATGCGCTTTTCCACCGTGAGGTTTACGCCCAAGCCGCAGCCTGTCTCGGCTTGCAGCAAGCGCGCCGCACGCACGCACAAATCCTGCTCTTCCGGCACACCCTCAACGGCATTGGTGCGATGAACCACACCGTCTTCGCGCAGGCCGAAATGCAAGGTGTCGTGCAACTCTATAAAACGGAACAGGGTTTGCAGCAGGTGATAGCCGTCCGCCTCCGACACGTTACTGGCGGAGCCAGCCGATTGCGGGAGGAGGCGGGAGGGCGGCATTCCCGCACCGGACGCTTGCGCGCACCGTGTCATACCGCCCGCCCTGCGCCCGACGACATGGAGAAACAGGTTTAATTTGGCAGGCGCGGGGCAAATCAGTTTCATTCTGCGAATCTCGTGGCGGGAGTCAATTTGAGCCCCGGGTTTTATCCAACTATCAATAAATTCTAGCAGCTTGCTCGAGGACTAGCTAACTAGTATCGCATCGGCATTGTTTAGAAATGGAAATGATTGAGGGCAGAAAGTATGACATTAGGTATCAGGCACCATGACGAGATGGCGCGGAAGTAGCGTAACATGTCGGCCTGATTTCTGACCAGCCACACCTGACCCGCATGTCCGCCATCCTCCTTTCCACCCTTAACGCGCGCTACATCCACGCCTCGCTCGGCCTGCGCTATCTGGCCGCCAACATGGGTGAGCTTGCGGGTGAAACGCGGATCTTGGAATTCGTGCTGCAGAACCGGACCGAAGAGATCGTCGAGGCTTTGCTGGCAGCCCAGCCGCGTATCGTCGGCTTCGGCGTGTACATCTGGAACGTGACCGAGATCACCCGCGTGGTAGCCTTACTGAAGTGCGTTGCCCCCGAAATCACCGTGGTGCTGGGCGGGCCGGAAGTCAGTTACGAATGCAATGAGCAGGAAATCGTGCGCCTGGCCGATTACGTCGTCACCGGCTGGGGCGACATCAGTTTTCCCAAGCTCTGCCGCGAGCTCCTGCGGCGGCATCCGCAGCCGCAGAAGATCATTCCCGGCATCCAGCCGCCGTTGTCCGACATCAAGCTGCCTTATGCGCTCTATACCGACGACGACATCGCCCACCGCACCCTGTATGTGGAAGCCTCGCGCGGCTGCCCGTTCAAGTGCGAATTCTGCCTCTCGTCCTTGGACAAGACCGCCTGGGCCTTCGACCTGGATGCCTTCCTGGCCGAGATCAACACGCTGTACCTGCGTGGCGCGCGCCAGTTCAAATTCGTCGACCGAACCTTCAATTTGAACCTCAAGGCCGGCATCCGCATCCTGGAGTTTTTCCTGGCGCGGCTGGACGACAAACTGTTCGTGCATTTCGAGGTCATCCCCGATCACCTGCCCGATCAGTTGAAAGAACTCATCGTCCGATTCCCCGCCGGCGCGCTGCAATTCGAGGTCGGCATCCAGACCCTGAACCCCGAAGTGCAGGCGCTGATCTCGCGCAAACAGGACAGTGCCAAGACCTTCGAGAACCTGCGCTGGTTGCGCCATGAAAGCCACGCGCATGTCCACGTCGATCTCATCATCGGCCTGCCCGGCGAAGACATCGAGAGCGTGGGGCAAGGATTCAACCGTCTGGTCGCACTCAAGCAGCAGGAGATCCAGGTAGGGATCTTGAAGCGCCTGCGCGGCACGCCCATCATCCGCCACACAGCAGCTTACGACATGCGCTACACGCCCTACCCGCCCTACACCGTGCAAGCCACCGACCGCATCGATTTTTCCACCATGCAACGGCTTACCCGTTTTGCCCGTTACTGGGATCTCGTCGCCAACTCCGGACGTTTCCCGCACGCGCTCGAATTGCTGCTGGCCGACGACCCGTTTGCGCGCTTCCTCGCGTTTTCAGACTGGCTGTATGACACCACGCGCAAGACGCACCAGATCCCGCTGGACCTGCTGTTCGATCTGGTGCTAGGCGGGCTGAAGTCCGCGCTCGCGGCAGATGCCGATGCGGCCCGCGCGGCACTGGAGCAGGATTTCATCCTGTCGGGCAGCAAGGAGATGCCCTCGTTCATGAAACCGAAAAACTATTTGCCAGCCCCGAAACGGGCGAAGAATCCTGCCACCCGGCAGGCGCGGCACCTGGCGGAGTAAATTTCCAAAGATTGTGAGCAGAACTTGAGGCCAGGTCTGGCAAAATAGTCGGGCAAAATAGCCGCCACAGGGCATGCAATCAATGCATGACTTGATCGATCCATGCCCACTCGTCGATCAGCAATTGCATTTGTAAATTTTCGCGGTTTAACTGCAAACGCGACGGCAGACTATCCGGCTGGCTATCCGCAAAGCGCAGGTAACGTACTTCCCAGCCATCCTGATACAACAGGGAAACTCGCCCATCACCGCCGCGCTCGGTTTGTGCCGGAACATCGGCCACTGGCAAGCCCAGCACCCATTGATGCAAGCCCGCCAGCGGCAAATGCCAGCCCAACACTTGCTGCATCAGCGATTCGACATCCGCATCCTGGTAGCGTTGCTTGCCGTCATCCAGCGTTGCATGACTATCGTCCCGATAAATGCGCGCGACCGTTTGTCCCAGCGGCGTCAGTAGCAGGATTTCATCGGATTGCGCGCGATGCGTCCAATGCAGCCCGGCGGTATGCCGTTCGCCCTGATGGTTGATCGACACGCGCCCACTCATCTCGAACGGTGCAGTTTCAGGGTGTGAGGGACGTACTGTTGGCGCTTGGGCAGGTTGGAGGGACGCGCAGCCGCTCAGCATGGCAAGCCCCAAAACCAGCAACAATCTCATCATCAAGGGTCAAATTTTTGGATGACTGCCTGCAGCGGCTTGTTGCCGGAATTTTCCTTGAGGCTGTTCTGCCATATTTTTTTTGCCTCTTCTTTATCCCCGCGCACCCACAGCACCTCTCCCAGATGCGCGGCGATTTCAGGGTTGGCATCACCGGCAAAAGCGCGCCGCAGCATCTTCACGCTCTCGTCCAGTTTGCCACTCAGATAGTAGCCCCACCCCACGCTGTCCATGATGGCGACATCATCCGGCGCGAGTTGGAGCGCTTTCTCCACCAGCTCTACGGCTTCCGGGATGCGATCATTGCGTTCCAGCATGCTATAGCCCAGCGCATTGTAGGCTTGTGCATGATCCGGCTTGATTTTGATCAACTTGCGCATCAATTTCTCGAACTCGTCAAACTTGCCGATTTTGTCGGCCATCATCGCGGTCTCGTAAATCAGGTCGATCTGGTCAGGCAACCTCGCCAGAGCCTGGCTCAACACTTGATAGGCGTCGTCGAACTGGCTCGCCTCACGCAACAATTGCGCCTCGACCATCGACAACTGTGCGCGAGGCAGGTCATTCGTGACATGCACCTGATGCAGCAGCTGGCGCGCTTCGGCAAGCTGGCCGCGTTTGCTCAGCAAATATGCAATGCGGATATGGGCAGCCACCTGAAATTCACCGCCCTTGACCTCGCGATAATAAGCAATCGCCTCCTCTTCTTTTTTCTTGGCCTCGCTCAATTGCCCGAGGTAATACTGCACCGTGTCCTGCTCTTTCTTGCCCTTGCTGAGCGCTTGTTTGAGTTGTATTTCGGCATTTTCCCAGTCACTTAACTGCAGCGATATCAGTGCGATGGCATAGGCCAGATCCGGATTCTCGGGATTTTCGTCCGCTATTCGTTGAAATTCATCCCGCGCCAGTTTGTATTGCTTTTGATCCAGTAAGGTGCGCGCATATTGCAGACGAATTTCGTGTGCATCGGGATAGCTGGACAGATAGCTGCGCAACACCTCCAAACCCTGCTGCGGCGCATTTTTTTGCAACAATTGAGCTTCCAGTGAGGCGGCTCTATCCCATTCTGGGCGCAGGCTATGCGCTTGCTTTGCCTCGTTTAACGCCAGCTCCGCATCGCCGGACGCCTGCGCCAATTGCGCCACGCCCCAGCGAGCTTCAGCGACTCGCGGATAGGGTTGCGCGAGTCCGCGCAACAACTTCAGGGCCTCCGCCTTATTCGGGTAGGCAGCCAACATCTGAAAAATCTGGATAAAGTTCTGTGCGGCATGTTTCTCGTCCACTTTCAGCAAGTCCGCGAATTCATTGCCGGCTGCTTCGGTATTGCCGCTGCGCAGCAATACCGATGACAGCATGCGTCTCGCCATGATCGAGGCCGGATCGGTATTGCGCCAAATTCTGAGCGCCTCCAGCGCCTTGTCGATCTGGCCGAACTGCAGCGCCAGGTGGGCCGCGCGCATCGCCAGGCGCGGATCCTGGGTTTTTTTGGCCAGATCGACGCTGCCTGTAACTGCGAGCGCGTCGTTGCCGCGTTGACTGGCGATCTCGGTCAGCATGAACTCGTAGAGTAACTCGCCGCTTAATTCAACATTGGGCAACACCTGCGGCACTTCAGCCTGTGGTTCAGCCTGGCTTTCAGCCTCTGCCTGATCGTCCTGTACTGCCGCTTTGGGTTGCTGGGGAGCGTGCGCACATGCGGTGAGCAGCAAACTGCATAGGAGGATGTATTTAAACTGGGTCATATCCATACTGCTTTTGATGTGGGTGCACATAATAGGGTATATTTAATCAAATCCACAACCATTCCGCCCCCAGACTTTGCCTAACCTAACTCCTGAAATAACCCTTTCCGCACGCAACCTGACGCGGCGCTTTGGCGGTCGGCAAGTCATCCATCAAGTGTCTTTGCAACTCAGGCGCGGCGAGGTGCTGGGCCTGCTCGGTCACAACGGTGCCGGCAAGAGTACGACACTGCAAATGCTGACGGGCTGCCTGCTGCCGGATGATGCTGAAAAAAATGAATGCAGCATAGACATCTGCGGCGTAGATTTGTTGCATCATCCGATTCAGGCCAAGGCACACATAGGCTATCTTCCTGAAACCCCGCCGCTTTATCGCGAACTCAGCGTGAATGATTACCTGACTTTTGCAGCGCGTCTGCGCGGCATGAAGCCTGCCGCCGCTGCCGGGGCCTTGATGCAAACCAGACAACGATGCGGCCTGGAAGAGGTCGGCAAAAAGATCATCGGCACCCTGTCCAAAGGTTATCAGCAACGCGTCGGTATCGCGCAAGCGATTATCCACAGCCCTGCCGTGATCGTGCTCGACGAGCCCACCGTCGGTCTCGACCCCGCGCAAATTCGCGGGATACGCAACCTGATCCGCGAACTAGGCGATGCGCATAGCGTGATCCTTTCCACTCATTTGCTCAGCGAAGTGGAAAGCGTCTGCGACCGCGTCGAAATCATGCAGCACGGCAAGCTGATCTATGGCGATACCAGTGCACACATGCAGCAACACGGCAGCGTGTCCGGCTTCATCGTCGGCCTGGGCAACCCTCCCCCGCCGAGCGTGCTGGAAGGGATCCCGGGTATCAGCGACGTCGAGCAAATTTCTGCCACGCAGTTCCGCATCTTGCATGCACCGGACAACAACCCCAAAGGCGCGTTGCTGACGATGGCAGAACAGCAAGGCTGGCAACTTGAGCAACTCACTCCTTTGCAAGCCACGCTGGAAGATGTGTTCGTCAAGATCACAGATACTTCTGCTGAAGGAGAAACTCCATGATCCACCTGCTCGCGCTACGCGAATTGCGCAGCCTGTTTGCCATGCCATCCACCTGGCTGATACTGGCGGCGCTACAGTTTATTTTCGCATGGTTTTTTCTGGCTAGGCTGGAGGCATTCCTGGAAATACAGCCTCAGCTCGCGCAACTCGCCAATCCTCCCGGCGTGACGGCCACGGTTGCCGCCCCGATGTTCAACACGGTAGCTCTGTTGCTGATGATGCTGGTTCCGATGTTCACGATGCGCCTGATCGCCGAAGAGCGCCGCAACCAGACATTTGCGCTGCTGCTGTCTGCCCCGCTGTCCGGTTGCCGCATCGTGCTCGGAAAATTTCTGGGCTTGCTGGTTTTTCTGCTGCTGATGATGGCGGGCGTGCCATTGATGCTTTATACGCTGACGCTGGGCACGGCTCTCGACCACGGCCTGCTGTTGAGCAATATGCTGGGCCTGTTCCTGCTTGCGGCCAGCTATGTCGCGCTGGGGCTGTACATTTCCGCACTGACCACACAGCCCATCATCGCCGCGTTAGGCGCGTTTGCGGTGCTGATCGGGTTGTGGCTGGCCGATGTCGGCGCGGCAGCGGAAAATTCGCCCTGGCACGCCATCTCGCCGCTCTATCACTTCCAGAATTTCAACAACGGCTTGCTGGACAGCGGCGATGCAGCATTCTTCGTGTTGTTTACCGCAGTCTTCCTGCTGTTGACGATGAAGCGTTTGCACAACAACCGCAGATACGGATAAGCCATGAAGAATAAGTTTTCCACCAATCCGACTCTGCGCAACCTGCTGTTCGTGTTGCTGCTGTCGGGCTCGGCGTTTGGCCTGGTTTATCTGGCGATGCAGCATCCTGTTCAGCGCGATATCACCTACAACGCCGTCAACAGTCTGGAACCCGACAGTGTGGAAGTGCTCAGGCAGATGAACGGGCCAGTCACGGTCACCGTGTATGCGACCGAACAGGATGCGCGCCTGGGCGACATACGCAAAATCATCCGCGATTTTCTGTCGCTTTATCAGCGCTACAAACCCGACATGCAGCTGGTATTCGTCGATCCCGAAAAGGAAGCGGAGAAAGCCCGTGCTGCGCAAATCCGCTTCAATGGCGAAATGGTGATCGAATACGCCGGACGCAGCGAGCATCTGACCAAGATCAACGAGCCTATCGTCACCGGCACCCTGTTGCGCCTGGCGCATACCGGCGATCAAACAGTAATGTATCTGGACGGGCACGGAGAACGCAAACTGGACGGCATCGCCAACTTCGACCTCGGCGCTCCGTTCGGCGCCAAGCTCAAGCAGAACGGCTTCCATCTCGGCAGCCTGAATCTGGCGCTGGCGCAGGAGGTGCCGGACAATGTCAGCGTGCTAGTGATCACCCAGCCGCAACTCGATCTGATGCGGGGTGAAGTGGACAAGCTGCTGCGCTATGTCGATCGCGGGGGCAACCTGCTCTGGCTGGTGGACGCCGAGCCCATGCACGGACTGGAGCGCCTCGCCGAAAAACTCGACTTGCTGTTGCCTCCCGGCGTGGTGATAGATCCGGCTGCTGCCGAGATGAATGCACCCGCCACCTGGTCGCTGGGCGCGACCTATCCGTCTCACGCGATCACCCGCAATTTCAGCCTGATCACCGCCTTTCCGTCTGCCCGCCCGCTGCTGTGGAACGAAACCAAGGATTGGCAGCACCAGGTTCTGGTGGAAGTCGCCGCGCGCGGCTGGGTGAGCCGCACCCCTCCCAAGGGCAAGCCGCACGACGAAAACCGTTTGTCCGGGCACCCGTTCGACAAACAGCACGACACCCCCGGTCCGGCAGTTATTGCAGTGGCGCTGCAACGCAACATCAATGCACGGGAGCAGCGTATCGTGGTGGTCGGCAACGGCGCATTCCTCTCCAACAGTTTCGCCGGCAACGGCGGCAACGTCGATCTGGGCATGAACATGGTGAACTGGCTGGCGGGCGAGGAGCATCTGATCACGCCACAACTGCGTCCGGCCAAGGACAGCAAACTGGCGCTGAGCAAAACCAAACTCAACGTCATCAGCTTTGGCTTTCTGCTCGGATTGCCGCTGCTATTGGCGGGTGCCGGAGGTTATATCTGGTGGAAACGCCGCCGTGCCTAAAAGGCCGCCGCATAACTACTGATGAAACGACTAGCCATCCGACTAAGTTGTCAAACTACGCCAACTAAGTCGTTGGTTATGCGCTTGCTGATACTGCGTTAAAAAATGGCTCAAAATCCTCATTTACATAACAGTAAATTCCGGTTTTTCGCCATTTTTTGCCTTGTCTCAGCTGCGCTCGCTACGTTATGCGGCGGCCTTTGATTATCGCCAAAACGCCTTTTTTCCTCTCCCTTAAACGGAGTAGGAAAGATATCTGAGGTAAACATGCCTGAACTTCCAGAAGTAGTAATGACACATTATATTAATCAATGTGTTAGGGTATATACTTGGCTTGCTTTGTTTTAATGTAACCAGTTTGTAACCGCATTTCATAAATAATGCACGCACACCCGCCCACGAAAATAAAAACCGCCGGGCTATCTCTAGCGCCAGCGGTCAGGGCTCATTGCCCAACATTGCATAGTTTGGATTTCACTTCAGCAGCAACACCATTGCCACCACCAAGATTAGCAACCAGACCAATGTCGGGATTCCTGCTCTCGCTGGTATCGGTGTTTTGTGTACCTGATGCGCGGCGGCAGATGTTTCGCTGTAGTTCAATCCGGTCCCGGGAATTCCTACGGTAGTTTTGGTCTTGCCGCTCTTTATGTTGACGGTCAGCCCCTTGCCTCCAATGGACGTGCTGACTCCGCCCTTGCTCAGGTTTAGCCAAACGCCAGGAAGTAGTTTAATGCGCTTACGGAATAGAAAACCCATGTTATGCCTCCAAGTCAATAACATACCACGGCTTGATTTTCCTATAAGAATTTCAGCACCCGATACTCCATCTCCGAATTCAATACCCCCCCTGTCTAATTCGCGCCGCTGCAAACAAAGGTAGGCTACCGGTCTTGAAGCATAGGGCTGTAGAGATTTTTACCCCCTATCCCGTGCGACATCGTATCGACTGAGTTGCAACAGTGCGGCGTTAGTGAATTCATTGAGTATCGCAACATCAACCTGTATTCCGTACAGCGTGGCAAGGTCACTGGCCAGCTTGTCATCACGGGATAGCAGCTCAGTACGGAAGGCACTCACCATGTTCATCAGTTCAGGCTCAAGCTGTGCGACATTGATGAGTGTGCCTTTTTTCTCGGCAAGTGTGAGTTCCTTCAGTTCACGATCCACGCGCTCAGAAAGTATCCGTTCTGCCACCAAGCTATCGCCGCCACTTGACTCATGCCCAGCGGCCACCACTCTTAGATGCCGAATGTATGCGATGCGGACGTGATCCATACTTGCGGTTTTCCAGTCGATCCCAAGGCGCGCCATGATGTTGCTTATCTGTTGTTGGCTTAAATCCAAGTGCTCTGCTATTTGTTGTTGTGTTGCCATGATCGCTACGCTCCTTCATAAAGTTAAACATCACAAAATTCTAGCCTTGCACACCGCTACAACCCGCTGCATAAAAATTAAGCATTACATTTTTCATTTGCTTAAAATATATACACCACCTCCAAATCTAATGCCCCGCCTACGATACAACCCCCTTATGGATGTTGGTAACTAGAGAATTTTCGCGGTCATGGGACCCGCTGTGAATAACCCTGGGAAGGACCCGTGATTTTTGAGAGGAGGATAAGGCCATTACCCAAGCTGCATTGCCGATGTGGATTACTTCATGTCGTTCAAACTCTCTCACATGCCCACAACCCTTACCCCTGTCGATTAAGTCGATTAACTCGACTAACCGGAATCCTCGATATAGTGAAAGTTGGGTTAATCGAGTTAATCGACTTAATCGACAGGGGTGCATGTCTGTATGGCGTAGCTGATTGATAATAAATAAATTATCTAAAAATAACTTATAGCGACTTTCACGATTTACCAAATAACTGGTGGTTTACCCGGTAGTAAGGCGACGGTCGCGCTTTGTGGTTGCTCCGGCGCAGTTCTGGCGACAATACATTCCATTCGTGCAGCCGTTCGGCGGCTTCCTTGAGGCGTGCCACGGTGCGGAACCTGCCCTCCATCGCCCTGTGCGCATCGTTCCTGTCGAACTCATCCAGTCCGCGCGCCTTGATCCACTCCATCAGATGGATGGCGTCTGCTTCCACCTTGTCCGCCCCCAGCAGCCGGAATGCCGAGTAAGCGTGTTTCACCAGCAAGCCGGATAACTTGACGGCGCGCTGTACGGCGTCCAGCCCTACCTGCTTGGATTCGCGGCCTGTGGCGATAAGCTGCATCAGTCCGGCGATGCGGGCGCACTGGCCGGGCAGCTTCGCGCCCCACTCGGCGAAATGCGCCAGTTTGCCGCCGCTGGCAAGCTCGTTTTCCACCTTCTGCGCGAAGTCCAGCCAGCACTCGCGCGCCTCATTGGTGAAGGACAATAGACGAGGTTCATCTGGACGCTTTTCAGCGTCAAGCAGAAGGGAAAACAAGCCTTCGCGCCATGCGGCGGCGACATGATCCGGGATGGGATTTCTGGCGCGTACATCGCGCGCGCCGACCGTGCTCTGCGGGATGCAAAACAGGAAGCGCGCCAGCAGGCCGGAATCGTGAAAACGCTTGTCGTTGGCGACGTCCTGCAAGATGCCCGGCTGCAAGGCCAGGGCGAAGGTCAGCGCGGGGCTTTCCAGATGCGCCATACGTCCCTTGCGGTCAACACGCACCGATGATCCGCTGTAGGCTTGCAGGAATACATCCAGATTCGCCTGTCCGCCGCTGTACATGCCGCCCAGCACCAGGAATATTCCGGCCTCATCACTCACCAGACTCATGCGCTCATGCTGTTCTACCAGCATCTCCTGCAACCGTTCCGGCGTGGTGTCGCCGGTCATCAGGCGTGGCACTTTCAGTTCCTCCGGCGTTTCTTCCAGCTCCCGCTGGATTTCATCGCGGATGCTGGCGCGTTCGGTCGAACTTTCGACCTTGGCGGCCTTGGCTTCCAGCGCCTCGATACGCTTCTTCATCACGCGCCGCGTCGCTTCGACTCGGGCAATCTCGGCGCGCAGACGATCCGCCAGCAGCTTTTCCCATCGGCGCAATGGATCGGACAACGCCTTGAGGATCGGCGTCTTGCGTGATCCGCTGGGCAGTGCGGCCAAGGTCCATAAACACAACGGCTCTCGATAACTGCCATCACCATGCGGGGCTACCTCATAGCGGCGCTGCACACAGGCCGCAATCATCGGCAACGCCAGCAGCACGGATGCGGATGGTGATGTCTGAGTGTCGGCGGCCACCGCTGCGGCCATTGCACCCGCCCAGCCAGGCAGAATGTCGGCGGGAATTTCAGGCGGGCGTACCGTGCCGGGCAGCAGCAGGGGAGGCCAAGATTCAGTAACCGAAGTTTCCGATGTCGAAGCTGGAACCGTTACTTTGCGTTTTGGTGCGTTTTTCTCTTGAGCTTGAGGCTCAGTCATCACCACTTCAATTGCACGCGCTACGCAGCCGCATACGGCATCCTGCCCGCCGTGCTGGTGCAAGTCGTTGAAGTCAGAAACGCTGTCCGGTCTGTTGCTGCCAAAGTCGGGTACGGCAAGCAGCCCACCCACGGCGCGCGCCGCCTCGGTCGCCTTGGTGATGCCGGGATTGCCAGGCGTCTGGTGATCGTCATCAGCACACACGATCAGTTGGATGTCGGGAAATTTAGCGCGCAGCGCCTTGGCTACTGCCGCAAGATTGCCAGCATCAAACGCCACCGCTACCGCGTATTCAGTGGCATGGTGGATGCTGACCCCGGTTGCATAGCCTTCGGCGATGCACAGAGCGCCCATAGGCTCACCCATTGCTGCATAACATCCGGCCTTGCGTCCACCTGTCAGAAACCGCTTGCTACCATCTGCGCTGATGAACTGAAGAGAATGTAGCGCGCCATCCGCATCACGCACCGGCACTACCAGCATGTTGTTCAGTTGCTTGATACCGACAGGCCGGATGCCTTTCTTTGCCAGGTACGGATGCGCAGAATCGACCGAACCCGCACGCGCCCAAAGCTTTTCAGCCTTGAGGCGCGCAACCTCGCGCAACTTGGCTTCTTCGGCTTCACGCTCGGCCTTGGCAGTGGCTATACGAAGGCGGTTCTGCTCGCGCTCCTCGTTGCTCATCTCGCGCTCGGCCTTGGTACACCACTGATGACTTTCCCCAGTACGCCACGAACCGAAAGAACCCGCCGCCAGACCATCAAGGTGTAGCACGTACCAACCATTCCGCTTGCCGCGTTTGTCGCCCTCGACATTGAAGCGATGTAGCCGACCATCAGCCGTGATCGTCTCATCAATCGACAGGCCAGCCTCGCGCATAGCGGCGAAAAACGCTTGTATTGGATCGGCCATAGTTACACCCCCAGCAGGTTCGTGTACAGCCGTATGGCGCGGTCGTATTCGCACTGGGTGTAAGTCTTGTGGTTTTTGAAAAAGCCAGCTTTCAAAGCCTCATACATCTGCCAGCGCTCACGCTCTGATAGGCTGCGCAGCTCATCAAGCACGGGTGAAGTCTGGCACACTGCCCGCGCTGAATTGGATTTCAGATTTTCCGCAATCTCGCGCACCGTATCGCGCATGTCGCACAGCACATCCGTCAATTCCTCATGCCGGTTATACGCAGCGTCAGAATCGCATTGACCAACCGCAAACAGCGCATAGGTTGACACGATTACAGGGTAATCACGCACTGCCTCTTCAGGCGTGATTTTAAGCAAGCGAGCGGTATGCTTGGCAGCTTCCGTCAATGTGTAATCCATTGGGCTATCGGCCATAGTGTCATTAGAATTTTCCGGAATCGAGGTTGACATTACGCACCCCCTTTCACGATTTCGCGGATTGCCGCAACCGGCCATGCAAGACGGCCATTGATATGCACCGGGCGAAGTGGGCCGCTCTCCGTCGAGGCCCAGCTGCGCATTGTCTGCGGCTTGCGGTTCAGGTAATAGGCGGCTTGGTCAGTTGGAACCGTGGGGCGCGTGACAAGCTCTAGCGGGGGAAAGGTTTGTAAGTTATGTGCTGCGCATGTTGCTGGGAATTGCGGGTTATCAAGCGTCATTATCAATACTCCTAAAATTCCCGCTCGGGGCGGCGTGATGGGTATTGATAACTTGCCGACAATCAGCTATCAACACCCACACATTCCGCCCTTTGCAGGAAGGTACATCGGCGTAGAGATATTGATAGACTCAATTGTGTAAAGAAAATTTGAAGGGGTATCGGCGGAAGAGTGGCGGCTATATGGCGGCAACCCGGTGGAAGAATGCCGAGGTGCGTCTATGGTGTGGCGGAAATATGGCGGTTAGTCTAACTCACCAGTCAGCAGATATTTTTCATCCAGGGAACGATCAGGCAGATGGTTCGCCAGCTTCCGGCGGCAGTGGCCTATAGTCATCCCCTTCCTGCCCTTAACAACAAACCACATTCCGGCCTTGTAAGGGTTATACATTGCGGTTCCTTCGCGGGCATTAATTAACCCGTTTCTAGAGGCTCTATCTGTCCAGCTTTTCCACTTTCCATCAGCAGGAAACATCATTTCCAATACGTCCACTGGCACAGGGTCAAACAGTGCGGCTAATATTTTGTTTTCGTTATTGGCAGCGGCTTGCTCTTCAATATCTTCACTGCTCTGGCTTGTGTCAGGAACGGTTTCCACCTTCGCGGCGGGAGCAGCCCGCTCCACGGTTGCGGCTTCGTTCTCAAAATAAATTTTGTAGAGGTGTTCCGCTATCGCCACAAAGTCGATTTCAGCGCCCTTAGAAGCGGCCAATTTAACGGCATCAGATACGGACATACACCAAGAACAATCAAGAATATCCATATGGGGGGCACAGCTCATCTTGCCGATGGGAAGGCCAGTCACATCATCACGCGGGCTGATTTCGTCATTGTGTAGCGCGTCTCGAATGAACCCAGCCCATGCTGTGATTATTTCCTGCTCATAACTTTCATCCAATCCGCCATGCATGAGGATGTTCGTGTTGCGCATCCCTTCCAGCATGATCGCAAGGAATTGCCCGGGCGTAATTAAACCAATTACGCTAACGGCCTTCAACCATTGTCTCGCGCCTGTGACGTAATACGGATTACCATCTGCATTCTTGCGAACACTGGAATACGAAATACGCATTTCATCATCAAACCTCAGTTGGTCTTTTACCAGTTTCAGCATATTCATTTTAGAGGATTGTGACGTGCCTAATCTATTCAATATCCTTTCTAGTGTCTCCGCCTTGACACGCACCTGTTCGCTGGTTACTCGCACGGGTTCGATAAACACTTTATTTTCACCCGCTATTTCGTCGTGGTCGCTTGGGTGTCTTGTCAGGGTTTCGCCATTTATTTGAAGTTGCTTCACTTGCGCCGGAAATAGCACAGCCAAGCCGGAATGACTATTTGGCACTTTGAACGGATCAAGTAAATAATCACAGTCAGCAGGCGGCAAACTGAATTTTTGCACCATGCCAACGCTGTCAACAAACTTTTCAATCTTGGTTTGTGCGGTTACCGGCGCTGCGGCGTGCAGATTTATCCCATAGCTGCCCACCATGTCGAAAAGTTCTGAGGCGGTCCATGTCCGGCCTGTATGCTTTTCAAGCACTGCCAGCGTTTCGGGAATAGTAAAAATTGTCTGCATTTGCACCCCTTCCGGTGTCAGCCTTCAAAATAGAAACCCCCGACAGACCGGTGAAGGAACCGGCTTTTCGTCCGCTAAAACTAGGCGGGGGTAAACTCGATATTGCTTAAACGTGTGTGGCCATCGACACGCGGCCAGCGCGTGCTCTTGCCGCTTTTGTTTGGAGGCGCGGCTTGCGTATTTTCCGCGCCAGTGCCTTGCGACGCTCACGTTTTTCCACTTCACTTTCCAGCTTAGGATTGCCATACATCAGCCCTTGCTCTTCGAGTGATAGCGCGCAGTCTGATGCAACGATGAAGTGATCCAGTATGCGCACATCCACTAGCGATAATGCTTGCTTCAGCGCACAGGTCAATAGCTGGTCTGATTGGCTGGGTTCGGCCACGCCAGATGGATGATTGTGCGCCAGTATCACAGCCGCCGCATTGTGGTACAGGGCGCGTTTCACCACTTCCCGAGGATAGACGCTGGCTTGTCCAAGCGTGCCGTAGAATAACGTCTCAGCCTCAATCAAGCGGTGCTGCGTGTCGAGAAACAACACCACAAATTGTTCGCTCTCTTCGCGCGCTAGCTTCAACGTCAAGAATTTGCGCACCTGCGACGAACTGTTAAGCACCTCACTGGGCGCTCGTCTTAGATGTGTTTCAAGTATGCCCATTGCGCGATAGATCGCACGCTCTTCGCGTGCAGTCATTGCGGACGGATTTTGTTTGCTGGTGCTGTCTCTTGCGGGTGTGTCTATAATGGCAGTAGCCATGATGCGTACCTCCTGTGTAGGTTGCGTTGTGGTTAGAAGCGGACTTGCGTATCAGCGCAAGCCCGCTTCGCTTTCCCCATGAACCGCATGGGGGACGGTAGAACTCTATGCGGCCATTCGCCACCCTTCATCTGTTTCCTGAAATACTTGCTTGGATTCTTCTTCCAGTTCTTGCCGATCTATGTCGTTCCATTGGGCAATCATTTTCGCTACCTTGGTTTTGCCGTCAGCATGTTCCAGATAAAGCAGGCGCAGCATCCTTTCGGCTGCCACTGTCGGGCGGCGTTTGCTTCGTTCCCATAGGGAAATTGTCTGTTCGTCAACGCCCATGCAGTCGGCCAGTCGTTTTTGCGACATGCCCATTTCCACCCGAAGAAAACGGATTTCCGCGCCAGACAATCGCTTGCGATAATTTACCAATTGGTGGGCAATGGTGCGATGTAGCCCGTTTATGTCGGCTATCTCCAAGCACTTGCCATGCCCTTCGATTACTTCATATCGGTAGCCATTTTTCAGCCATATATTCCGCAGCCCACAGTCGTCATATTTCAACATTTCTTTATCCCTCGAATACCGTTGCGATGATTACCCATTCGCCATTTTCATGCAGCTTGAATACCGCGCCCACCGTAACGCGCATCCCAGCATGTTGCCAACTGATGTTGCAGCGCCAGTCCCCATGAATATCTTGGTGAAGCGGTTCGCTGATGGTTCCATGTCCCAAGGTTTCCAGCACCTGCCTACGCCCAATCTTGCGCTGGCGCATTCGCAATTCGGCGTGTGGAGAAAAGAGCAAGCGCCGTTTGCCTTGGGCAGCCTCCTTGAGCCATTGCTTAGCCAGCTTTTCGCTCGGCTTGAGAGGCTTAATGTTTTTTATTGGCATACATTGTATTGGTATATATGAAGGGTTTCAAGGGATTATTTCTCCACTACACGCAAACCCACTTGCACCGGCACAAACACAATCCCGGCCTGCTCCAGTATCCACGCTTCAATTTTGACGTGCCACATACGCAACAGGTCTAGCGGACGACGGATATAGTGTTGTTCACGCACCCCTTGTGGCTTGTGTCCCTGTATTTGCGCAGCGATTCCGGCGGGCATTTCTATCCATTCGCTCAGGGTTGCAAAGCTACGGCGCAAGCCGTGCAAGGTCACATCCACACCAGCAACAGCACATGCCTCGTTATGCTTATCCGAAGGTTCGGCAAGATAGCCGGAAATAGATGCGGGGCTACTGAAAACAAACTCGTTACGGCGCGGCAATCCGGCCAGCAATTGCGCCACATAGGGCGTTAAGGGAATGATGCGGAAGTCCTCCACCTTGTCTTTTATGCGAATGCTGTTCCACTGAAAATCTACGGCAACCCAGCGCAGTGATGCCCACTCTTCACGGCGCGCACCAACTATCAGCAAGGTTTGTAAAAATGCGCTAATCACAGGATTGCCGATGCTCTTCACTGCGGCGAACCATGCAGGTAATTGCTCACGCTGGAGCGCGTCATTCTTTACCTTTGGCTTTCCTAGCGTTTCGCGGGCTTCAGGGCTTGTGGCGGCATTGCTTGCGATGATTGCTTTGTAGTTGTGGTGTCGGGCGCACCAGAATAGAAACGCCCGAAGCATCTTTAATGCAAGCCGTGCGGATGATGCGCGAATCAACACCTCAACGCTTGCCCACTCATTTACTCGCTCGGGTGTAAGGTCAACAAGGCGAACATCGGCTAGTGATTCCAGTTCACCGGCTACAGTCAATTCCTTGCCACGCTTTTGCGGCTGTCCTGCCCTTTGCATGGCGCGCTCATGTTTATAAAGAGCGTGAACGCCCCAATTCGCTTTGCGGGCTTCGATATATTCCAGCCATGCCGCACCCACGGTCACAGATTCGCGGGCTTCCTGCAGCACCAGCGCGGCGGCTTCCGATTCCTTGGCCAGCCTCGCGGCTTCCTTGGCGGCGGCTTTGTCGGCCTTCACTTGGCGCGGGTCATCGCCGTTATCTATCAGCGATTGTAGGCGGCGGCCTTCGATTTGCGCATCGGCAATGCTCCATACGCTCACATCACCAATGGTCAGGCGCATGGATTTGCCCTTAACCTTGGCCTGGAATATGTAGGACTTCGCGCCGTTTGCCGTTACACGAACGGCCAGCCCCGGCACAGTGTCGCACCAAAGGAAGGCTTGTTGCTTATCTGCGGGGCATTTGAAGTCTGCTATCCTGCCCGATGTCAGCTTCACCTTAACCGCTTTGACTATTTTTGCCATGTTGCTCCCACTATTAAGTCATCTGTGTAACCACTATGTAACCTAAAATGAAGTATATGCCAGAATACTTATCAACACAACAAACAAGGGACAAATGCTTAACTCAATGAAATTATAGGAAAGTTATGTATTTTTGGAATGCCAATCAACAGAGAAAAACCCTATGCCTGAACTCCCAGAAGTAGAAACCACACGACGCGGCCTGGCCGCACACCTGACCGGCCTGACTATTGCGGATGTCGTCATCCGCAACGCCAGCCTGCGCTGGCCCATCCCGAAAAATTTGCCGGGGTTATTGCGCGGACAGGTGATACTTTCACTCCAGCGCCGCGCCAAATATCTGCTGATGGATTGCGGCAATGGCACGCTGATCCTGCATCTGGGCATGTCCGGCAGCCTGCGCGTCCTGCCCGCAGATGCTGCGCCGGAAAAGCACGATCATTTTGACTTGATCCTCGATAACGGCACGCTGATGCGCTTGCGCGACCCGCGCCGTTTCGGCGCGGTGCTTTGGCATGGCGGCGATGTGCACACTCACCCGTTGCTTGCCAGCCTCGGCCCTGAGCCCCTGGAAAATGATTTCAATACGCGCCATCTCTTTCTGGCCACGCGCGGGCGCAGCGTCAGCATCAAACAATGCATCATGGACAACCACGTCGTGGTCGGCGTAGGCAACATCTACGCGAACGAGGCGTTGTTCCGCGCCGGGATCAAACCGCAACTCGCCGCCGGAAAGCTCAGCCAGCCGCGCTGCGCCAAACTGGCAGAAGAAATCCGCGCCACGCTTAGCGAAGCCATCCGGCTGGGCGGCAGCACCCTGCGCGACTTCGTCGCTCCCTCCGGCCAGCCCGGCTATTTCCAGCAGTCTTATTGGGTGTACGGCAGGGCGGGCGAACCCTGCCGGAATTGCGGCGCACTTATCAAGCAGATCAAACAGGGCCAGCGCTCCAGTTTCTATTGCGGGAGTTGCCAGCGCTAATCGCTGTTCGTGCTAGAGTGGCAGCCGACGAATTGACGATATCCCAACAGGATTCCCGGACGGAGAAAACATGAAATACATCTTGCTCGCCGTTGTGCTGCTCGCCGCCTGCGACCGCTCCACCCCCGCGCCGAAAATCGCCGCTCCGCAGCGTGCCGCGCTTGAAAAAGCCCAGGGTGTAGATCAAGTGGTGAAAACCAATACCGACGAGTCGAAAAAGAAAATCGAAGACGCTGAAAAGTAGCCGTCCATTCTTCTCGCTAGTGTAGTGTTGCATTCTGTTTGGAACTTAACTTCTCCAGTGGGAGCGGCTAAAGCCGCTCCCACAAATGACTTGCTCGATAACTCCATTAAGTTTAATCAACAGTGCAACGCTACACTAGCGCCCCGCTTCAGCGCTGCGCGCCCGGAGATCGTTTGCATGACGATTTTCATGAGCATTTGATTTTTAATCTCTGTGGCCCGAAAATTAGCGGCTTTCGTTAATCAACCAGAATTGAAAGACAACATGACTGAGATACGCTTGATCATTGGCCTGGGCAATCCCGGAAGCGAATACGAAACCACCCGGCACAACGTCGGCTTCTGGTGGGTGGATGAACTCGCGCTTATACAAAAACAGAGCTTCAAGAGCGAGAGCAAGTTTCTCGGCCTGACCGCACGCGCCCAGTTGCATGGCCATGAAACATGGCTGCTCAAACCGCAAACCTTCATGAATCACAGTGGCCGCTCTGTCGGTGCGCTGGCACAGTTCTATAAAATCTCCCCGGCGGAAATACTGGTTGTTCATGACGAGCTGGATTTACCACCGGGTGTGGCGCGCCTGAAAATCGGCGGTGGACACGGCGGGCACAACGGGCTGAAGGACATCATCGCGCATCTGGGCAGCAATGATTTCTGGCGGCTGCGTATCGGTATCGGTCATCCCGGTGAGCGTAGCGAAGTATCCAATTACGTGTTAGGCAATCCGCGCCTGGAAGACCGCGAATTAATCGATGCGGCGATGAAAAAAGCGCATGGCCTCGCGCATCTGATCATCGAGGGGAAACCCGAAGCGGCGATGCTGAAGCTGCACAGCGCTTAGCCGACCAAGACTGCTGACTTGAGGATGCGGGACTTGCCGGATGATGGCTACGCTTCACAGCTCCGAAATGTAATCCGCCAGCGCGCTGATTTCCGCATCGCTCAACTTTTTGGCAATATCGCCCATCATGCCTGCGGGATCGTTGTGGCGGGCGCCGCTGCGCATATCTCTCAATTGTTTGATAACGTAGTCCCTGGTTTGTCCGCCTAACACGGGGAAGGCCACTGCATCGTCCTGCTTGCCTCTGCCGTTTTCGCCGTGACAACTGGCACAGGAATCCAGGCCGCTTTCAGGTTTACCTTCGCGAAAAATGAGCTGGCCGATTTTGTTAGCGTTATAACCAGCCATCCGCTTGCGGCTACCAAAGTAAGCCGCAATATCCTTGACATCCTGATCTGAAATAACGCTTTGCGACACCCCGGTCATGATCGGATCAACGCGCACCCTGGCCTGAAAATCGCGGATTTGTTTCTCTAAATAAGCCGGATTCTGCCCCGCCAGATTGGGGCAAAAAGGATTGATGCTATTGCCGTCTTCGCCGTGGCACTGCTGGCATAACTTGGACTTTGCCTTGCCGGCGGCAAAATCGTCGTCTTGCGCATGCACCGTACCTAATCCCGATAAGGCCATCAACAGCAACCAGACAATAAACTTTATTTTCTTGCCCATGAGCCGGCTCCTGCGGATAAACATGAAAATTGCCCCGATGAAGTATCTCATACTTGACCCGAGTACCAAACCCACCGCTATTCCATCCTTGAGTCCATCATCGCGCAAACTCTGTTCTACCCAACCAACAGAATCGTCCGGCGCCAACATTCTGAACGCCTGTTGCGACTCCCGGTACCGATGCAATTTGGGGTAACAATTTTTGCTGGTAACCGCCATTTGGGGCTATCATGTTGTATGGGTTTCTGAATTTGCACCAGTCGCCGCTCTCGGTCGTCATTGAGGGCTTCAGTTCATTGTTAACACAAGGAGATGATCATGGCACACATAGTCGTACTCGGAGCAGGAACAGGGGGCATGCCCGCCGCTTATGAAATCCGCGCAGAACTGGGCAAGGAACATGAGGTCACCCTCATCAACGCGTCCAGCACATTCCAGTTCGTCCCTTCCAACCCCTGGATTGCCGTGGGCTGGCGCACCAGAGAAGAAGTCAGCTTTGAAATCAAACCGTGTGTCGAAAAGAAGGGCATCAACTTCATCGCCCAAGCCGTCGCCAAAATCGATGCCGAGGGCAGCAGCCTGACACTGGCCAACGGCGAGAACGTCAAATACGATTATCTGGTCATCACCACAGGCCCCCGGCTGGCATTCGAAGAGGTGGAAGGCTCCGGGCCGAATGGCCACACCCAATCCATCTGCACGCTGGAGCACGCAGAGAAGGCCTATGACGCCTACCAGCAGTTGCTGGCAGCGCCGGGGCCCGTCGTCATCGGTGCGATGGCATTCGCCAGCTGTTTCGGCCCGGCCTACGAATTCTCTTTCATCATGGATGCCGATCTCAGAAAACGCAAACTGCGCGACAAGGTGCCGATGACCTATGTCACCTCCGAACCCTACATCGGCCATCTGGGTCTGGCGGGGGTGGGAGATTCCAAAGGGCTGCTGGAATCGGAGTTGCGCAACCACGACATCAAATGGATCTGCAACGCCAAGACCACGCGCGTCGAGGCTGGCAAGATGTTCGTCTCCGAACACAACGACAAAGGCGAAGTCATCAAGGAGCACGAACTGCCGTTCAAATATTCGATGATGTTGCCCGCCTTCAAGGGTGTGGAAGCCGTGGCCAGCGTAGAAGGCTTGTGCAACCCGCGCGGCTTCGTGCTGGTGGACGACCATCAGCGCAGCAAAAAATACAAAAACATCTTCTCGGCTGGGGTATGCATCGCGATCCCTCCGGTGGAAGCCACTCCGGTACCCACCGGCGCACCCAAGACCGGCTTCATGATCGAGACGATGATCACCGCCATCGCCCACAATATCCGCGATGAACTTTTAGGCAAGCCCACCCATGCCGTCGGCACCTGGGGCGCGATCTGCCTCGCAGACATGGGAACCACCGGCGCCGCTTTCGTCGCGCTGCCGCAGATCGGACCGCGCAACGTCAGCTGGTTCAAGAAGGGACGCTGGGTGCATTGGGCCAAGGTCGCATTCGAAAAATATTTCATCCGAAAAATGAAGAAGGGCAACTCCGAGCCCATCTACGAAAAATTCGTACTCAGCAAATTCGGCATCAATCGGTTGAAGTAATATTCATCCTGAAATCAGCCCCCATGAAGCATCGCCTGGCGGTCAAAAAGTTCATGCTGTTGATAAGAATGGCCATGCCGGATTAACGACGCTGCACCTCCGATCAAGATGAAATCCATCATCTTGATCGGCATGCCGGCTACTATCCATCCCGGACCGCACATTCAGCCCACCCCTCCATCTTGAGAGTCCCGCCCTCAACCAGGAATCTGACCTATTGCTGTAATTATTTTCAGCCGTGCTTCATCCAGCCGACAAGTCCAATCCCCCAAGGGTGTTACAATTCGCGCCTTTCAGAATCCAGCAAGGAACCACCATGAGTTTGAAATGCGGTATCGTCGGCCCGCCCAATGTCGGCAAGTCCACCCTGTTCAACGCACTGACCAAGGCAGGGATAGCTGCGGAGAATTATCCGTTCTGCACCATCGAGCCCAACGTCGGTATCGTCGAGGTACCCGACCCGCGCATGCAGGCCCTGGCCGAAATCGTCAAGCCGCAGAAGATGCAGCCCGCCATCGTCGAGTTCGTCGACATCGCGGGCTTGGTGGCGGGAGCCTCCAAGGGCGAAGGCCTGGGCAACCAGTTCCTCGCCAACATCCGCGAGACCGATGCGATCGTGAACGTAGTGCGCTGCTTCGATGATCCCAACGTAGTGCATGTAGCCGGGCGCGTCGATCCGATCTCCGACATCGAAGTGATCCTCACCGAGCTGGCGCTGGCCGACCTGGCGGTGGTGGAGCGCACCATTCAGCGCGACGGCAAGAAGGCCAAGTCCGGCGACAAGGACGCGCAGAAGCTGGTGGCCCTGCTGGAAAAACTGCTGCCGCATCTGAACGAAGGCAAGCCCGCGCGTACCTTCGGCTTGAGCGAGGATGAGAAGCTGCTCGTCAAGCCGCTGTGCCTCCTCACGATCAAGCCCGCGATGTACGTCGGCAACGTGCTGGAAGACGGCTTCGAGAACAACCCGCATCTGGACCGATTGCGCGAACACGCCGCCAAGGAAGGCGCGCCGGTCGTGGCGCTGTCCGCCAAGATCGAGGCCGAACTGGCCGATCTGGACGACGCCGACAAGAAAGAATTCCTCGCCGACCTGGGGCTGGACGAACCCGGCCTGAACCGGCTGATCCGCACCGGCTACGACCTGCTGGGCCTGCAAACTTATTTCACCGCAGGCGTCAAAGAAGTACGCGCCTGGACCATCAACAAAGGCGACACTGCACCGCAGGCGGCGGGCGTGATCCACACCGACTTCGAGAAAGGTTTCATCCGCGCGCAGACCATCTCCTATGCCGACTTCATCGCCTGCGGCGGCGAGGCGGGCGCGAAGGAAAAAGGCAAGATGCGCGTCGAAGGCAAAGACTACGTGGTGCAGGATGGAGACGTAATGAACTTCCTGTTCAATGTGTAAACCGTTTTACCTGTCCAATGGCATCCAATGCCATCCAAAAAAACAACGTAAAAGCCCGGTAGCACTGGGCTTTGTTGTTTTTAGCAGTCCAAAGGTATGCATTGCCATCCTAGAAAAAAAATGGGTATAAAAGCGGGTATGCCGTGAATATGCCCATCACACAGGCCGACATTGACAGCGGGCAGATGGTGTTGCGCGGGCGCTGGGCATCCTACCCGGTTGAAGTTTTCTGGAGTGATGAGGATGAATGCTACATAGCTACCTTTCCCGACCTGCCCGTCTGTTCAGCCTGGGGCGCAACGGAAGCGATAGCACAGGCGCACCATGCAAGCGCCGCATAGCATGACCGAACACGCGCGCAGGCGATGCTTGACAATGTAACTTATAAGGTTACAATAAGCCATGATTAAGAGCTTCAAACACAAAGGGCTTGAGCGGCTATTTATTAAAGACAGTGTCAGCGGTGTGCAGGCGGACTATGCGCCCCGCATTACCCTGATACTTGATGCAATAGACGCAGCGGAACAGGTGAAAGAATTGGACTTGCCCGGCTTACGCCTGCACCGCTTGAAGGGCGACAAGCGCAACCTGTGGAGCGTGAGAGTGTCGGCCAATTGGCGCATCACGTTTGAATTTGAAAATGGAGACGCTTACATTCTGGACTTGGAGGATTATCACTGATGGATACTTTACGAAACAAAAAACGTGCACCCAGCCATCCGGGCGCATTGCTGCGCGAGGTGGTGTTGCCTGAGCTGGGGATCACGCAAGGCGAGCTTGCCGACCGGCTGGGCGTGTCGCGCCGCACCGTGTCTGAGATACTGAACGGACACCGCCCAGTTACACCGGATATGGCAATCCGCTTGGGAAAGCTATTGGGTAATGGCGCGGGGCTGTGGCTAAGGATGCAGCAGGCTGTAGACGTGTGGACGCTGGAACAGCAAGGCGACTACACCCACATCCAGCAACTCAAGGCCGCATAGAGTTTCACCATCCCCCATGCGGTTCATGGGAAAAGTGGGTATGAAATGACCTATCAGAATGTGTACTGCATGTGCGGCGCAGCTTATAGAGTACAATAATAATTTAACGCGTAGCCAGGATTTAAGCCGAAGGGGAGTGCAAATGAAATACTGGATTCTTCTTGTTGGCGTGCTGTTGTCAACACCGGCGCTGGCCGACTCCCCTGCCCCTATCGTTCCACTGAACCAGCATTTGGCGACGGTTGATTATTTCAGCAATGGACGGCAAACCGGATGCGGACTGCGGGCCACCGGAGAAACACCGGACGGTCTATCCCTCAATATACTGATCACCGTATTCAGGAAAGAAACGGGAGCTGCATTCGGCGTATTCAAAGCGGTCGCCAGGAAGACCATCGCAAAGCACGGCAAGGCAGATTCCGCATCGCCTGGAAAATTACAAAGGGCATGGGTCACGACCGGTTCGGGCAAGCGCCCGATGTTCTACAAGGATGAAGAATCGGCGCATAGCGACGCCTATATGGTGAACAGCGAATTTTCCAGCACGGCAGATCTTTTGACCGCAATGTTGCAAGAAAATTTCATCGTCGGGCTGAATTTCAAATCTGGAATAAACCGTCAGGAAGATGATCCTGACGAGCTATTTCAGTTCGACCAACATGTCTCCCCGGAAGAAGAAGCACGGTTTTCCGTTTGCATGCGCAATCTGAGGGCCACTCAAGAACAGGGCAAACGCCAAGAAACTTTTTGATTATTCCTGTTCCAGCCAGCCCTGCAAAAACGCCCATTGCTCCAGCTCGCGCCCGGCAAGATAAGGCGGCAGATCGAACAGGGATTTTCCCTCAAAGGCGGCATTCACATAGACCTGGGTTTCCCGCAGGTAGGCGAGTATCGGCAAATCGAAGGTCGCCAGAAAATGCTCCAGCGCAAAAGCCGCTTTGGTGCGCATCTCCATGCGCATGCCGACCACACCGATGCGGCAAAAACCGTTACGCACTTTACTTTCCAAAGTCAATGTTTGCAGGAAGTCCCTGCTGGCTTGCAGATCGAATAAAGAGGGTGCTATAGGCACGATGATTATGCTGGCGAGCTTGATGGCATGATCAAGGTTTTTTCCATGCAGCCCGGCGGGCGAGTCTATCACCAGGATATCGGCGCGGCGCGCTTCATCTTTTTTCGATGCAAGCAATTCTATTGCAGGAAGATAGCCGGGCCGCATCGCCAGCCACCGCGCGGCTGACTGCTGGCGATCCAGATCGAGCAAGGCCACGCGCTGGCCGCGATTGGCCAGATAGCCCGTAATATTGACCGACAGCGTGGTCTTGCCGCTGCCACCTTTAGGATTGGCTATCAGTATCGCTTTCATGTCTCGCCCCGCCCTACAGAATTTATGTTGCTTACTTGCGGCCACCCAATATCGAGCCCAGCACCCCGCGTATGATCTCACGCCCGACCGCCGAACCGATCGAGCGTGCGGCACTCTTGACGAAGGCTTCGCCTATGCTTTGGCGACTGCTGGCGCGGCTGTTGCCACCGCTGCCGCCAAAAATTCCGCCCAGCATGTCGCCCAGGCCGCCACCGCTGTTTGCTTGCGGCGTTTGCGGGGTAGGTTGCGGGGCGGGAACTTCTCCCTGTTTTTCATTCGTGCGGCCCTTGAGTATCTCGTAGGCCGATTCGCGGTCGATCACGTTTTCGTAATGTCCGGCAAGCAGCGAGGCCTGCATGATCGCTTTGCGTTCGGACTCGGTGATCGGGCCGATCTGTGCCTGTGGCGGAACGATCAGCGCGCGCTCGACAATATTGGGCGTGCCTTTTTCATCAAGGCATGAGACCAGCGCCTCGCCTACCCCCAGTTGGGTGATGACGCTCGCCTCATCCAGCGCCGGGTTATCGCGCATCGTCTCGGCGGCGGCCTTGACCGCTTTCTGATCGCGCGGCGAAAAAGCGCGCAGCGCATGTTGCACACGGTTACCGAGTTGGCCCAACACCCTGTCCGGCACGTCGGCGGGATTCTGCGTGACGAAATACACGCCCACACCCTTGGAGCGGATCAGCCGCACCACCTGCTCGATCTTGTCCAGCAACGCGGCGGGCGCATCGTTGAACAGCAGGTGCGCCTCGTCGAAGAAGAACACCAGCTTCGGGCGATCCAAGTCGCCTGTCTCCGGCAGATGCTCGAACAGCTCGGAGAGCAACCACAGCAGCAGCGTCGAGTAGACCTTGGGCGAGGTCATCAACTGGTCGGCGGCGAGGATGTTGATCATGCCGCAGCCGTTGCTGTCGGTCTGCATCAGGTCTTCGATGTTGAGCATCGGTTCGCCGAACAGCTGGTCGCCGCCCTGCATCTCGATCTGCAACAGCCCGCGCTGGATCGCACCTATGCTGGCGGTGGAGATATTGCCGTACTCGGTGGTGAAGTCGGCGGCGTTGTCGCCCACGCTCTGCACCATCGCGCGCAGGTCTTTCAGGTCGAGCAGCAACAGGCCATAGTCGTCTGCGATCTTGAACACCAGTGACAGCACGCCCAGTTGCACCTCGTTGAGATTCAGCATCCGCCCGATCAGCAGCGGCCCCATGTCGGAAATCGTCGCGCGCAGCGGATGGCCCATCTTGCCAAACACGTCCCAGAACGTCACCGGATACGCACGGTGCGCGAAGTCGGCAAGGCCCAGCTGTTCCACGCGCGCTTCGACCTTGGCATTGCCGCCGCCCGCCTTGCTCACGCCGGACAGGTCGCCCTTGATGTCGGACAGGAACACCGGCACGCCGATACGGCTGAAGGCTTCCGCCAGCGTCTGCAAGGTGACGGTCTTGCCGGTTCCGGTCGCACCGGTGATCAAGCCGTGGCGGCTGGCCATCTGCGGCAACAGGTAAAGTTCTTGCAGGTTATTCTTGGCTATCAGCAAAGGTTCTGTCATATCGGTCTGACTTGGGTTGCAACGGTCTAAATGATACCATCGCATGATAAATATTTATGAAATGCATAACTGGTTTTAGGAGGCAAGCATGGCGGGACACAGCAAATGGGCAAATATCCAGCACCGCAAGGGCAAGCAGGATGCCAAGCGCGGCAAGATATTCACGCGCCTGATCAAGGAAATCACCGTCGCGGCGAGGCTGGGCGGCGGCGACCCGGACGGCAATCCGCGCCTGCGCCTGGCGATGGACAAGGCCTACGCCAACAATATGCCCAAGGACAACGTCGAACGCGCGATCAAACGTGGCAGCGGCGAACTGGATGGAGTCAATTATGAAGAGCTGCGCTACGAGGGCTATGGCATCAACGGCGCGGCGGTGATGGTGGATTGCATGACCGACAACAAGACCCGCACCGTGGCCGATGTGCGCTACGCGTTTACCAAGAACGGCGGCAACCTCGGCACCGACGGTTCGGTATCGTTCCTGTTCAAACATTGCGGCCAGATGATCTTCGCCCCCGGCACCGACGAGAACGGCCTGATGGAAGTCGCGCTGGATGCCGGCGCGGAAGACATCGTCAGCCACGACGACGGCAGCATAGAAGTGATCACCTCGCCGCACGATTTCGTCAACGTGAAGCAGGCGCTGGAAGCCGCAGGCTACAAGCCCGAGTTCGGCGAAGTCATCATGAAGCCCGCCAACGAAGTGATCTTCACCGGAGACGACGCGGTGAAAATGCAGAAGCTGCTCGACGCGCTGGAAGATCTCGACGATGTGCAGGAAGTTTATACGACGGCGGTGATAGAACACTGATGAACAAAGCTCAAGGCTCAAGGTTCAAGACACAAGGTACAAGGCTCAAGGTTCAGGAAACCGTCGCTGAACGTTCCAAGGATGCTCACCTTGCCCCTTGCCCCTTGCCCCTTGCGCCCTCCCACACCAGGATATTGGGAATTGATCCGGGGTTACGTGTGACGGGCTTTGGGGTGCTCGATAAAGAAGGCCAGCAGTTGCACTACGTCGCCAGCGGCTGCATCAAGACACCGGACGGCGAATTGCCGGAGCGATTAAAAGTAATATTGAATTCGCTGTGCGAAGTGATCGCGCAGCATCAGCCGCAACAAGTCGCGGTGGAAAAAGTATTCGTCAACGTCAATCCGCAATCCACGCTGCTGCTCGGCCAGGCGCGCGGCGCGGCGATTTGCGCGGCGGTGCTGGCGAATCTGCCGGTGGCGGAATACACCGCATTGCAAGTCAAGCAGGCCGTGGTCGGCAACGGCCACGCCGACAAAGAACAGGTGCAGCAGATGGTGCAGCGCCTGCTGAAATTGTCCGGCACCCCCAGCCCGGACGCGGCAGATGCGCTGGCCTGCGCGATCGCCCACGCGAATGGCGGGCAAGGTTTGGGCCAACTGGCAACGGCGGGGTATCGCATGAAGAACGGGAGGCTGATTTGATAGAGCATGAAGGCCGTTCGCCCTGATAACCAGCCTGCGTGTGTTGTCGGGGCTTCAGCCCCATACAACCACGGCGTACCCCTTGCGGGTGTACTTGGCTATCGTCGTTTGAAGCCTAGTCGAATGGCTAGTTGTTCCACCAGCTTGTCGAAGGGTGAATTTAACAAGTAGATTAAATCCGCACATGATTCGATAAGCTCACCACGAACGGATTTAATCAGCAGTTTATAAAAGGTGGAGTTGAAATGATCGGTCGCTTAACCGGAATATTGTTGGAAAAGAATCCGCCGCAAATCCTGCTGGACGTGCAGGGCGTGGCATACGAACTCGACGTGCCGATGAGCACGTTCTACAACCTGCCGGTGCTGCACGAAAAAGTGGTGCTGCACACGCAACTGATCGTGCGCGAAGATGCGCATCTGCTGTACGGATTTGCCAGCAACGAGGAGCGCGTCGCGTTCCGCCAGTTGCTCAAGATCAGCGGCGTCGGGCCCAAGCTGGCGCTCTCGGTGTTATCCGGCTTAAGCCTTGCCGATCTGGCCGTCGCGGTGGCGAACAAGGATGCCGGGCGGCTCACCAAGATACCCGGCGTGGGCAAGAAAACCGCCGAACGCCTGCTGCTGGAATTGCAGGGCAAGTTCGCCGTGACCAGCGCCACGCCGGGTGCCGCCATCGCATCAGCCAGCAACGACATCGTCAATGCCCTGCAGGCGCTGGGCTACAACGAAAAGGAAGCGGACTGGGCGGCCAAGCAATTGCCCAAAGAAGTCAACGTCTCGGATGGCATACGCCAGGCGCTGAAGCTGTTGTCGAAGGCTTGAAGCCGCTGAGTGCTGTCGAAGGGATGATCTAGTCTGGACAAACAACGTTAACATAGTGTTATTGAAGGAGATGAACATGGGATTGGCTGAAATTGTCATTGCCGGAGGGGCAAGTGAGGGAAGTGCTGGATTTCATCGGCTATCTCAAGTCGCGTCAGGAACAGGCACAGTGGAATGATCTGATGCAAGCCCAGGAAAAATCGCTCGCCAGTGTTTGGGACAATCCGGACGACGAGGTGTGGAATCATGTTTAAGGCAGGAGCGCTGGTATTACCGCCTTTCCCATACTCGGATGCAACGACGACCAAGCGCCGGCCTGTATTGGTGTTGACTACACCCGACGAAATGGCGACTTCATCGGTATGGCAATCAGCTCACGCTCCCCTCATATTAATGCGATACCACTGAAAAATGATGCATTGCTGGAAGGACATCTCCCTAAACCCAGCTGGATCCGGATTGATCGCGTGGTGACGCTGAACGCTGGTCTGGTGATCAAGACGTTTGCGAAAACGAAAACAGAAGTTCACCGTCAGGCAGTCAGCGGTCTATGCGAAATGTTGAAACAACAGCTCACTTAAACTGTGGGAGCGGCTTTAGCCGCGAAGCCGCTTCCCACTGAAATCTCTCGCGGCTGAAGCCGCTCCCACATGCCCTTATCGTTCTTTGAAAATTGACGGATACAAAAAAACGCAAGGGCCTTTCGATCCTTGCGTTTTTTACTCGAACTCAGGAAGCTAGCCTCCTGAGTCACGTCAAATACCTTAGCAGAGAATTACATCGCGCGAGTAAATGTGTTTCCACCAATTGACAACGTATTGCCGCTTACTGTCACGCCAGTTATCGTATTAACGGTATAAGGACAAGCCGTGCCAATTGGCAGGCCTTTGTACGCAGTGTAACCTCCGGGAGCGATGCCTGAAATCCCGGCTGTTCCATTGGTATCAACGGTTGGGCAGGTATGGGTCAATACACCGGTGCTTGCATTCCAAGTATAAGTAGCTTGCTCCAAACCCGGCCATACTTGTAACGCCTGTTGCTGCGCAAGTGTACCCGACATGACCGACTGAGCATGCATGAAGGTGCCATCAACAAAGAACGACAACACAGATTCTCCCGGGCCTCCCCCAACAACGAAGTTGGTGCCACTAGATAAATACCAGGAGCCAATGATCGGATTAGTTGCATCCACAACGCGAGTAAATGTGTTCCCGCCCAATGACAATGTATTACCGCTTACTGTCACGCCATTTATCGTATTAACAGTATAAGGACAAGCCGTGCCAATCGGCAGGCCCTTATACGCCGTGTAGCCTCCCGGAGCGACTCCTGAAATCCCAGCTGTTCCATTGGTATCAACGGTTGGGCAGGTATTGGTCAATACACCGGTGCTTGCATTCCAGGTGTAAGTAGCTTGCTCCAAACCTGGCCATACTTGCGACGCCGTTTGCTGCGCGACAGTTCCCGGCATGACCGACTGCGCGTGTATGAAGGTGCCATCCGCAAAGAACGTCAACACTGACTCTCCCGGCCCGCCTCCGGCAACAAAGTTGGTCCCTCCAGACAAATACCAGGAACCAACTATCGTGCTTGCTGCAGTTGTAGTTGTAGTTGTAGTCGTAGTCGTAGTCGTGGTCGTGGTCGCAACATATGGTTGCGAGGAAACCAGATGATTGCCCAGCACCATGTTGCCTACATACATCCAGCTGTTTGTCCCACCGAATGCACTGGCAGGTTTCGCTAGGCTACCCAAATTCAATCCGGCAGTATTGAACGTGCAACCGGTTTGTTGAGTCGGCAAGCCGTCCACATTTTGCTCTGCCCGCAATACCACAGCATTATTAGCATCAGTCACGCCAATACCGCAATTATTGGTCTGAGCGCCATACACGGGGGACTGGGTATAGCTAAATGTCAATAAATTATCCAGTGCTGCACCAGTAGCAAAAGAAGTTACTGCAGTATTGAGCGCAACAACTCCAGCCGGGCTGGCAGTGATGTTCTGCGCAAACAGATCCTTGTCGTTGGCCTGCACAAAGGCCTTGGATAGCGGCACCGCAGCAATCTGGACAGGGTATGCATACAATACCGCAGGAGTCATCGCGGTGTTATACACAGTGTAAGTGTAAACCGCTCCCGGTGCGACCGCCGTTTCGTCATAACAAGGAGTGCCTGCTACTGCTGCCGTCCCGGCCAGGTCCTGGCAACTTTGCAGAGACTCGATATTACCTACGAGCTGATTCTTGATCGTCATCACCGGTATTTGCACTGCCGGTGCAACGACTACCGGAGGTGTCAGCAGAGTAATCGAATTGGCCGGAACAGCTGCCGCGACCGGAGCAGTCGCATTGCCGTATACGCTCAAGCCTGGGCCTGTAACCACGATAGAACCGATACCCTCGGCCATCGCTTTGGTGGTGGCTATATGGAATGGAAGTTCTCGGGTATAGGTGATCCCGCCGAAATTATTCTTTACTACCCGTGCACGCATGTGTGTCTGGATATGGCCTGCTGGGCCTGCGATTCTCCAACCGCCAGTGCAACCCGCGTAAGCCGCCCCCTTGACCATTTTCCAGTTTCCAGAACCGCCATTGCTAGTAGTCATGTTGATCTTGACCCAAGCATAGGGAGTCGCTGCCGCCAAATTCACAGCCGAATTGACCATCGATGTGGCCAATGTTGCAGCCGTCGGTTGCGGAGTAAAGTCAAAATCGGACAACGCACTGACCGTTATCGAAAATCCGGGCTGTGCAAAACCCGGGTTGGTGCCTGCTGTAGCCGTGGCTGCAGTAGATAGCAAATTGATCGCAAAATTTGGATTCGCGGCAATGCTGGGGCCGGCCAAGCTGAATGTTGGATCAATGAAAGCCCCCACCTGTGCTGCTGTTGGCGGAGTCGTCATGCTTACCGGATAAAGCGCATTCAACGAAGCCAGGCAGGACTGAATTTCCAACAGTGCAGTGGCTGCCGTCGTGGCGGTTGTGATACTTGTAGTCAACGCTGTCGTCGTGGGCGTAACCGTTGTAGTCGCCGTAGCGCCCGATATGGCAGGCATCGCCACCGTTCCTAATGTCGCGCCGGGAACCGCGATCAGCGTCACGGTCGCCGTTGAGCCCGTTCCGGTTTGGGTCGTTGCAGGAGCAACCAGAATCGCATCCAGCACCTTATCCATACCTGTGCCATTCGCGGTAAATGCACCATTCAGCAGATCGGGTTTGCTTACTCCACCGACAGCACTAGCTGTTGCGGTAACCATATTGGTCACTGCTGTGACTGCCGCACTCAAATTTGCGGGTGTCGCTGCCGCTGTCAGTGCTGCCTTACATGCCGTCTGGTCTGCAGCAACGGTCGAAGTACAAAGAGTCGCCAGTGTCGCACCACCGGGCTGACCCGCTGCGGTGGATACAATCAGATCTGTCAGCGGCGTGATGTTCACGGTCTGGCCAGGCGCAGTAGCCACCGAGGTCAAAGTAGTCGCTTTACCACCTGCGGTGCCGATGATCGTCAAGATGAATGGAGCTGTCCCGCCCGCCACATTGACGGTATAAGCGCCGCTCGCGCTGGTCGTCGCAGAAAATTTTGCGCCCTTCGCATCGATCGCGACCACTTGGCCAACGATAGGTGCGCCGGAAGCTGCGGTACCGCTGATCGTGGCAGTACCGCCGCCACTACCGCCACTACCGCCACTACCGCCACCGCCGCCGCAACCTGCCAGCAATGCGGCGATTATCGAGCCGACTACCAGCAGCAGCCCACTCTTAAGTGTGCTTTCATTTCTATTCATTTTTAAAAGCTCTCCTGAAAATTAACTTGCAAAAATACCTTGCTTACGACCAACACAACTGATGCAACACTCATGTAATTCTTACAGCCACCTTACATCCGCTGATTGCCAAGCGAGATTCTCAGCTGGCGGCATGCTAGTCGTTCACTTTAAAATGCGCATCACCCAAACAGGGTATATGAAGCAAAAAAAGGGAATTTTTTTAGCATGGACTGCAACAACGAAGAACTGACGCGCCTGAGCGAACTGATCGGCTTGATCTACGAGGGGGCGACCGACCCGACGCGCTGGACGAAAGACATCTCCTGCCGGCAGTTTCCGATTACATCGGTGCGCCGAACAGCGTCCTGTTCACCCCATTGCACTCTCCCGAACAGGGTGGATATTTTTTTCTCCGCGGAGTTACCCAGGATCAGATCGACCGCTACGTAAACACATATCAAAGCGAAGATATTTATACGAAAGCTGCGGTTGAGAAGAATCAGGTATTCGAAGGCAATGTGATGCTCGGTGATGAACTGGCCCCGCGCGTGCAATGGTTGGAGTCGAAGGCGTTTAACACATGCTATTCTCGTGATCCCAACATGGCCCAAATGATGACCAGCATTGTTTTCGGGGCTGACTCTCCACACACCACCCTTACCGCATTTTCATTCTTTCGCAGCCTGCACCATCATGATTTCAACGAAGACGACCGTGCGAAACTGCGGCTGGTACTGCCGCATTTGTCGCGTTCGCTGGGGGTGATGCAGCGCCTGCGTTCGGCGGAATTGACCGTCGCCTCCAGCCTGGATGCGTTGAACCGCTTGCCGTCCGGAATTTTATTGATGGATGAGTCTGGGGCTGTGGCCTACGCCAATCGCGCCGCGCAACGCATGCTGGAGGATGACGACGGCTTGCGGTTGCGCAATCTGACCCATCGCGCGGGACTGGGTGAACTGGTCGTAGACGACGCTTCGGCCAACAGCGCGATCAGCGACGCACTCGGCGCGGCCCTGGACCGAGATCCTTACGATACGCCGCATTTTTCTCAATGTGTCGCGGTGCCGCGCACCTCCGGCGCTGCCAGCTATACGCTGCAATTCTCGGCGCTGGGCGAACACAACGAATTCGGCGGCAGCAATGGCGCTTATGCCGCCATCGTTTTCATCGCCGACAGCGCGCGGGAAATCCATATCGATCCGGCTGCGCTGCAGAACGCCTACGGGCTGACGCCCGCCGAGGCGAAGGTGGCGGTATTGCTGCTGGACTCCGGCTCCGCGCAGCAGGTGGCGGATAAACTGGGCAGCAGCCCTAACACCGTGAATACCCAGATCAAGCATATCTACGCCAAGCTCGGCGTGGATACCCGCGCCCGCTTCGTCAAGCTGATGATGGGGCTGGCCAACCACAGTTGTTGAGAGTCGGGCGATCATGCGCCGCATCCCTGTTGCGCCGAGCCGTTTATTTCCAGCGCCCTCTTTTGCTACTGGCGGGTGTCAGTGTCCGGCGAATTTCAGATAAGCCGCAGCCGCTATTCCGATAACGACCAGCAGGATCGCGATCACCCATTTCGAGCTCGCCGATGCCGCAGATTCCTCCAAGATGGGCTTGGGTTCACCGCATTTGGGGCACGGGGTATATTTCAAAGAGCTGCTGATCGGATCACCATCGACAATGCTGGCGTTGCTTTTATATACGATGGAAAGGTGGTCCTTCACCACCAGCGGAGTTTTGCATATCCGGCACGGCCTGGTTTCCTGCTTTTTCAATGCCGCCGTGTTGCATTGGCAATGAGGGCAGATCATTGCACTTTTGCTTATTTCCTTTCCACATCCGGGACACTTGACCAGCATAGGACTCCCTTTCTTTGACTTCCACATTCAAAAACCCAAAGCGATAGTATTAAACCTTAAGGGTAGATGGCAAGGAAATCATAGTGGACGATCCGGCATGAACCTGAAAAACTTACTTGTCCGCAGATTACGCCGATTACACAAGATTAAATAACTGGTTATCAAAATTGCTGACACAACCTATAGGGTGAGAACAAAACTGCCGGTAACAATATGAAAATCTGCGTTAATCTGTGTAATCTGCGGATTGAACTGCAGTTTTAAGGATGAATAGAGTAACGACTCCAGCGCCCGACGAAGGCTGCAAGTCCGTTCGCATTTCGACATGCTCAATGCGGACGGGCTTCAAACATAATCTGGCCGGATCAATAGAGGGATGCAACATCGCGGCTGAAGCCGCTCCCACCGTAAAGTTCAATCACCTGTCCGAGAAATAGAACCGCTACTTGATCGAAGGCACCGGCAAGCCGAAATGCAGCACGCCGTCGGCATTCAGGTAAATCGCTTTCGGAACATTCGATGCGCGGTCTAGTTTCGCGCCCTTGACATAAGCACCCAGCATCTCGGCATCCTCGAAGTCTGCGGCAACCAGCGTGGCTTGGCACAGGCTGGCCTTGACGAGGGTGGCCTTCGCCGCATTGGCATAAGAAAGGTCGGCGTGATTCAGGTTGGCGCCTTCCAGCTCCGCCTTATACAGCGACGCGCCGCGCAACGAGGAACCCGAGAGATCGGCCCCGTTCATTTCCGCGCCTTTAAAATCCACGTTGTCCAAGTTCAGGCCCGACAGGTTGAAACCGTTGAGCATCACATCCTTCAAGTCCACCAGGCCATCGCTCGTTTTCGGCAACTTGTCCTTGGAGCCGGCCAGCACATTTTTCGCCGCCGCCAAATCCTTGCCGAGCAACGCGGCAAATTGCTTCTTGGTGTACGACATCCCCTCGGCAGGTTTTTCCTTTGCGTTGTTGATGAAGAGTTTATCCAGGCCTTTCGTGTCAACCGCCACGGCAGACTTCCACTCCGCGCAAAAAGAAGCTGGAACGGCCTCTTCCGCAACAGCAGGCGCCATGACACCTAGCAAGGCACAAGAAATTGCAGCGGTAATAGTTTTTTGCATTTTTGACTTCCTTAGAAAAAGAGTTGAAATAATTTTACTCGCACACGCCAGGAAATATTATCTCCCGGCGCCGCGAACCTTACATTTCACATGAAAAATGCAAGGTCCAACCACATTCTCGGTTTAAAACGGGGTAAACGATAATGTGCCACTCAATGTGAATGCCCCCAACAGTGCATAGGGTGACACACCTATCCTAACCATAGGCGTATTCAAGAAAGTTATCGTTCCAGCACTACGATTCAGTGTAATACCCGCGCTTGCACAGGTGGGCACGATAGTCCCACCGATCGCACAATCTCCCCATGCGGTTAAATTAGTGCCAACGTTGTATGTTTCAAGCGTCCCCCCCATGGTGGTTCCATCAACATATAAAATTAAATTATGTGAAGCATCTTCGATCACAGAAAAATTAAGCTTATATAAATTGCTCGTAACTCCATCAGCCCCGCTCCAATTTCTCGAATATATATTAACTGGCAGGAATGAGTTGGCACCAGAATAGAGTCCGTTGTACATTAAAAAGTTATTCTGCGTTCCAATATATGGGCCATTAGTATCCGCCAAATATGCATCTTTGCTCATAGCAAGCGAAGCGTTGATAGATCCTGCAACTGTCAGCATTGATGTTGCAGGCAAAGCAGCCACCCCTGTACTTACCGTAAAGCTACCGGTTGATGTGGCTGTCCCACCCGCCGTTGCAACGGAGATCGTCCCTGTCGTCGCGCCACTAGGCACGGTGACAGTAATCGATGTAGCTGATGCGCTTGTCACCGTTGCTGCGGTTCCGTTGAACTTGACCGTATTGTTTGCAGGAGTGGCGTTGAAGTTTGTTCCCGCAATGTTCACAACCGTCCCAACTGCGCCAGAAGTTGGGCTTATGCTGGATATAACCGGCATAGCTACTACAAGGGGTGAAGGAACAATAGCCGAGAGCGCACTTCTGACACCGCAACTATTCACGGCCTTCACCGCATAATATTCGTGATTGATTGAGAAGGGGTAACTACCCGCCCATGTATCGGTACATCCAGGTAGATAGGCACACGGTGGTACGCCAAAAACAACGTCTGTGGCAGTGGGTAGATGGCCATAGAGTACTTCGTAATAGGAAGCATTGGCCACAGGATTCCAAGTTATGTAATTATCAATGAAGGAAGTACCTGCCACATGTGTCACGGCAACTCCGGTTGGGGCTGCAGGTGGAGTAGCGCAACCAGGCTTGCTCCCCGTAAAGGTACCGCTGAATGGACCGGTAGTAACTGAGCTGCCCGAAAAACTTCCTGTAACACTGCCGCTCGCAGCGATGGTTCCGCTTATGCTGGCTGAGGTGTCAACAGGGCTCAGCCCATCATTGCCGGAAACCTGGATGGTCGCTACCCCCGTCGTTGCATTCAGCGTCAATTTTCCGGAACAGGCAACGACGGTGCTCAGCTTGCAGGATGACACATTGCCCGCCGAGTCAAAGGTAATAGTTGCCGTTGTTCCGCCGCCCGTGGTGAGGTTGTAACTACCTGCAAAATTCGCGATGCTTGCTGTGGTCGTGCTGCCTGTCGATGTCGAACCACTCGTCGTGCCCGCATAAGCGGTCGCCAGAGCCGTACTAAAACCCGATGGCACTGTGAATGCCGGAACGGATGCACTGCCCAGCATGCTCGTATACGTGTACGCGGTTCCCATGCTGGTCATCGCCGCTTTCAGTGCGGATAGCATGTCGTCGCTGATGTTGCCGGGCGCGGGGATGAAGGCCGTAGTGATCGGGTTGGTCGTGCCGAGCGGCGCCAGCGTACTCAGGGCCGCGCGCAGCTTGGTAAGCGACGCATCGACATTGGCCTGCGTGATAGTCGTGAGCGGCGCGGGGGTCGTGCTCAGCCCGGTAAACCATGCACTCGGCGTTGCGTTGCCGGTCAGGTTGGCCACCATCAGGTCGGTCAGCGGCGTGACGTTTACGTTACCCGTGGTCGTGGCTATGGAGTGATAGGGCGTGGTGTTGGCGGCATTGTTGATCGTGCCTCCGCTCACCTGCACCGCACAGGGCAGGGTATGTGTAGCAGCGAGGGTGACTTGCCATCCGCCAGTGCTATTGGTGGTGGCAGTCAGCGGCGCCCCTGTCGCGCATCGGGCGCTGATGGAACCATTGACGATAGGGAAGCCCACCGCCGCGACGCCGCTCAACGTAGGGGCTGCCGGAGCGCCGCTGCCTCCCGCCCCGCCGCCACAGCCCGCCAGCGCGCAAATGGCTGCAACAAAAAATGACCTAATCAATTGGCGCTTCCCTGTTACTGTTTTCATCACTAATCTCCATTTATAAACTTGAGCCAGCGGCATGCTAGCGATTAACTTTTGAATGCGCATCACCTGAATTGGTGATGCGGCCAAAGTTTGAGCTGATGAAGGATCAGCAAACGGACTGATGCCTTGATGCCGCAATTGGGGGTGATCCTAGCGGCAACGCAAAAAGCTCGGTATCCCACAAGTGAGTGAGGAAAGAGGTAAGGTTGGCGTAAGGTTAAGTGCTGATCAGGCCGCGCCGTATCGCTTCGACGGCGGCTTCGGCGCGGGAGGAGATATCGAGCTTGGTGTAAATCGAGCGCACATGGGTGGTGATGGTATGGGCGCTGATGCCGAGCAGTTGCGCGATCTCGGTGCGGTTCAGTCCTTTGGCGATATAGGTCAGCACTTCTTCTTCGCGCGCGGTCAGGGGTACCAGCAACGGTGCGGCGGGTTGTTGCTTGGCAAGCTGCATGATGCGCCGGGCGATCGGCGGGGAAAGGGAGGGAGAGCCACTCAGTATCCCGTGCAGGTCGCGCACCAGTTGTTCGCCCGGCTGATCCTTGAGCAAATAACCATCGGCGCCCGCATGCAGAGCGGGCAGCAGGTAGGCGTCATCGTCGTACACCGTGGCGACCACACAGTGTGCCGTCATCCGTTGCGCCTTGATCTGGCGCAGGATATCGACCCCGGTTCCATCGGGCAGGTTCAGGTCGATCACGATCAAATCGAACGGCTGCGCATCGAGATGGCTGTAGGCTTGCGCAACGGTGGCCGCCTCGGTGATATTCACTGCACCAAAGGCTGCGCGCAACAAACCCGCCAGCCAACGGCGGATGTCTGCAAAGTCTTCGATCAGCAGAATTTCTTTCAAGTTATTTGCTCGGGGATAAGGGTATGCACACAGCCAAGCAGCAGTATTGCTTATTTGTCCCCTCCCGCTCAATCACCCATTTGTGGGAGCCGTCCATCTCGGCGACGCGCGACTTGATGTTATTCAAACCCCGGCCCGGTATCCAGCCGGACGGTTCGGCGGCAGCGCCATCGTTGCAGATACGCAGGCAAAGTTTCTGGCCGAGATCGACTTCGATCACAATGTTTTCCGGGTTGGCATGCTTGAGCGCGTTGGCTATCGCCTCGCGCGCAATGCGCCGCAAATTGATGTGTTGCTGGGAACGCAGCGTGACAGCCGGCCAGTTATCGGGCGAGCGCCACTCGAAATGTATGCCCAAGCCGGCCAGCTGCTCGCGCGCCCCGGCTTCGATATCGGTCATCACGCTCTCCAGCGGCGCCTCCTCGTCGCCAAGCAGATGGATGACATCGCGCAAGCCGCGCAACGCATTGCGCGCAACCTTGCTGACCATCGGCTCGCGTGTCTGGTGCAGCAGCGATAACAGCCGGGCCGCAACGTCGTCGTGCAGATCGCGCTGGATGCGGTGGCGTTCTTCCTGCGCGCCCTGTTCGCGCGCGGACAAGATGTCCCGCGAATGGCGCATCAGTTCCAGCAAGCGGTTGGCCAGATTCACATCGGCGGCGGTGAACAAGCGTTTGCCCTGATCGCAGCAGAACGCCTCGATGGTTACCGCGCCGTCCAGGCTGGGCAGTTTTAGCGCCAGGCCGCCGCGTTCGATGGCTATCGTCTCGCGCTCATCGGAAAGGGCTTTCATCGAGAGCGGATTGAATATCTGCGCGATCAACTGCCGCCACTGCTGATCCGGCGTGATCTTTTGTTGCTGCAGCATCAGCGCATCGATCAAATGCGGCAAGGCACGCTCCAGCGTGCGGCTATTCTTTCCAGCATACCTCCCCCAAAACCACTGGCGCAGCAGCAAATATATGCAACCCATAGCGATAGCCAAGCCAACCGAAACGACATCGGTGATGTGCATGAAGTAAACGAAAATTGCGTCGGCGACCAGCGTGATCAGAATGAAGATCAGCCATTGCCAGGCCTTGAACCACCAGTGCTCCAGGTCAAACTGATGATAACGGATATTGCCTATGGTCAGGCCCAGGAAAAACACAAATACCGAGCCGAAGGTCAGCGCAGTCGAGGTAACAGGCAGCCCCGCCCAGATGATGGGAACGCAAAACAGCAACACGTTAAATCCCAGGGTGATCACCATCGTACTCAACATCCATTTGAGCATCGCGCGCTCCAGCGGTACCCCCCGGAATTGGCGCCACTGCAGCGAAGTCAGCAACACCAGCATGAAGAAAGCCACCACCAAGTGCGCATAATAGGGATGGGGCGGGGTGTTCCACCACTGCAGCGTTTCGTTGAGCCAGATCGCCGCGCCCCATAGCGCAAATAGCCAGGCCGCAGGCCCATTACCCAATCTGCGCGGGTAATACCAGAAAGTCAAAATCGCGGCGTAGGCGAATACCACGAGGCCGAGATGACTGATTGCAACCAAGGCAAAGAATCGCTCGGATGGCAGGGCCAGTTCGCGCGCGATATAGATGCCGCAGGTATAGGCACTCACCATGAAGCCCATGCCCGAAACCGCCAGCGCCCTGGTGACCGGCTCGCCACGGCGCAGACTCCATGCGCTGATACCGAGAAAAAAAGAAGCGCCGCCGAACAGCAGCAGCCACCAGAACGCCACCGGCAATACGGCCAGCCCCGGAGCTGCGGCGGGAGCCAGCACGACTTGCCGTCCGTCTTCCAGAACGACCGCAAACGATGGCGCTGAAATGGCCTGCCACACCCGCTGTTGCAGTTCCATAAAGGCGTTGAATTCGGCATAGCTGGCCGCATAGTCAGGGTCTTCCTGCGTGACCAGGGAAGAGACCTCCACCCTCTGCTGCGTCGGCACTTCGAGTGCAACGATGATATCGCCCGCCTTTATTTTTCCGGCAGACGGACTGTTGTCTATCACCTGCGCTACGCGTATCCCCGCGCCGTCATAGCTGCGATCGAACACCATACCCAGCCACGGCCCGCTCATGGCCAGCATCACAGACAGCAACGCCAAACCTACCGCCACAATCGCCGAAATGGTGATCGTGGTCGTCGGCGAAAAACCAGCGCGCAATTTATTATCCGTCATAGACTGATCCAATAATTTTAGAAACGGCAGTTGAAATTGAAAAAGCCTTCCATGCTCCGATACAGCACGAACGGCTTTTTGCACTCTGCCAATGGGCGAGCAGACCGTTCTCCCCGCGCAGCGGGCGTGTCGCAGAGTTGATATCTGCCAACCGCAGTTTTCCAAGGCAATAGATTTTGCCTCTTAACAATTCTCGGGCCGCATCCCCCTTTTAAAAAGAAGGAAGCGGCCCGGTGATACGTCATCCTGAAAATTGTTAAGAGCCGGTTTATTAGTCGGCGCGGCTCTCAATGCAGTCCACAACGTCAGGCGTAATAGCGCAGACGCCTGGAGAACTGTTGCAGCGCTTCGATGCCGCATGTTTCGGCGCGGCGACACCAGTCTTCCAGGTCTTTGACCATCTGCTCCTTGGTCGCCGTGGAACGCTGCCAGATCGCGATGAGCTCCTGGCGCAAGGTGTAGGCGGTATTCAACTTCGGGCTGGTGCTGATCACCAAACCCAGCTTTAGCTTTTCCTGCTCGCTCAGCGCGGTCTCATCGACATGCAGCCAGTGCTTGATGCGCTTCAGATCGACTTTACCCAGGTCCGGTATGCGCTGCTTGAGCTGAGAGATTTCCTCGCGATAAGTCGATTTCAACGACTGCGCATACTTCGCCATCACTTCGTAACGGTTGGCCATCACCGCATGCAGCGTGTCAATATCGCAGACCGTCTTGGCGGTGTTCAGACGCACCTTGGGCGCGACCCTTTTAACTTTTGCTAACCCCAGCGTAGCCATGCTGCGGATGTATAGCCAGCCGATGTCGAATTCATACCACTTATTGGAAAGCTTGGCGGAATTCATATAAGCGTGGTGATTGTTGTGCAACTCTTCGCCGCCGATCAGTATGCCCCACGGCACGAGATTGGTGGAAGCATCGCCGGGCTGGAAGTTGCGGTAGCCCCAGTAATGCCCGGCGCCATTGATAATGCCCGCAGCCATCACCGGTATCCACATCATCTGCACCGCCCACACGGTGATGCCGATCGGCCCGAACAACAGCACATCAATCAGCAGCATCAACGCGATGCCCTTGCCGCTGTGCCTGGAATACAGCTTGCGCTCCAGCCAATCGTCCGGCGTGCCCCGCCCATACTTTTCCAGCGTTTCGAGATTCCTGGCTTCCTTGCGATAAAGCTCAGCGCCTTCCAGCAGCACCTTTTTGATGCCCAGGACTTGCGGGCTGTGCGGGTCTTCCGCAGTCTCGCATTTGGCGTGGTGTTTGCGGTGGATCGAGGTCCACTCCTTGGTCACGGTGCCGGTGGTCAGCCACAGCCAGAAGCGGAAAAAGTGGCTGGCGGCCGGGTGCAAATCCAAAGCGAGATGCGCCTGATGGCGGTGCAGAAAAATGGTCACCGACGCGATGGTGATATGAGTGAGGGACAGTGCGATGAGCACATAAGCCCACCAGGGTAAATTTGAAAACATGACTTCTCCTAAAAGGGGCTTCCGTGTGCTATCCGATACCGCAGCAACAGCCCCTCCATTCTACAGAAATTAGCGGCGCACCAGCCCATTAAATCCGCTCCAGCACCGCAGCGAAAAACCCATCGGTGTTATGCAGATGCGGGCGCAACTCCAGATAATCGCCCGCCTCCAGCCCGATTTTCTGCTGTTGCAGCACTTCACCCGCAGGTTTCAGCACGAAGTCGGGGTGCGCTGCGAGAAAGGCTTGCACGATGTGCTGGTTTTCTTCCGGCAGGATGCTGCAGGTCGCGTACACTAATCGCCCGCCTTTTTTCAACAGGCGGCTGGCAGAGGCGAGTATCGCGCCCTGTTTCTGCGTGAGTTCTTCCAGACTGCCGGGCGACTGGCGGAATTTCAGATCGGGATTGCGGCGCAACGTGCCCAGGCCGCTGCACGGCGCATCCACCAGCACGCGGTCTATCTTGCCTGCCAGACGTTTGACCTTGAGGTCGTTCTCGTGCGCGATCAACATGGGCTGAATGTTACTCGCGCCGGAGCGCTTCAGGCGAGGCTTGAGATTGGCCAAGCGTTTTTCCGACACGTCCAGCGCATACAAGCGCCCCTGCGAATTCATTGCTGCTGCCAACATCAGCGTCTTGCCGCCCGCCCCGGCGCAGAAATCCACCACCATGTCGTTGCGCCTGGGAGCAAGCAGGAAGCCGAGCAACTGGCTGCCCTCGTCCTGCACTTCGACTTTGCCCTCGGTAAACAGCGCATCCTTGTTCAGCGGGATCTTGTCCCTGAGACGGATGCCGACGGGCGAATAAGGCGTGGCCTCCGCCTCGATTTTCTTGTCGTGCAATTGCTGCAGCACCTCCTCGCGCTTGGCGAGCAGGGTGTTGACGCGGATATCCAGCGGCGCGCCCTGCTGCATGGATTTTCCTATCGTCAGGATGTCGGCGTCTGAATAAGAGGCGCGCATCTTTTCCACCAGCCATTCGGGCAGCTCGGCCTGCACCGGCAACGGCAGCTCATCGAGCTTCACACCCTTCACGGTGGCGAGCCATTCCTTCTCGTCGCGCTTCAACACCGGCTCTAGTTCGCGCAGGTTATAGCCGCCAAACCTGAGCAGATAGGCTAGCGCCATCCGTCGCGGCGTGGCGGTTTTGGCTGCAACGGCTTCGTTCCCTTGTGTCGTGCAGGCATGCTCCAGCAGCATGCGGTGGCGCAACACGCCGAACACGGTCTCCGCGACCAGTTCGCGCTCGTTGGAACCGAGGCGTTCTTCCTTGAAAAAATAGCGCAGCGTGGTATCGGCGGGATGGGCCAGCGGCAATATCGTGCGCAAGGCCAGGATGACGAGATCTAAACGGTATTCGGTGATGAGCATGGCTAGTATTCGATGATGGGCAAGGTTGGTTTATTGGGTTTCGATGCTGCGCAATATCTGCGTCAATTGGTCGCCGTCTGGGTCGGTGACTATCATTTTGCAGGGCAGATTATATTGCTGCGTAGCCAACCATAACTCGGTGCGGGTTTCGCCTTTTTTTGCATGGCTGTCCAGGTACAGCGTACTGAATTCGCCGGCAGGCGTTTTAAGCGGTTCGCCGCGCGTAACAGTATAGTGGTAATCATCCAGATTACCGCCATTGGTCATCGCAAAATCCAGCGTAGCGCCCGGTTGCGGCGACAGGAACATGAATTGGTACATTGAGCTCAATCGATCCTGCGTGCCCTCGGGTAATGCGACCGTCGTGCGCTGCTCCTGCTGAATCATCGTAAGCCGCCCGGCATTCCAATCGAACTCCGCGCTGCGATTCCTGCTTTCGTGGCGTTCGCGTTGATCGCTGAAACGCAATGGCCGCAGACCACGACTCCCCACCAGACCGCTGCTGCTGATCAAAATTCGCCCCGGATTGAATATCGCCAGCAAGCCGACCGCACTGGTGGCGCTGGTCAGGGTGTAGCGATCCTGGTCGCGCGCATAGCTCTCTTCGATCTGGCCGATGCGCAGCGGCCCCTTGTATACGTCGTAATTGGCCAAGATTCGTGTCGGCGGATCGGCCAGAACATGTCCTGAAATAAACAGCATCAGCCATGCGAGCGCCCGCAATGTCGACTTCATGATTATTCCAGGCCGGGCGAGATCAGCGCCGTGCCGATTTGTTTGCGGCACTTGAGTATCACCCTCCCTTGCCCGCCCAGCTCAATCTGGTCGGTACACAGCCAGCGCACAGCCTGCGGATATATGCGATGTTCTTCGCGCAACACCCGCGCCGCCAGCGTCTGCTCGGTATCGTCGCGCGCAACCGGCACGGCGGCCTGGATGATGATGGGGCCATGATCGAGATCGGCGGTGACAAAATGCACCGTGCAGCCGTGTATCTTCACCCCGTCGTGCAACGCGCGCGCATGCGTGTCCAGTCCGCTATAAGCCGGAAGCAACGAAGGATGGATATTGATCAGTCTGCCGCGATAATGTTCGACAAAACCGGGCGTCAGGATGCGCATGAAACCAGCCAGCACGACGATATCAGGGTTGTAGCGGTCTATCGTCTTGGCCAGCGCCGCGTCGAAGCTGCCGCGATCAGCATAGTCGCGGTGCGCGATGACGGCAGTGTGAATACCGTGCGCCTGCGCAATATTCAGCCCCTCGGCATCCGCGCGGTTGCTGATGACCGCCGCGATGTTGCAGGGTAACCGCGCTTCCAGCAGCGCCTGCATGTTGCTGCCGCGCCCGGAGATCAGGATGACGATATTTTTCAAGGTGTATCCAAAGAAAATCCGTTGTCCGCAGATTACGCAGATTGACGCAGATTAAACCGGAAGTAATTCCATAAACCTATTTGCATAGCAGTAAACAGGGTGTAAAGATTTTTAATCTGTGTAAATCTGTGAAATCTGCGGATAGCTTGGTTTTATAAAACTTGGGTCTGCGCCTCGCTGCCCTGGCGTGCACGTATGGTGCCGATCAAGGTTGCGGTTTCGCCTGCGGCGTTGAGGTGTGCCAGCGCGGCATCCGCATCGTTCCTGTCCACGACCACCACCATGCCGATGCCGCAGTTGAAGGTGCGGTACATTTCATGCGGCGCGACGTTACCCATCTCGCGCAGCCAGTCGAACAAGGCGGGCGTGTGCCATGCCTTGCCATCCAGTTGCGCGACCAGGTTTTCCGGCAATACACGCGGCACGTTTTCCAGCAGCCCGCCGCCGGTGATGTGCGCCATGCCCTTGACGGTGAGCTTCTGCATCAGCGCTAGCAGCGGCTTCACGTAAATGCGCGTAGGCGCCATGATCAGGTCGGACAGCGTCTTGCCATCCAGCTTCTGGCCGAGATCGACCTTGTTGGCGCCGATGATCTTGCGCACCAGCGAATAGCCGTTGGAATGCGCGCCGTTCGAAGCCAAGCCGATCACCACGTCACCCGCCTTGATATGCGCACCGCTGATGATGTTGGCCTTTTCCACCACGCCCACCGCAAAGCCGGCGAGGTCGTATTCTCCCGCCGGATACATGCCGGGCATTTCAGCCGTTTCGCCGCCGATCAGGGCACAACCGGCCTGCTCGCAACCAAAGGCGATGCCCTTGATAACCTCGGTGGCGGCATCTACATCCAGCTTGCCGCAGGCGAAATAATCGAGGAAGAACAATGGCTCAGCGCCCTGCACCAGTATGTCGTTGACGCTCATGCCGACCAAATCAATGCCCACCGTGTCGTGGCGATTCAATTCAAATGCAAGCTTGAGTTTAGTGCCGACTCCGTCGGTGCCGGACACCAGCACCGGCTCTTTGTATTTCTTGGAAATTTCCACCAGACCGCCGAAACCGCCGATACCAGAGAGAACTTCCGGGCGCATGGTGCGCTTGGCAAAAGGCTTGATGTTTTCGACCAGGCGGTCGCCCGCATCGATGTCCACCCCGGCGTCGCGGTATGTCAGGCCGGCGGGGGATGTAGGGTTGGTTGTGTTGTTCAAGTTGAGTTTTCGCTTTCTACAGGATAAAGTGCCACACGAATTCCGCGAATTTTACCTTAAATGACCCTATCCCGCTTCGCTGCCTTGCAATGGCTGTCTTTCGCCGTGATAGCCGCTGGCTTGGTGTATTTGCTCAGCCCGATACTGACGCCGTTTGTCGCCGCAGGCATACTCGCCTATATCTGCAATCCGCTGGTGCATCGGCTGAATGCATGGAATGTACCGCGCACGCTGGCGGTAGTGCTGGTGATGGGTGGAATATTTTTGTTGCTCGGCTCGCTGTTGTTGATCATGCTGCCGCTGCTGGAAAAGGAAATCAGTCGATTCATGTCGCGTCTGCCGGACTGGGTCGAAGCGGCAAGATTTCACCTGCTGCCACAGTTGCAACAGTGGTTCGGCGCAGAGTTGCAATGGGATAGCCAGGCCGTGAAGGGAATGTTGCTCAACGATTGGCAGAGTACCGGCGGTGCTGCGGCAAAATTGCTGCCCTGGCTCAAGAGCAGCGGCGGTGCATTCATCGGTATGCTCACTCAATTGCTGTTAATCCCGGTCGCGATGTTCTATCTGCTGCGCGACTGGAATAAATTGCTGCAAAGCGTGGATGATCTGATTCCGCGCCATTCCCAGATCAAGGTAAAGGAAATCACCGCCGACGTGGACCGCGTCCTGGCAGAATTTCTGCGCGGGCAGATTTCCGTGATGCTGCTGATGAGCGCATATTATGTTCTGGTGCTGTGGTTGGTGGGGCTGGAATTTGCACTGCCCATCGGGATTGTCGCCGGCATGCTGGTATTCGTGCCTTATCTGGGCATGATCACGGGTTTGATTTTGGCCACGCTGGCGGCGGCAATGCAGTTCACCGCATTCAGCAGCGTCGTGCTGGTGTGGGCGGTGTTCGGCGCGGGGCAACTGATCGAAGGCATGGTCGTCACGCCGTATCTGGTCGGCGATCGCGTCGGGTTGCATCCGCTGGCGGTGATTTTTGCATTGCTCGCCTTTGGCCAGGTGTTCGGCTTCTTCGGGCTGCTGCTGGCGTTGCCGCTGTCTGCGATTCTGCTGGTCGGCCTGCGCCACGGCAAGTCCTGGTACCTCACCAGCGAGATGTATCGCAATACGAATTCCTAGAGGATGCCTTGAGTCAACTGCTGCTCGATATCGCCCCCATCAGTTCGCCTACGCTGGACGGCTTCGTCGTCGGGGGCAATCTTGAATTGCTGTCGGCGCTGCGCCATGCCCTGTCCGGCAACGATGATGCCGGCAACAGCGGCGAACGCTGCTTCTACCTGTGGGGTGAACCCGGCAGCGGCAAGAGTCATTTGTTGCAAGCCTGCGTGCGAGCTGCACTGGCGGCAGGGCATAGCGCGCAGTATGCGCAGGCTGGCGTACCACAGCTTGCAAAAGTAGTGGCAGTGGATGACGCCGAACAGCTCGACGAAACCGCTCAAATCGATCTGTTCAATCTCTACAACCAGATGCGCGACAGCGGCGGCATGTTGCTGGTCAGCGGCAAGGAATCCGCGCTGCATCTCAAGATACGTGACGACCTGCGCACCCGCCTGGGATGGGGGCTGGTATACCTGGTGCATGGCCTGAGCGACGAAGAAAAAATGCTCGCACTGTCACAGCATGCGCAAGCAAAAGGATTTGTCTTGCCGCCGGAAATCGCGCAGTATTTATTGCGTCATGGCAGGCGCGACCTGCCCAGCCTGCTCGCGGCACTGGACGCGCTGGATGCGCACTCGCTGAGCCTGCACCGAGCGCCTTCGGTGCCGTTACTGAAAGAAGTATTACAACAAGAGTCGAAAGGTAACTGAAGTGAACCTTGCTTTATTTGATCTGGATAACACCCTGCTCAACGGCGACAGCGATTTCGAGTGGTCGCAATTTTTGATCCGCATCGGCGTACTGGACCGCGAATTATTCGAGGCCAGGAACCTCGCCTTCTACGAACACTACAAAGCGGGAACCCTGGATATCCACGAGTTCCTGGATTTTCAACTGAAGCCGCTGTCGCGCCATGCGCGCAAGACGCTGGATCAATGGCATCAACAGTTCATGCGCGAGCAAGTCACCAGCATGATCACCCCGGCGGCGCGCGACCTGGTCAAGCGCCACCTTGCGGCGGGCGACATATGCATCATCATCACCGCCACCAATAGTTTCGTGACCGCTCCGATCGCGCGCGAATTCGGCGTCGAACATCTGATCGCCACCGAGCCTGAACACAAGGACGGCGAATTTACCGGCGGTGTCGCCGACGTGCCGTGCTTCCGCGAGGGAAAAATCACGCGGCTGGAAAGCTGGATGACGCAACGCGGCTGGAACTGGGACAGCTTTGCCGACACGACCTTTTACAGCGACTCGCTGAACGATTTGCCGCTGCTCGCCAAGGTGAAAAAACCCGTGGCAGTGAATCCCGACAACACCTTGCGCCAGCACGCCGAACGGCATGGCTGGCCGGTGATGAGCTTGCGCTGATTTGATGCGCGAATGCCTTTGATATGCCGCACGGTTTTCAGTATTATCGCGCCATCTCGATCCATTAATTAACTCTATAAAGGAAACACTGTGAAACGCAATCAATTCATCTTGATCCCCATGGCGCTTCTCACGCTGGCTGCGCTTCCTGCCGCAGCAGATGACAAGCCCATGGTTATGCCGATGGATGGCAAACCTGTTGCAGAAGCACATCACGGGAAGGGCAAGGTCAACAGCGTGGATGCCAAAGCCGGCAAACTCAACATCACCCACGAGCCGATTGCCAGCCTGGACTGGCCGGGCATGACCATGGATTTCGAGGTTCAGGACAAGACCGTGCTGGCAAAACTGAAGGCCGGGCAAAAAATCGAATTCAAGCTGAATGAAGTCCGCAAGGGAAAATACGTGATCAGCGAGATCACGGCGGTCAAATAGCTACGCGGATACCAGATGCGGTGGCTATCTATGTTGGAGGGCCCGCAGATATTAATCGGGGTACTACATAATTGACGTTCCGCTTTCAGGTGGGTTTTTAGCGAGGGTGAAGTCCATACACCTTAAAGTTTAAGCCTTGGGGCAATACCCTTTATGGACATTTGAAGCGCTTCTTTGACCCCGGCTGCAATTTGCTCTTTGTTATCCGGCTGGAACTGATAATAAGTCCTGAAGTAATAAGGATGGTTGTCCACGGTGAATTTCAGCCATGTGACGACTACATCGTGCCCTCCGCTAATTTCCGAAGGGTAATATTCACCTTCGTGTGCATCATCACAGCCAACATGATTTTCACCTGGATGTCGCTCTTTTTCCGGATTTGTATCAATTAGTAGCTTATCAAAGGTAAAAACATCTTTGTTCTGCGATGCAGAAAATTCTGCCATGCTTCCAATAATTCCACCGCCAAACGTAGCACTTGCAATATGGAGCGCTTTGAGACGGTGGTTGTAGTACACGTCAAATCGCTCCAAAATTACATCATGGGATATTATGGTCGGTGACACTTTTTCAATTAGCGCCGCAAAGATTTGTGCCTTGGGTGGAGAAAATTCATCCTTGGTCTCATAATGAATCCCAAAGCGACAGCTATAGATATTCCCCTCCGCCGCCATATACCCCGAATAATTATCTGGTTGCGTTTTATCAACCACAAACTGCAGTGACGGTTGCCGCAAATCACCCATCGATATTTGGTTATCCATATTCGCGCATCCAGTCATCACAATGCCACATAGAGCAACCAACAAAATACGCATCATATTTTCCCCGCTATATTAATAATCACTTTGGCCATTCCGCATAGGCATGCTAGTACGATAATTGCAAATATCGCACACAAGCAACGAATGCTGTATTTATGATATTTTCCAATTGTTACATATATATGAACGGGTTCGAAGTGTGGGGGAAAAATATCCAACCAAGCGATGGGATCAGACTCACTGCTGTCCCACAGATTTTCATATCAAACATAGTTACTGCTCTGCGAGAGGATTTCGCTCTGGCGGATCTCCGCGTAACAACCGAAGTAAATCTCGGCGCATAAACAAATTCAGTTGCAGCAAGCGCAGCAT
>JACPYR010000006.1 GCA_016195965.1 Nitrosomonadales bacterium | reverse complement strand
AGATATTACGGAATACATCGTGGGGTTTTACAATTGCCTGCGGCTGCATTCAACCTTAGGCAATTTGCCACCGATAGTTTACGAAATGGAAATGGCAGCAAAAGAACTTATTGATGTGTCCGATAATACCTGACCACTACAGTATTGCACCAAAGGTAGGTAATTTTCTAAGCTCATGCGAGCTTGAAAAATTGACACCGCCGTATGGCTAAATGCAAAAATCGCCGGGGGACGCCTTCTAAGGAAGACAACGGTGACCTTGACGCAGGTGTCTCGTGCAGAACCGAGATCGTCATCGTGCAGGAAGGGCTGCCCGAAGCGATCCCTCTCGAGATGTGCTAACTCGGCTGGCAAAATTCATTGGCGCAACTCGCGAACTTGGTTGAGCCGGAGATTCCGGATTGATATATAAAAAAACCGATGGAGCAGCCCGCCCAGAATAGGGTTGCGGCAGTGGGGTTGAACACCTGCAAGCCCATACGCAACAATCGTCGGCGGAGGAGTATACTTTTGCTCCGCTTCCGGACAATGCGGAATAGGGATATTCCCTTGCATGTTGGTTTGAATATTTCTTCAGACCGGAAGTTGTCCAGAACATTTCTATGGAAAGGAATTGTTATGTCGATACCTACATCCTGCTTCATGACACGCGTATTTTCGATGGCTCTCACAATCCTTGGTTTGACATGGGCTATAAACTGCCATGCAGCGACCAAGCCGGAAGATTTGCAGGCCTTATACAAACAGGCGATAGCAAGTCCGATCAGGACTGACGACGACAGGGCTGCCGACGCCAAGCGCAAGCCGCTGGAGTTCTTGGAGTTTGCCGATGTGCGCCCCGGCATGCGGGCGCTGGATGTCGTTGCGGGTGGCGGCTATACCGCGCAATTGCTGGCGCTGGTTGTCGGAAAAAATGGAATGGTATGGGCGCAGTCGGCGGAATCGAGCAAGGTGCTGATGAAGCGCGTGTCGAGTGGCCATCAAGATAACTTGAAGGCGGTGGCGCTTCCTTTCGAGAACCCGGTACCCGAAGCAGCAACCAATCTTGACCTGATTACCATCATCATGAACTACCACGATATCGCCTATATGCCGGTTGACCGCGCGAAGATGAACGCGCGCCTGTTTGCGGCGCTGAAACCGGGCGGGCATCTCGTCGTGCTGGATCATTCCGCCAAGGCGGGCAGCGGTATTGCTGATATCAAGACCCTGCATCGCATCGATGAAAAGGTGGTGATCGACGAAATGCAGCAGGCCGGCTTCAAGCTGGAAAAGGAAAGCGACTTTTTGAGGAATCCGGGTGATCCGCGCGACCAAGCATTCTTCAACACGACCATCCAGACAGACAAATTCGCACTGCGTTTCGTCAAGCCTGCAGCCTTGCCAAAATCCTGAGGAACCGAGGTTGTGGATGCTGGCTGGGAGGCTGCATCGAAATAATTCTCGAAGGTGACCGAGGTTGTAAGCAAAACTGAAGCTACCCTTTTAATTCAGCATATCGCCGGGAGTGATCATGTTGAAAGGGCTGGACAAGATCATCGAAGCGCACGGCGGTCTTTCCGGGAATGCTTCGCTGAGCGCCTCTGTCAGCCACGCTTACGCCGTTGCAAGTGATCAAATCACTTGGTGGCTCAGCAGCCATCCCAGCCCGCCCAGCGTGCTAAAGAAAATAGCCAGATGAGCCCATACCCAGAACCAGTAGCGGCGCTCGAGCTTTTCCTGTGCCAGGTTGCTGATCAAGAACAGGCGGCTATCCTGTGGCTGCAGCAGGTAGTGGATGTCAGGCTCGGCGCGCAGCGCATCCATGCGTTTTGCTGCTTCGCGTTTGGCGGCCTGGCGCGCCAGCATCCATTCCTGCATATTCAATTCGCCGTCGTTATCGAGGTCAAAGCGTTTATGCAGATCGGGCATGTTTTCCTTCCATTCCGCCAGCACATTTTTCATTTCTTCGCTGGCGCTGGTTTCTACGCTGCCGCCGCCAAAGGTGCGAAATTGGCCGATCGCGTAGAGCTTGTCTTGCTGAAGCAGCAGCCATTCAGTATAGCGGTAGTCTAATTTCGTCCAGGTTTCCTTGTGCTGTGTGAGTATCTCTGCGCCGGTGGGATCAATGATGCAGCGCCCAGAGCTGTCTTCCAGCACAAATGGTTCTGCACTCTCGCCGCGCTCTTCTGTGTGCCATTCGTTTCTGCCGATCTTGCGTTCGATCTGGTAGCGGTACCACAGACAGGGCAGGAAGGTGAGTTTGCTCTGCAACGGCTTTTCGGGCAGCAGCTTGCCGCGCCCGATGAGTTCGACATATCCCTGGGCGGCTGATGCGATGCGCGAAGTGGGGGTGTCGCTCACCACGTGCAGGCGGCGCAACGCGGACATCCAGGCGAACAGGCTGATGATCGCGATCAGGCCGAAACAGATTTGCCAGCCAGTGCGCGTGCCGAATTTAAAACCAGCCAGCAACAACAACAGTTGCGCACCGGAGGTGACCAGTTGCCCATATTGGCGGCGCAACGAAGTTAGCATGGCCACAAATTTTTGGTTTTTAACCGAACAGCGATTTCATGTCCACGTCTGCTTTTTCTGTTGCGGAGAATTCGAGCAGCGGCTTGGCGGTGAAGCTGAACATGTTGGCGACGATTACCGCCGGAAATTGTTCAACGCTCACGTTGTTGATGTTCACCGCATCGTTGTAGAACTCGCGGCGGTCGGCAATCCCGTTTTCCAGAGTGGAGATGCGCTTTTGCAGTTGCATGAATTGCTCGTTGGTTTTTAGTTCCGGGTAAGCCTCGGCGACCGCGAAGATGCTGCCCAACCCGGCGCGCAATGCGCCTTCTGCCTTGCCCAACGCTGCGACGTCCTGGCCTTCGCGCGCTGCCTGCACTTGCGAGCGCGCGGCGATCACGCGCTGCAGGGTCTCCTGTTCAAATTGCTTATATTGCTTGCACACCTCGACCAGCTTGGGCAGTTCGTCGTGGCGCTGTTTGAGCAGCACGTCGATGTTGGCCCATGCCTGTGCAACGGAGTTTTTTAGTTGCACCAGGTTGTTGTACAGGCTGATGAAATAGAGCAGCGTGACGACAACGATACCGAGAACGATCAACATGAATGTCATGACGGCTCCTTGAGTGAGTGGGCTGTACGGCATCATAAAACAAAATATCGATACGTGGTTTATTGCAGGATGTCAGGCGGGGCTGTGTTGTTACATGGGATGTCGCGCAGCACTTGAATGCGTGCCAGCCGTGCGGGGGCCGCCAAGAACCCAACGCCGCACTGGCGGAATATCACCCCCGCCCGTAGGCGGGGTTTTACTGCAAGGTGGCCGCGAGTCTGGAATTGGTTTTCAGCAGTTTAACCTCGTCGCTGAGCACATGAGCGGCTTCATTCAGCAGGATATCCTTGGCGTTTTTATTCGCATTCTCGATCGCCAGATCGGCGCTGAGGTTGCGTTCGCTGGACAGCATGCCGTCGTCTTGAAGTGCATGGTTTCTGGCTTCGGCAGAGGCTTTGTCCGTTGCATTGCGGTGTTTCTCACGGGATTTTTCGCGTGCTTCCTGTGTTTCGCGTTCATTGCGGCGATCGCCTTCATTGAGCGAAATCAGGTTTTTTCGGCGCAGCTTGTCGAACTCGACCATGTCTTCCTTCAGGTATTGGAAGTCCTGGTCATGGCTGACGCGCTTGTCGTGGCTCGCTACCAGCAAGGGCACGATACCAGTCAAATTGCCTGCTGGCGTATAGTCGGCCGCCTTGATCTGTGACCAGGGCAGGGCATTGTTGAAGCTGGATTCACCAAAATCCTCGGTATCGGTTATCGACAGCAGGCCGATGTCCGGAGTGACCCCGCGCAACTGGGTGGTGCCGCCATTGATGCGGAAAAATTGCGCGATGGTCATTTTGAGTTCGCCGAATTTTGGTTTGTCGTTTTTCGCGATCTGGTCGAGACTCGCGACGGTCTGCACGGTGCCTTTGCCAAAACTGGGCTCGCCTATCACCACTCCGCGCCCGTAATCCTGTATCGCCGCCGCGAAAATTTCCGAGGCAGATGCCGAAGCGCGATTAATCAGCACGCCCAGCGGGCCATTCCACGCGAGGCCCGGATTCGTGTCGCTCTCGACGGATATGTGCCCCCTCGAATCACGCTGTTGCACCACGGGGCCTTGGTCTATGAACAAGCCGGTCAGCTCGACGGCTTCATTCAATGCCCCGCCGCCGTTGTTGCGCAGATCCATCAGTACGCCATCAACTTGGTCATTTTTTAGTTCTTCCAGCAAGTGCGCCACGTCCCTGGTCGCACTCTTGTAATTTTTGTCGCCGCTCTGGCGGGCGGCAAAGTCCTGATAGAAGCCGGGCAGGGAGATCACGCCGATATGACGGGTTACTCCGCCGTCTTTCACCTCGATGATGGATTTTTTGGCTGCCTGTTTATCCAGACTGATCTTTTTGCGCACCAGTGAAATCAGTTTGTGCTTTCCGTCAGCACCGGATTCTGCGGGGAGCACATCTAGGCGCACCACGGAATCTTCGGTGCCGCGTATCAAGGCCACCGCGTCGTCGATACGCCAGCCCATGATTTCAGTGATAGGGCTGTCTTCGCCTTGCCCGACGCCCACGATACGGTCTCCAACCTTCAGTTTGCCGGACAACGCAGCCGGCCCACCGGCCACCAGTTCCCTGATGGTCGTGTATTCGTCCTTGTCGTGAAGTACTGCGCCGATGCCGACCAGCGATAGCCGCATCGAAATATCGAATTCTTCCGAGGCGCGCACCCCCATGTAATTGGTGTGCGGGTCTATCGCCATCGCATAGGCGTTCATGAAGTTTTGAAATACGTCTTCGCTTTTGATCTTGGACAGGCTGTTCAAGGAATTCTGGTAACGTTTGCCCAGTGTCTCGACGATGCTCTTATCATCCTTGCCGGCCAGTTTGAGACGCAGCCAGTCGTTCTTGACGCGTTTGCGCCACAAGTCATTCAATTCGTCTGCGGACTGGGCCCAGGGTGCATTCTTGCGGGTGTATTGATAGCTTTCCTTGGTCTTGAAATCAAAAACCTTTTTGAGCAAGGAACGGGCGTAAGTATAGCGTTCGGTCATGCGCTGCTGATAGAGATTGAATATCGCGAAAGGTGTGCTCAAGTTTTCGTTGAGTATTGCGTCATCCAGCTTGGTTCGCGCAATCGTGAATTGATCGATATCGGTCTGCAGGAAAAACATCTTTTCGCCATCCAGCGCTTTCAGGTAGTTGTCGAAAATCTGTTCAGACAGGCTATCGTCCAGCGCTACGTGTTTGTAATGATGCCGGCTCAGGATTTCAGCGGCTAAATGCGCTGCCTGGGCCTGTTGTTCCTGGGGCATAAGCTGGGCGGCAGCCTGCGTAGTATTGAATGCCGCGAAAGTAAACGCCAGCAATAGCCACAGTAATTTATTTTTCATCGCAATATCCGTAATGATAGTAAGGGAACATCCGGTCTTCAAAAGCTTGAGGATGGACAGGTTCAGAGGCGCCAAGTTCGATATGGTATACGATATGGGGAATTAATTTGCATTTCATGGATTGCGGCTATTAACGGGCATCAGGCCAACCATGCAAAGGCGTGGGGAATGCGATCAGGGATAGTCCTGGCGCGTGGGGCGAACCATGATGTCGCTGATGTGCACATGCGGCGGCTGGGACACGATGTAGTGGATAGCGTTGGCGACATCTGCGCCGTGCAACAACGGGCCAAAGCGATCTGCAAAGGTCTGCACCATCTCGTCGCTGTAGCCGGCGCCATCCTGAAACCCGCTGATCACGATACCCGGTTCAACCAGCGACACGCGTATGCCTTTCGGTGCCAATTCACGACGCAGCCCTTCGGCCAGCGCATGGACCGCGAACTTGGAGGCCCCGTAAACCGCGCTGAACGGGGAGATGTGCCGCCCCACGACCGAGCCGATGATGACGATATCTGCGGTTTTTTTTGGGTAGCCGGATTGCAGCTCATCGACCATTTTTTGAGCGGCCATTTGCAGCAAGGCCAGCGTACCCGTCACGTTGATCTTGAACATCGCTTCAAATTCGGACAAATCCGCATCCTTGACCGATCCGCCCAGGCCGCGCCCGGCATTGGCGACGACGATGTCGGCTGGTTTTCCAAAGCGTTCGAGAGCCGAGACAAACAGCCGTTCCAGCACCGTGCCGTCGGTGGCATCGCCGGCTATGCCGCAAAATGCCGCGCCTAATTCCTGTTCCAGCGCGCGGAGTTTTTCCGCGTTGCGGCCGTTGCCGACCACAGCATAGCCGCTTGCTATGAATCTTCTTGCGGTCGCTTCTCCTATCCCTGAGGTTGCGCCGGTGATGATCGCGATACGCGGATATTGTTTAGCCATGTCACTGCTCCTTATTGAACGGTGGGAATCAGCTCATCGCCTTGTGGATCTCAGCGGTGATCTCATACGAGCGCAGGCGAGCAGTCTGATCGAACATCATCGAGGTGATCATCAATTCGTCCGCGCCGGTCTGTGCGATGAAGTCCTGCAATGCGTCTTTGACGGTGTCGGGCGAGCCTATCGCCGCACACGAGAGCACCTCTTCCAGCACGTCGCGCTGCTGCAGGGTGATGCTATCCAGATAATCTTGTAGAGGCGGTTGCAGGCGCTTGGGTTGGCCGGTGCGCAAGTTGACGAATGCCTGTTGCATCGAGCTCGCGAGAAATTGCGCCTGTTCGTCGGTATCTGCCGCAAACACATTGTAACCCAGCATCACATAAGGTTGCGCCAGTCGGGCGGACGGTTTGAAGGTGGCGCGATACAAGGCGATCGCCTGCATCATCTGCTCCGGCGCAAAATGCGATGCGAATGCGTAAGGCAGGCCGAGAGCGGCGGCCACTTGCGCACCGAACAGGCTGGAACCGAGTATCCATACCGGTATATTCAAGCCTGCACCTGGAACGGCGCGAACCGCTTGGCGCTGCTCCGACGAGAAGTAGCCCAGTAGTTCGACGACATCATTGGGGAACTGGTTGGGATCGGTGGCGAGGTTGCGGCGCAAGGCGCGCGCGGTGAGCTGGTCCGAGCCCGGCGCGCGCCCGAGGCCCAGGTCGATGCGCCCGGGATAGAGCGATTCCAGCGTGCCGAACTGTTCGGCGATTACCAGCGGAGCATGGTTGGGCAACATGATGCCCCCGGCGCCGACTCGGATCGTGGACGTGCCGCCGGCCACATGCCCGATCAGCACCGCAGTTGCGGCACTGGCGATGCCAGGCATGCCATGATGTTCGGCCAGCCAGAAGCGCTGATAACCCCAGCGCTCTGCGTGCCGGGCAAGGTCCAGCGTGTTGCGAAACGATTGGGCCGCGTCGCTGCCTTCGTTGATGGGCGCCAGATCCAGGATGGAGAAGGGAATCATGTGCTTTACATAGGGATAATATTTTTTAGAAGTGCCCTTGCGACAAGTTTAAACCCGAATCGGGTTGACGGTATTGAATGCGAAATCAAAGGCACCCGGAGCGAGCCTGCCGCTTCACGCGCAAACAAGAACATGTTTGCGCGGCCACGAGTGGCGATGGGGGAAGGCTGCCCGCGGTTTTGAGGTGGAACAACGCCCACCGCTTGCCGCGAGGCGAACCGTTAGCTGAAGGAGCTGGCGAACTGGCTGGCCTGTTCGGCTTGCTCGGCGACCTGTTCGGTAATCTCTTCGGCGTTCTGAGGATCGATGCCCAGTGCATTCCAGTCATCGGCGGTGAGGGTGGTGTCGATGAGTTCATTAAAGCCGAACGAGGGCAATAATTTTTCCGCGAGATTGATGATGCGAGCCAAAGGCAGTTCCGGATCGCTTTTCTGTATGTCATGGTGGAAGCGGATCGCCGAGATGATTTCTTCCGGCAGGTTCCAGTGGCGCGCCAACTCGGCACCCAGTTCGTCGTGCGTGAGTTCCACGACTTCGCGTTCGATGCTCAACGCGAGGCGGTCTGGCTCGGTCGCCATGCGGGTTTGCAATTCGTCGCTGCGCTCCACATCCAGATGGGCGAGCACGGAGTAACCGACATCGTGCAACATCCCCGCCAGAAAAGTCAGGTCGTCGTTGGGGCGCTTCTTGACCGGCATCGCGCGGACGATCGCCAGCATCGCGAAGGCGATGCCCATGTTGTGTTCCCACAAGGCATGAAAATTCAAACGTCCGACGGACTGGTGCATTTTTGACATGATGGCCAGGCCGGTGGCAACCGATTGCACCCGCTTCAGCCCCAGCAGCAAGGATGCATCCTTGACGGTGCTGATTTTTCTGGAAGCGGCAACCAGCGGGGAGTTTGCCAGACCGATGATTCTGGCCGAGATCAGCGGATCCTGAGCAATCAGCAACAGCATCTGTTGTTCATCCTGGTCGGTATCCAGTTTCAGCGCCAGTAGTTTCTGAGCGATGACAGGCATCGCGGGCAAAGAATCTAACCGTTTAACCGCTTGCTTGAGATCGATAGGGGATTTGCCTTGCGCATTCATTAGTTTTTTCTCCGTCAGTTAGACATGCATAATCTGTCGTACGCGAGCATTCTAAACTATCTGGAGTAACAAAGACAAAATCCCCCGTTCGCCCACCATACGGGCAAACGGGGGGGCTAAGCTGTGCGTGCACTCAGATGATCATTCCTGCCGCGACGGTATTGTTGCTGGCCTCGTCGATCACGATGAAGCTGCCGGTCGCGCGGTCGGTGGCGTAGCTGTCGAATACCAGCGGCTGCTGGGTTTTAAGCGCCACGCGCGCGATGTCATTCATGTTCAACTGGTCGCTGCCCCGATGTTCCAGCGTGTTCACGTCGACGCGATAGTCCAGGCGCGAGAACAGGCATTTGGCCGTGCGCGTGGTGTGTTTGACGAGATACTTGCGGTTCTTGTCCAGCGGCGCTTCGGCAAGCCAGCACAGCATGGCTTCGAATTCTTTTGCCACATTCGGTGGTGCATCGCTACGCACAAACATGTCGCCGCGCGAGATGTCGATCTCGTCCTCCAGCGTGAGGGTCACTGACTGCGGCGCAAAGGCGGTCTGCAGCTTGCCGTCGTAAGTTACGATCTCCTTGATCCTGGTGGTGCGACCGGACGGCAGCACGGTGATCTCGTCGCCGACCGACACTTCACCCGCTTCGATGCGCCCCATGAAACCTCTGAAGTCGTGGTGCTCCTCGGTCTGCGGACGGCATACCCACTGCACCGGGAAGCGGAAGTCGGAGGTGTTCACGTCGTGGTCGATCGCCACGGTCTCCAGCAACTCCAGCAGCGCCGGGCCCTGGTACCAGCCCAGGTTGTCGCCGCGATCCACCACCATGTCGCCGTTCAGCGCGGACAGCGGGATGCAGGTCACATCGTGCAGGTTCAGCTGCGCGGCGAAGGCCTTGTACTCGGCGACGATCTCGTCGAAACGGGCCTGCGAATAATCCACCATGTCCATCTTGTTTACGGCCAAGACCACATGCGGCACGCCGACCAGGCTCGCCAGATAGGTGTGGCGGCGCGTCTGAACCAGCACTCCTTTGCGCGCATCGATCAGGATCACGACCAGATTGGCGGTAGACGCGGCTGTCACCATGTTGCGCGTGTATTGCTCATGCCCCGGCGTGTCGCCGATGATGAACTTGCGGCGCGGGGTGGCGAAGTAGCGATAGGCCACATCTATCGTGATGCCCTGTTCGCGCTCGGCCTGCAGGCCGTCGGTCAGCAGCGACAGATCGACCGCCGCCATGCCGCGCTTCTCGCTGGTTTTGGAAATGGCCGAAAACTGGTCTTCGAAAATGGATTTCGAGTCGTGCAGCAATCGCCCGATCAGCGTGCTCTTGCCGTCGTCCACCGAACCTGCGGTGATGAAACGTAATAGTTGTGTCGTGTTGCTCATGATTAACACCTTTATTTTTGTCCGCAGATTACGCAGATTAAACAGATTAAATTCAAAATATCCACTAACTGAAAACACAGTATTCCGCCCTGACATCTGACTCAAATACATCAAGCCAATACAGATTAGGTTTAGGGTTTTAATCCATCTAATCTGCGTAATCTGCGGATGAAAGGGTTTTAGAAATAGCCTTCCTTCTTGCGCAGTTCCATCGACGCATCCGAGGTCTGGTCGTCCATGCGGGTCGCGCCGCGTTCGGTGATGCGTGTGCTGGCAGTCTCGGCGATGATCTCTTCCACATTGTGCGCGGTGGATTCCACCGGCGCGGTACAGGTCATGTCGCCCACGGTACGGAAACGCACCGACAATACTTCCACTTTTTCGCCCGGCTTGGGCTGCACCAGATGCGATACCGGAATTACCGAGCCGCCACGGCGTATCACTTCGCGTTCATGCGCGTAGTAGATTTCCGGGATGTGCAGTTGCTCGCGAGCTATGTATTGCCAGATGTCCATCTCGGTCCAGTTGGAAATCGGGAACACGCGGATGTTTTCGCCCGCGTGGACACGGGTGTTGTAGATGTCCCACAACTCCGGGCGCTGGTTCTTCGGGTCCCACTGGCCGAACTCATCGCGGAACGAGAAGATGCGTTCCTTGGCGCGGGCCTTTTCCTCATCGCGGCGTGCGCCGCCCATGCAGGCGTCGAAGCCGAACTCGGCGATGGTCTCCAGCAGTGTCACCGACTGATACGGGTTGCGCGGCTTGCTCTTGTCCTTGATGATGATGGTGCCGCGCGCAATCGAATCCTCCAGCGAACGCACGATCAACCGCTCGCCCAGGTCCGCAGCCAGTTTGTCGCGCGTCGCGATTACTTCCGGAAAGTTATGCTCGGTGTCGATATGCACCAGCGGGAACGGAAACTTGCACGGACGGAACGCCTTTTCGGCCAGGCGCAGCATCACGATGGAATCCTTGCCTCCGGAGAACAGCAGCGCGGGGTTTTTGCACTCCGCCGCGACCTCGCGCATGATGTGGATGGATTCGCTTTCCAGCGCGTCCAGATGGGTAAAGTGGTGTACGGTCATTGATTCTCTTTCGTTGCCTGTTTCTTGTCGTTGTGCCGTTCCCGCCGGGGCAGGAATGATGCGGTTGGTTGGTCGGGCTTCAATAAGTAGTTCGCTCATGATTGTAGTCCTCTTAAGCAGGCACTTCATGTGTCAGGTTTGTGTGCGGTGCGCTGCCAAGGTTGCCATTACCCTGCACCGAAACCCCGGCCCCATGGGCTACTTGCGGTGTATGCTTGACATGTAAGCCACACTCTTTATTTTCGGGGTTTTGGTTACGGCTAACGTCGTGGGCTGTGCCCCCGGCATTACCCTGCACCGAAACCCCGGCCCCATGGGCTACTTGCGGTGTATGCTTGACATGCAAGCCACACTCTTTATTTTCGGGGTTTTCCCACCACCATCGGCCGGCGCGGATGTCTTCACCAGGGGTGACGGAGCGGGTGCAGGGTGCGCAGCCGATGCTGGGATAAAACTGATCGTGCAGTTTGTTGTAAGGTACATCGTACTGCCTGATGTATGCCCATACCTCCTTGTTCGTCCAATCCAGCAGAGGGTTGATTTTTTGCAAGCCCAGCTCGGTATCGTATGCCGAGACTGCCAGTGCGCCGCGTGTGACTGCCTGGTCGCGGCGCAGCCCGGTGACCCATGCTTTTTTGCCGCGTAGCGCCCGGCGCAATGGCTCGACCTTGCGCACGTAGCAGCAGCCTTTGCGCGCCTCGACGCTGCCGTAAAAGCCATTCATGCCGTTATCCGCAACATATTTTTCCACTGCGGCGCTGTCCGGGAAATAAATCTTGAGCGGTATGCCGTAGCGCTCGGGCACTTCTTGCATCAAGTCATAGGTCTCCTTGGGCAGGCGCCCGGTATCCAGGCTGAACATTTCGATGTTCAGCCTGTTTCTGGCGATGATATCGGTCAGCACCATGTCTTCCGCACCCAGGCTGTTGGCGAAGCATACCGGTGAAAAATCATGCACCGCCTGTTGCAGCACAGCCACGACCTGGTTGATTTTCTGTTGCATGTGGTGATCTCCTATACCAATAAGCCGACAGAGGCTTCCGTCAAATCGAGCTGCGCATCCTGTTCCATCGCCAAGGCAGCCACCTTGACTGTCCAACTATCTACCGTCGCGCTGATAATCGCCAGCTCTTCGTTGCTGATTTCATTTGCTTGCACCAAATCGGTGGCGATGCGCGCCAGATCGTCGGCGATCTCTCCGGGCAACAACTGTTGCAACTGTGTGGCCAGCTTGTTCAAGTCGTCCATGCGAGTGCCGCCCAGCAGTTGCGCCAGGCCCGAGCCGATCAAACGCAGGATCGCTTCGTTGCACTGTGCCGCTTCGTCATACTTGCGCTGGAATACCAGCGCGTTGCGGTATTCGCGTTCATGGGCCGCCTCGAAAAAATTTGCGCCTATCAATACCTGTGTCGCTCCCGCGCATTCGCCACCGCCCAACTGCAGCACGCGGAAATCGGACGTGTCGCCGTAATCGCGCATCACGGATTCCAACTCTTCGGCCTTGACTTCGGCCAGGTCTGCCAGCAGTTGTTTGAAGTAATCGGCTGGCTGCGCATGCGCCCAGGCGAAGAAGCTGGCTTCACCGCTGCCCAGATATTTCTGCTGAACCCGGGCAATGGCTTCCTTGACGCGCGCTACCGGCAACGTCGGGCCCTTCAGTGCCAGTGCCCCGTCTCCCATGCCGTTGCCGCCAAAATAAGTCTGGTAGTGCGGCACCAGTTTTCCGTGCAGGCGTTTCCCCTCGCCGTAAATGCCGATATCGCCGGTCTCGGGTTGCGCGCAACCGTTGTGGCAACCGGAAACGCGGATGCGCAAATCGGCTGCCCCACCGGAAAGTTTTGGCGCAATCACCGTGCTGGCGGTGATGCCCAGGCGGCAGGTGGACGTGCCGGGGCAAGCCACCACGTTGTCGCCAACCGCAGGTTCTTGCAAACCTAGAGCAGCCAGGCCGTTGCGCAATGCGACAACCTTGTGTTGCGGCACGTTTAGAATCGCAAAGTTCTGGTCCTGCGTCGTGTGGATTTCATCCAGGCCATGCTCGCGCAGCAGTGCGGCAATGCCATACAACTGCTTGGGTGTGGCCTCGCCTATCGGCAGCGCAACCGGCAGCACGAACAACCCGGCTTGACGCTGGGCAAACAGCCTGCGCGGCGCGCCCTGGCCGGGAGCCTGCCCGCCAGTCGCTTCGCGCCATTCGCCTTGGGGATAAGTCTGGTCGGCCAGCGCCTGTCTGGTGCGCTCGAACTCCTCGCGATATTTCTCGAGGAAGCCATCCGCGCCGAATCTTTCCACCAAAAACTTGATGCGTGACTTGGCGCGTTTGGTGCGGTCCGAATATTTATTGTGCAAGGTCACCAGAGCTTCCAGCGAGAACATCAGTTCGCGCTCGGTGATGAATTCTTCGACCACAATCGCTTCCCTCGGCTTGTGCCCCAAGCCTCCGCCAGCCTTGACCATGAAGCCATGCTGTCCGTCCCTGTTGACCGCGATTACCCCGGCGTCGTGCAGCAACGCCTGTGCGCAATCGGCTTCACAGGCCGAGAAGCTCATCTTGAATTTGCGCGGCAATTGCTGGTTGAGCGGGTTGCGCAAAAAGTGCTTGGTCGCGCCATCCACATGGGTCGCGATGTCCACATGCTCGCGCGGGCACACGCCGGCCAACGGGCAGGCGGTCATGTTGCGCACCGCATTGCCGCAGGCTTCGCGCGAAGTCATACCGACTTCGGCCAGGCGGCGCATCGCATTGGGCATTTCTGCCAATGGAATGAAATGAATTTGGATTGCCTGGCGTGTGGTCACATGCGCGATTTTGCGTTGCGCATGATTTTCGGTGATGTCTGCGATTGCGCCCAGTTGATCCGCCGTCAATTTGCCTCCGGGAATCTTGACGCGCAGCATGTTTACCCCGTGCTGACGTTGGCCATACACGCCTTGTTGCAGGCGCACTGCCGTGAAACGATCCGGGTCTATGCCCCCGGCATTGAAGGTCTCGATGGCTTGCTCGAAGCGATCAATTTCGGCCAGATCGGAAATATTATATGCATTCATTTTCATTTCACTTTTCCTTCCTATAAAGCCATTCTGGCCCCGATGATTAACAACATGGTGGCCAGTGCCGGGCGCAATACCGATTCCGGTATTTTTGCGCTCAGATGGCTGCCGATATAAATGCCGGGCAATGAACCCAGCAGCAGGCTGCCGAGCAGTACGAAATCCACCGTGCCCAGTGCCATATGCCCGATCCCGGCTACTGCGGTCAGCGGCACCGCATGCGCGATGTCGGTGCCTACCACTTTTGCCGCCTGCATGCGCGGATACAGGAACAGCAATGCGACCGTGCCCAGTACTCCCGCGCCAACCGACGAGATCGTCACCAGGGTTCCGACGATGATTCCGGTAACTATCGTGGCGGCGGGGAGGTAGCGATGATGCAACTCGTACACCCTGCCATCCAGTGCAAATTTCCGGATCTGGTTTTTGAGTAACAGCGCACTGGCGGTCAGCAGCAGGGCAACGCTCAATACGCCGGTCACCAGGCTGCGCAAGGTTTTCTCATCCAGCGCCAGGTATTTCAGCAGTGTTATCGTGAGGGCCGCGGCGGGCAGGCTGCCCAGGCTGAGCAAGCCAACTACTTTCCAGTCCACTGTGCCGCGCCGACTGTGCACCCATCCGCCCAGCGTCTTGGTCAGCGAGGCGTATAACAAATCGGTGCCCACTGCGGTAGCCGGGGATACGCCGAACAGCAATACCAGCAACGGCGTCATCAGCGACCCGCCGCCTACGCCGGTTACCCCGACGATCAGCCCGACCAGAAAGCCGGATAATGTATACATGCTGTCCATGTGTTGCCACCCGATAGAATTTACGGGCGCATTCTAGGCGGATCGCTTTATATCTTTAAATACTTTTATGTTAATATCTTATAACTGATTAATATATTGGAGGGTGTCTTGAATCTTCAGCAATTGCGCTTCTTCAATGAAATCGTGCGGCAAGGATTGAATATTTCCGATGCGGCCAATGCGCTGTATACCTCGCAGCCCGGCGTTAGCAAGCAGATCAAGTTGCTGGAAGAGGAGCTGGGCATCGAGATATTCGTGCGCAACGGCAAGCGTATCGTGGCGATCACCGAGCCGGGTAAAGCCGTGCTCGAGATCGCGCAACGCATGTTGCACGATGCGGGCAACCTCAAGCGGGTCGCCGAGGAATTTCACTCGCAAGACAGCGGAAACCTGACCATAGCTACCACGCACACCCAGGCGCGCTATGCCTTGCCGCCCACGGTCAAACAATTCATCAAGCGCTATCCCGGTGTGAAACTGGGTCTGCATCAGGACAGCCCGACGCAGATTGCCGAACAACTGTTGGGCGGTGAGGCCAATATCGGCATCGCCACCGAAAGTCTGGCGCTATATGAAGAGCTCGTTACATTACCGTGCTATGAATGGAATCATTGCGTCATCACTCCACTGCATCATCCCTTGCTGGAGGAAAAAAAATTGACGCTGGCGAAGATCGCGCAATATCACATCATCACCTATGATTCTGCGTTCAGCGGACGAGGCAAGATCAACGCCGCTTTCGAAGCGGCCCATATCGAGCCGAACATCGCATTGACCGCGATCGACGCGGACGTGATCAAGACTTATGTCGAGTTGGGTTTGGGTATCGGCATACTGGCGAAAATGGCCTTCATCCCCGAGCGCGACAAACATTTGCGCATGATGGATGCCGGACACCTGTTCAAGCCCAGCACCACGCGGATTGCGATACGCAAGAACGAATACCTGCGCGGCTACACCTATGACTTTATCGAGCTATTTGCGCCGCACCTGACCCGCGATGTGGTGGCCCGTGCGATGCACGCTTCACGTCCGGAGGATCAATAACTGCCTATTCGCCCTCGGGCTGAGGCAGCATATCCAGCGTCTCGCGGATCAGCGAGGCGTGAATCACGATGGCCAAACCGAGTTGGCGGGGAAGTGTTAGTGTGTTGCGTCCCATTTTTATTTCTTCACTGTATGCAGCCTGTTCGCTGACCAGGCCGACGAGAAATTGCACCGTGCCCATATTCGTCGTCCCGCCGTAGATCCGGTTTGAATCGCTCAGGTAAACCGGGCCGCCGCTGTTTCCCTCGAACACATTAAAGTCGAAGATGAAAGCCCCGACGCTTTTGGTGGGTACCAGCGGATAGCTGGCAATTTGACCGCTGCGCAGGATCGGAAAACCCGCATCGTTTGCCTCTATCCCCCTTGGGAAACCGAGACATGACAGCCGGTCTCCCGGATGAACCGAAAATTGCTTCAGCATTTCGTCGGTCGCCAGCAGGCTGGTGGCTACCGGGATGACATCAGCCTCGGTCGGCAGGCTGATATACATCACCGCAACATCCGCTTCGGGGTGATCTACCCAGAGCGGGCGACCGCTTTTTCTGATTGTGATCGGGTAAAGCATTCTTTGATATGTGTCGCCGATCTTTTTGCGCAGGAATAAAACCGCTTCGTCCCCTACCATATTCTTGAGCACGTGGCCGGCTGTGACCAGGACGAAATAAGCCTTATGCGGGTCGGTGGCGCTGGGTTTGGCCAGGATGAAAGCTGTTCCTTGGGCGGATTTGTTGCGTCCTGAGGCTTTGCCGACCACCTTGAAGGTGGACCGCATGAATACCGTGTGGATATCTGACATCTCTTCGCTAGCCGACGCCGTGTTTGCGGTCAACATCAGTGCGAAAAGCACATGAACAAAGAGGGCATGTTTCATCGGGTGAGCCATAAGTACTAATTGCGTAAAGAATACTTCATTCCGGCGTCATTAATATTTAATCGGGGCGTCATTGCCGGTGACTATTGTTTATCTGGCGTGGCCAATTCCACGTCGATACTTTGCATCGCAAAGGGAGCATTCTGTGCCCAGGTGTGTTTTGGGGCATGTTCTAGCAGTCAAAAAGCATCACCCTTTATTAACCGTTTTAAGGAGGATAACTGTGAGAATTAAACATCCGTATAAACTATCGGCGCTGGCGCTGAGCATTTCTTTGCTCGGTCAAACAGCCGCTGCAAACGCCGTCATGTACGGCAGCGAAGCTGAGCATCACGCTGCCACCACACCGATCAAGCATGTCATCGTCATCATCGGCGAAAACCATACCTTTGACAATCTCTATGGTGCATACAAACCGCGCCACGGTCAAACGGTCGATAATTTACTGTCCAAAGGGATCATCAATGCGGACGGCACGCCGGGCCCGAATTTCTCCAAGGCCGCACAGCAGCAAGCTTCGAATCTGAACGGTTACAGTATCGATCCAGTTTTGACCGGCGCTTACGCACCATTGCCGCAGCCGCAGACTACCTATGCAACCGGCCTTCCCCCCGGCGTGGCCGATGTGCGCTTTCCGGCCAATCTGAAAAATGGCCCATTCCAGATCACCAAGTATGTGCCCTACAGCGCCTACCTCGGCGACCCTATGCACCGCTTATTCCAGATGTGGCAACAGATGAACAAGGGTAAGCACGATTTGTTTGTGTGGACCAATCTGACAGCCGGTATCGGCCCGCAGAACGGTGCCAATTCGCCCATCCCCGGACATACTTCGCTGGGCGGCGAATCGATGGGATTCTACAACATGAATACCGGCGATGCCCCTTCATTCAAGGCGTTGGCGGATGATTTCGCGATCAGCGACAACTATCATCAGTCCATCATGGGCGGCACCGGCGCAAATTTCATTGCCATTGCAACGGGCGACGTGGCTTTCCATAACCTGAACGGCGTGCCGGATGTGCCGCCTGCCAATCAGATCGAGAATCCAAACCCTCAGTCTGGCACGAATAACTTCTATACCCGAGACGGCTACGGTGGCGGTTCCTATGTCAACTGTTCCGATCCAGCTCAACCCGGTGTGAGCGCCATTATGGGTTACATCAACTCCTTGCCCGGCAGCGCCTTCAATCATGGCAACTGCGCCCCCAATACCTACTATCTGGTAAACAATTACGGATTAGGCTATACCGCTACCGGTACAGTGAAACCGTTGGGTGCGGACAAGATGACCCTGCCGCCGCAGACCATTCCAACGATCGCAGAGTCACTGTCTGCGAATGGGGTTTCCTGGAAGTGGTATAGCGGCGGGCGTAACGATGGTGCCCATCCGAGCAATGAGTATTGCACGATTTGCGATCCGTTCACCGGCTTTAAGGCGGTTATGACGAGCTCGCTGAAGGATAACTTGCAGGATGTCACGCAGTTTTACCAGGACGTCACATCCGAGAGCACTCTTCCGTCCGTGTCATTTATCCGTCCTTTCGAAAGCAAGGCAGGCCATCCGGCTAATGCAACTACGCCCGATTTTGAAAACTTCGTGATGGATGTTGTGAACCGCGTCAAGAGCAACAAGCAGGCTTGGGATTCAACTGCGATTATCGTCACGACCGACGAGGGCGGCGGCTACTATGATTCGGGTTATGTCCAGCCCGTCGACTTCTTCGGCGATGGCACCCGGATTCCTCTGATCGTGGTTTCCCCATTGGCGAAAAAAGGCCATGTGGATCACGAATACAGCGATCACGCATCCATACTCAAGTTCATCGAGAAAAACTGGGACCTCGAGCCGCTGTCGCAACGTAGCCGCGACAACCTGCCTAACCCTGTCGCAAGCGAAGACAATCCTTACGTGCCGTTGAATCGCCCAGCCGTTGGCGACTTGATGAGCATGTTCGACTTCGCGCACGCTGCGGACAAACATTAAACCCGCGTAAAACGAATAGCAATCCGTTGTAGTCTTGATCGGCCAGGGGCAACCTTGGCCGATTTTTTTCGTTTAAAGTGGGCCTGTGCCGCGACAGAGAGGTGGTCAGCGCGCAGGTTTCAAGAGGGCGGGGGTTACGAATGGATTTCAGTGTATCGCACGCTTGGAGAAATCCCTGGGGCGGAATCCCAGCGCGGCGAGCACCGCAAAATAAACCACCACACCGCCAGTCACCAATGCGGATAAACGCAGGATGCGCGACCAGCCAGAGCCGGTCAACCAGCTTTGTTCGCTGCCCATGCCGAACCACAGCGTGATTGCCAGAGCCGCCACTGCGATACTCACCTTGATGAAAAACTTTGCCCAGCCCGGTTCGGGGCGATAGATATCGTTCTTGCGCAAGTAGTGGAACAGGATCGCGGAATTCAGGCAGGCGCCCAGACCGATCGACAAAGCCAATCCGGCGTGCTGTATCCAGCCTATGAACAACGCGTTCATCGCCTGGGTCGCCAGCAGGGTCACGATGCCGATTTTCACCGGGGTTCTGATGTCCTGGCGCGCATAAAAACCGGGCGCGAGGATTTTCACCAGGATCATGCCGATCAGGCCGACGCTGTAGCCGATCAGCGCATGGCTGGTCATCAGCACATCGTGTGCGACGAAAGCGCCGCGCTGGAAAAACGTGGCCAGCAGCGGCACGGAGATCATGCCCAGCGCCAGTGCGGCGGGCAGGGTCAGCATGATGGTCAGGCGCAGGCCCCAGTCCAGCAGTTTGGAATATTCCACCGTGTTGTTATCGGCATGGCACTTGGAAAGCGAGGGCAGCAGGATAGAGCCGAGTGCGACGCCTAAAATTCCGGAAGGGAATTCCATCAGCCGATCCGCGTAATACAGCCAGGACACGCTGCCCACCACCAGAAACGAAGCGAATATGGTGTTGATGATCAGACTGATCTGGCTGATGGAGACGCCGAACACCGCCGGCCCCATTTGCCGGATGACGCGGCGCATTCCTGCGTCTTTAAGGCTGAAACGGATGCTGGGCAGCATGCCGATTTTTTTCAGGAACGGAACCTGGAACGCCAGTTGCACGAAACCCGCAACAAACCATGCCCAAGCCAGAGCCATTATGGGCTGTTCGAAATAGGGTGTGAGCCATAACGCGCCGCCTATCAGGCAGACGTTCAACAGCACCGGGGCGAATGCGGGCACCCAGAATTTGTTGTAGCTGTTGAGGATGCCGGCTGCCACCGCGACCAGCGAGATGAAGAAAATATACGGTGAGGTGATGCGCAGCATCTGCACGGTCAAATCGAATTTCGCGGCATCTTTGATGAAGCCGGGGGCGGTAAGGTAAACCAGAATCGGTGCGGCGATGATGCCCAGCAGCGTCACGATAAACAGGATGATCGCCAGCATGGTGGTGACGTGGTCGACCAGCAGCTTGGTTTCGTCATGCCCGCGGCGGTTCTTGTATTCGCCGAAGATAGGCACAAAGGCCTGCGAGAATGCTCCCTCGGCGAACAAACGGCGCAACAAATTGGGCAGCCGGGTAGCGAGAATATAAGCGTCGTTCGCCAGGCCCGCGCCGAAGATGCCCGCTATCAGCATGTCGCGCACAAACGCCAGGATGCGCGAAACAAGGGTCAGGCCGCTGATCGTGGCGAGGGATTTAAGTAGGTTCATGCCGGGCTATCTGCTGTGGATGGCGCGCATCATATCATTGAGCATGTTGGCGCGATGAGCATAAACGTATAAGCCGTTCGTGCTGAGCGTAGCAGCGTTTTTTGCTGCGGAGTCGAAGTATGCATGACATAAGTCAAGATCAACACCGCCGGGGTTGCCCGGCAGCAAGTCACCTTCTTTTGCTTCGCCAAAAGAAGGTGACCGAAGAAAACATAGTTTCAGTGCAGGCTAACCTTCAGGTTATGCCGTAACTAAAAGGCGACCCCGGTTTGTGGCTTCGGCATAACCTGAAGGTTAGCCTACGCCGCAACAAACTGCTGTGCAGTGTGTTGTCGCCGCTACGCGGTACCTTGCGTTGCTCGACTGGTCAGGCGGCTGCGGAACTCGCGCTACGCGCTCAAACATAACCAGCGACTTGGCTGGCGTCGTTTGCCAGCTTAGTCGAATGGCTAGTTGTTTCATCAGT
>JACPYR010000005.1 GCA_016195965.1 Nitrosomonadales bacterium | reverse complement strand
CATGGCGTCGATCGGGCGAAATTCATGGCTGCTTACAATTCTTTCTCGATGCAAAGCAAGGTGACTCGGGCCAAGCAGATGATACGCAGCTACAACATCAGCGGTACACCCACGCTGGTGGTGGATGGCAAGTATGTGATCGAAGGGCTGCAGCCCGAAGATACCATACGCGCTCTGAAAGAGGTGATCGCCATGGCGCGCAAGGACCATTCCGGCAAGCATTAAGCAGGATTGAGGGGCGAGGATTGTGGATCGAGTAAAACCCGCAGCCCCGATTCTAAAGTCCAGTTTGCGCGTTGTAATAACCGGTGCGTCGAGTGGGTTGGGTCTTGCCCTCGCGCGCCATTATCTTGAACGCGGCGCAGCGGTCGCCGCTTTCGCCAGGCGGGGCGGATTGCTGCAAGCACTCGCCGCAGACTTTCCCGATCGGGTTTTTGCTTACGCGCTTGATGTGCGCGATGCGATTGCGATGCAAAATGCCGCAAATGATTTCATCGCGCGCGCGGGTGTGCCGGACGTGGTCATCGCCAATGCCGGAGTAAGCGTCGGCACGCTGACCGAGTACGCTGAAGACATCGACGCCTTTCAGCGGGTGATGGACAGCAATGTGCTCGGCATCGTAAAAACTTTTCAGCCCTTCGTTGCTGCGATGCGTGAGGCCGGGCAAGGAACACTGGTCGGTATCGCCAGCGTGGCGGGCTTTCGCGGGCTGCCGGGTGCGGGCGCCTATTCGGCTTCCAAGGCCGCCGCAATTTCCTACCTGGAGTCTTTGCGTGTCGAGCTGCGCGGCAGTGGAGTGAAAGTGGTGACAATTTGCCCGGGTTACATCAGAACCCCGATGACGGCGATCAACCCCTATGCCATGCCATTCATGCTGGAGGCGGGTGAGGCCGCAAGGCGCATGGCGCGTGCGATAGAGCGGCAAACCACATTCACTGTAATTCCATGGCAAATGGGTGTCGTAGGCAGGGTGCTCAAGTGGCTGCCTCGCTGGCTATACGATGCTTTGTTTGCCCATGCGCCGCACAAACCTCGCGGAGGCAGCAAATAAAATCGGGATTAGGCCGCGAAGGGCATAGCAATTCCTCTTTGCCAAGCTGGCAAGTTTTCTGTATTCTAGTAAATTGTTAGACCCCAAGTCCGACATGCCTCCGGATTATGAGGCTATTCTTAACCCGTTAATTTTAAGGAAGTCATGATGAAAACCATTTTTACTCTGCTGGCCATGCTTGCGTTTACCAGCGCCGCTGTTGTAGTTCCTCAATCTAGCGCTATTGCTGCCAGCCAATACCCTAACAAAGGTAAAGTGTTGGAAGTGATGGATGCTTCAATTTATACCTACATGCAAGTTGCTACCGACAAGGGCAATGTATGGATCGCGGCTTCCAAAACCAGCGTGCCTAAAGGCGCTACCATCAGCTATCCTGATGGCGCGGTGATGACCAACTTCTACAGCAAGGGATTGAACCGCACGTTCGACAGCATCATTTTCCTTGATAAAGTAAAAGTAGAAAAGAAATAAGCAGGCCTTCGGTTTGATTGGAACCCCGGCAGAAAACCGGGGTTTTTTATTTTCGTTACAACATCGTATGCTGGGAGCACGCATGAAACTTTATTACTCGCCGGGCGCATGCTCATTGGCTTCGCACATAGCGCTGCATGAAACCGGATTGCCGTTCGAGGTTGACCAGATTATCAAGACCACCAAGATGACGGTCGGTGGCGAGAACTTCATGCAGGTCAACCCCAAGGGTTATGTGCCGACCATCAAGCTGGATGACGGCAGCGTGCTGACCGAAGGTGTGGCTGTGCTGCAATATATCGCCGATCAGAAACCGGGATCGGGTTTGGCCCCGCAATGCGGCACGATGGAGCGTTACCACCTGCAGGAGTGGCTAACCTTCATCAGCAGCGAAATTCACAAATCCTTCAGCCCGTTTTTCAAAAAAGACGCGACCGAAGATGTGAAAAGCAATGCGCGCAATCATCTGATTTTGCGCCTTGCCCACGTGGAAACACAATTGGCGAACAAGCCTTATCTGATGGGTGACCGTTTCACCGTGGCGGATGCATACCTGTTCGTGGTGGTGGGTTGGAGCAGGAACGTCGGATTCGATCTTGGAGCGTTCCCGAAAATTCAGGAGTACCTGGCGCGTATCGCGGCACGCCCTGCTGTGCAGGCGGCGATGAAAGCGGCAGGCTTGCTGAAGTAGCTTGCATTTGCTGAATGTAGGAGCGGCTTTAGACATCATGTATTGACCTACCGCACCTCAAGCGACGCGGGTTAAGCTTGGGGTTCCGTAAAACCACAGGCTCAGAGCCGAAATTGAGAGGGTAGGTCATGGAAGAGTTTAGCAAATACGTCGGGCTGGATGTACACAAAGTAACGATAGCGGTATCCGTTGCGGAAGCCAATGGAGGTGAGGTGCGTTACCTCGGAGAGGTTGCCAACACGCCGGAGGCGATTGAGAAGCTGGTCAAGCAACTCAGGAAAGGTG
>JACPYR010000004.1 GCA_016195965.1 Nitrosomonadales bacterium | reverse complement strand
TGGTATCGTTCTTCTCGGGTGAGATGTGTGTAGTTCATTTCTGCAATTTCGACTGGCCGGTCAAAAAGGCATGGATGCTACCGCATCCCGCCCACCCAACCGGCATTACTCAAAATTGCACTTCATCCTTGAATCCGCCTGAAGTAATTGTGCTTGTGTTGAATTAAAGTGTAGTAGTACCACTCGAAAAAAATATATTAGCAAGAGGATAAGTGCCGCAAATTTGCTGTATTTTAAGAATAGCCACAACGTATTATTCTCCAGCGAAACGGTAACACTTTTCTCGGGCGCAATGGCTACGCTTTTCTCAGGTGCAATGGCTACGCTTTTCTCGGAAGAATTGAAAGATACGAATGGTATCACCAGTATCGCAATAAAAAGTAGAACGAGGGCTATACCAAACAAGTTTCGTTCAGTTTTTTTGCGCCCAAAAAAGTTCTTATAAGCTGTAGCCATTCCAAGAAATCCAAATGCTACTTCATACTTCTTTAGTGTTTCGTTATAAGCATTGATTTTTGCTTCAGCGTTATTCGTGAGATCCTCAGTTGCATTTAAACGTTGCTCCCAACCCGATAAACGAGTTTCCATGCCATTTATTTTTTCTAGTCCCCCCTTTACGCTTTGTTCAAACCGATTCATTAACAGCGATGAAATTAAGGTGCTATGTGTAAAAATGGCTGTGAGTGAATCCTTTTCATTTAAATGTTCAGGCAAACCCATCTGAATAGCCGCTAGGCTTGCCAGTTCAGCTCCATTTAGCGCCCAACTTGTTCTACCAGTTACTTGAGCGTTCCATACAGTTTCAATATAAGCCCATCCCAATAAGAGACCTAAGCGTTGTATAGCGCCATCGGGATTATTGCCATAATCTTGAATTGCTCCAAAGGCTGTTGGCCAAAGTTTATTGAAAGTCAAAGGGGCTTCAACGCGTACATCATGCAGTATGGATTCTATTGAATCCTTATTGCCTTTCGCAAGTCCATTGAGAGCCGCTAATTGTGCTTGCAAGCGACTATCTTCTGATTTCGCAAAATTGGGATTGGTAAGTAACTCTACGATCAGCCGTGCGCTTGTTTTGATTTCGTTGTCATTATCGGCCATAAGCTATCCCTAATCTATGCACAAAATACGGTAAAGAGGCTACACAAACCCTTGGTCGTGAGGCCTATAAATACATCACCCCGCAATCTACCACTCCTCCCCGACCTCGCAAAGCAAAAAATCCCGCGCCCTCCTGGCAACGACCCAATACGCATAACTGCTGTAGCCATCAACGACGATTATGTTTTTTTGCTGGAATAAACAACTCCGGATCAACCATCGCCCCATTCAGCACCACACTCCAGTGCAGATGCGGGCCGGTGGCGCGGCCGGTCTGTCCGGACAGACCGATGCGCTGGCCTTTCCTGACCGCAGCACCTGCTGCCACGTCGATGCGCTCTAGGTGGCAGTACATCGTGATCAGCCCGTTGCCGTGATCGACAAAGACCGTCTTGCCGTTGAAGAAATAATCATCGACCGCGAGCACCTGACCTGGCGCGCTGGCCTTGATCGGCGTGCCGCTCGCGACCGCCACATCGAGGCCGGCATGGGGTGAACGCGGTTCTTCATTGAAAAACCGGCGCACACCGAAACGCCCGGCCAGTTCACCATTCACCGGCAGCATAAAAGCCAGATCGGTATGCGGCTCCTCGCGCCAGTGGCGTTTGAGCTCCTTGATCACCGCGAGCTCGCGGGCAGCCCGTGCCTCATCTTCGGCAGACAGTTCTACCTTGCTCTTGTCTTTGAGGGTGATGTGCTGCTCGGGGTAATGCTTGCGCTTGACCACGAAGTCCTGCGTTTTCGTCGCATCGCCTATCTTGACGCGCAGCTGATGCGCACCCGGCGTTGTATCCAGCGACAGGCCGACCACCGCATACCAGCGTTTGCGATCGGAGGTGACCAGCACCGGTTGATCGCCCAGCCAGGTTTGCGGCGCAATGGAGCTGCTGCCCAGCGGAACAATCGCCACGCCGCCGGGCACGTTTGAAGACCGGGGCAGGCCGGCATGGGCCGGGAAAGCCAGAACGAGCAGGAAGCAGATTCGGAACGCAATGGTGATCAAGGTATGCATGGTTTTTCTTGCAGGGGTAGCAGTTTAAAGCGACATTCGCTGGGAAGCTTAGGGACGATGGGATGAATCATCTATCGTCGGCCTGGTATTTGCAAGCCGTCATTCATTTTTACCCGCAACAGCAAAACTGGGCTGACCTGGCAGCGCTTGACGTGTATCATTGCGTTTTTGCACTACCCAACTATCCGCATAACCATTCTCGATTGATCCGGAATCAAATTGAAAGTGATTTTTATGAATAAACTCGTCATCCTCGCCCTGCTGTTAGCCCTGTCCGCATGCAGTTCAACAAACAGCACTGGCATCTCAACACTAAATAAACTCTGGATTCCCGACTGGAAAGAAACCTCCTCGCTTTCCGCCGCACGCGCAGGTGCTGCGGTCGTGGCAGTCGATGACACTATTTTCCTGATCGGCGGAGTCGACGGAAAAGACTTCCTCAATACCACTGAATACGCAAAAATTCGCCCGGATGGCTCCCTGAGCCCATGGAGACCGGGGCCGAATTTGAATGAGGCCAGGGGATTCCTCGAAGCTGTGGTACACAATGGTTCAATCTATGTAGTCGGCGGCGGCAACGGCCCCAACGGACACAATCTGCTGCGTACCGCAGAACGCGCACGCATTCTGCCCGACGGCACGCTGGGGCCATGGGAAACCGAACTGAACCAAATGATCGTGCCCCGCCGTTGCAGCAAAATTGTCGCAACGGATACCACGATTTATTCTTTCGGTGGCTTTGGTGGCACGCTGCTGGATTCCGTCGAACGGGCAGACTTCATGCCCGATGGCAGCCTCGGCGAGTGGCAGCTCGAAGCCAAAAGCATGCTGATGCCCCGTTATGTGAATGGCGTAAAAAAATGGGGCTCGGCCGCTTATGTCATCGGTGGGCACGATCAGGAAAAAGGCGTCGGTATTACAAATGTCGAATGGTCACCGCTGGGCAATCAGGATTTACGCAACTGGAAAGAGACGAAACCGCTGCAAACCGGGCGTTATGGCTTGTCCACGGTTGCGCATGGCGACTATATCTATGCGCTGGGCGGCCTGACCGGGCTGGAATTTCTCGATAGTGTGGAAAGAAGCAAGGTGAATCCGGACGGACAACTATCCGCATGGGAAACGACCACTCCTCTCACGGTCGCGCGCGGCATGTTCAGCGTCGTGGAATACAAAAACTGGATCTATGTGATAGGTGGCTCCAATCGGGACAAGTATTTATCCAACGTGGAATACGCCACCGTCAATGACACCGCTGACTTCGGCTATTGGGGAAGCGACGCGGATGCCAAGGCGCACAAGGAAAAACAGGCCGCACGCAAAAATACTCTGGCCCAGTTGCCTAACCGGGGCGCTGTACGCACGATACTGCAGGCATCAGCCTATACCTATCTGGAAGTTATCAACGACAAGCAGGAAGTGATCTGGCTGGCTGGCCCCAAGATGGCGGACATTAAGCCCAGAAGCATGGTCCGCTATAGCAAAGGCGTAATCATGAGCGGCTTCTACAGCAAAGAATTGAACCGGACGTTTAAGGAAATACTGTTTGTCGGACAAGTGCAAAAAGCCGACTGACGAGAAGAGTTCGCATTCCGCGAATGCGGACGCTATGCGTTGAGCAAGTTAATAATTTCTCTTATTTCGTGACGTAGCGCGGCTACATCGAGCGTTGCGCCCGGTGGTGCAACCGCCCGAACATCGGATTGGGTGGTCGGGTTTTCCAGAAGATTGCGTGCCCCACTGATCGTAAAACCCTGGCCGTACAACAGCTCGAGGATACGCCGTATCAGCATCACTTCATGGTGTTGATAATAACGCCGGTTGCCGCTGCGCTTGACCGGCTTGAGCTGGGTAAACTCCTGCTCCCAATAACGCAGCACATGCGCCTTGACCCCGCACAACTCACTCACTTCACCGATCGTGAAGTAACGTTTGGCGGGTATCTGCGGAAGTTCTGAATTAGGCTTGTGGTTTTCCATGATAAGACTTTTCCACCATGGTCTTCAGTTTCTGACTGGGATGGAACGTCACCACACGGCGTGCAGTGATCGGAATTTCTTCGCCTGTTTTGGGATTGCGCCCGGGACGCTGCGGTTTATCGCGCAATTGAAAGTTACCGAAGCCGGATAATTTGACGCTCTCGCCCTTCTCAAGCTGCAAACGGATTTCCTCAAAAAATGCCTCGACCATATCTTTTGCTTCGCGTTTATTAAGCCCTACTTTGGCGAACAGCAAATCAGCCAGTTCGGCCTTGGTTAATGTAGTTGTCATTTCTCTCCCTTATTCCTGTTCCATCTCAATGGAATTACATCCGCAACTGCGCGCCGAGCTTTTGTAAAACAGCCACTAATTGCGCAATGCTTGGTTCAATTTCCGAGTCCGTGAGTGTCTTATGAGTATCTTGTAATAACACACGGAATGCAAGGCTTTTTTTGCCTTGCTCCACGCCCTTGCCGCGATACACGTCAAACAACGCGATCTCACCTACATAAGGCGCCGCAGCCTGCCGCATCGCATCCAGCAGGGTTTGCACCGCCACCGGCTCGTCCACCAGCACGGCCAGATCGCGGCGTACCGGCAGAAATTTGGCAATCTCGCTCATGCGCGGGACAGTTGTCCTGGTCAGCGCGCCGAGCTCGACCTCGAACCATACTGCTGATTGCGCCATATCGTATTGCTGCTGCCACTGCGGATGCAGCTCGCCTATCCAGCCTACGGCCTGTTCGCCGCAATGTATCTGCGCGCAACGACCGGGATGCAACGCAGGGTGAGCTGCCACGACAAAACGCAAGACTTGCGGAGCAAACAATGCCTCGACATCGGCTTTCACATCGTAGAAATCGACTGCCCTGCCGGCCGTGCCCCATTGCTCGGTCAGCGCAGCACCATAAGCCAGGCCGGATAAACGCTGGGTCTGGACATATCCGTCGTCCGCCTTGGCAAAACACGCGCCGATCTCGAACAGCCGTACCCGCGCCTGTTTGCGATTCAGGTTGAAACGCAACGCCCCCACCAGTCCGGCTATCAGGCTGCTGCGCATCACCGCAAGGTTGCTGGCAATCGGGTTCTGCAGCGCGACCGGCTGAAGGTTGCCGCACAATTCGCGTTCGATTTGCGCATCGACAAACGCATAGCTGACGATTTCCTGGTATTCGCGCGCAACCAAAGTCTGCTGAATGCGCGACAGTGGCCGTTGTGTTTCGCTGCAAGGCAACATGGTCAACACAGCCTGCGGCGCCAGTGCGGGAATATTGTCATAACCATACAGGCGCGCCAGCTCTTCGATCAGGTCGGCCTCGATGGATAAATCGAAACGGAAGCTAGGCGGGGTAACGCGATAATCGTCGTCTAACAAAGGCCTCGCAGAAGCGGCGTCTGCCTCCTCTCCCTCCGGGGGAGGATTGAGGTGGGGGTTCACAGTAAACTCGAATCGCAACCGGGTGAACAAATCGGCGATCTGGTTATTATCCAGCGCAATACCCAATACCCGTTCCACGCGCGAACGGCGCAGCGCGATCGCGTGGCGCGCAGGCATCGATCCGCGCACTTCGCTGATTGCACCGGTACTGCCGCCGCAGATTTCCAGCAACAACTGGGTGGCGCGCTCCATGGCCTGCCGGGTCGCCGCAAAATCCACGCCGCGCTCGAAACGAAACGATGAGTCCGTCGCCAGCCCGAAGCGGCGTGCCCTTCCGGCAATCGCATCGGGATGGAAAAATGCGCTTTCCAGGAATACATCACAGGTTGTTGTTTCCACCCCGCTGCCCTGCCCGCCCATGATGCCCGCCAGCGCCAAGGCCTTGGTGTCGTCTGCAATCACCAGCACGTCTTCGTCGAGCATTAGCTCTTGTTCGTTGAGCAAGGTCAGCTCTTCGCCTTTGCGCGCACGGCGCACCGTGATGCCGCCGGACAGCCTCGCCAAATCGAAGGCATGCATGGGCTGGCCCATTTCCAGCATCACGTAGTTAGTGATATCCACCACCGCGCTGATGCCGCGCAGACCGCTGCGCTCCAGGCGGCGCAGCATCCAAGCCGGGGTGGCCGCAGCGGCATTCACGCCGCGCACCAGGCGACCGCAATACAGCGGACAACCTTGCGCATCTGCCACATGCACCGGCAATTGTTCTGACAGAGTGACGGGCTGAGTTTGAATATCCAACGGCTTGAGCGCACAGCCGGTCAGCGCCGATACTTCGCGCGCGATGCCGACCATGCCGGAACAGTCGCTGCGGTTCGGCGTGAGCTTCAGCGTGAATAGCGTGTCGTCCAGCTCCAGATACTCGCGCAGCGTTTTGCCTACCGGCGCATCGCTGGGCAACAACCACAAGCCTTCACTCGTCTCGGCCAGCCCCAATTCCTTGTCCGAGCACAACATGCCGAACGATTCGACGTTGCGCACCTTGGCCTGCTTGATAATAAAATTACCGGGCAACACCGCACCTATGCGCGCGCAGGGTACTTTGACGCCCACCGCGACATTGGCCGCACCGCATACAATGGTCAAAGGGCTCGCTTCACCGACATTTACCTGGCACACGTTCAAACGATCCGCATTGGGATGCTTGACCACATCCAGCACCTCGGCCACCACCACATTATCGAACGCGGGGGCGACGGCTTCCTGCGCCTCGACTTCCAGCCCGGCCATCGTCAGCGCATGCCCCAGCTCATCGCTGGAGAGCGTCGGATTAACCCAGGTTCTTAACCACTTCTCGGAAAACTTCATCGTTGTGCCATTAATTAAATTGCTTCAGGAAGCGCAGATCGCTCTCGTAGAACTGGCGCAAATCATTCACGCCGTAGCGCAACATCGCCAGACGCTCCACGCCCAGCCCGAATGCGAAACCGAGATACTTTTCGCTGTCGATGTTGACATGCTTGAGCACGTTGGGATGCACCATGCCGCAACCGCCGATCTCCAGCCAGCCGCCGTTCCAGCTCATGTCCATCTCGGCAGATGGCTCGGTGAACGGGAAGAATGAAGGACGGAAACGCACTTGCAAATCATCGCGCTCGAAGAAGCGTTGCAGAAAATTCTGCACCACACCTTTAAGGTTGGCGAAGCTGACCGCCTCATCGACCCACAGTCCCTCGACCTGATGGAACATCGGCGAATGTGTCGCATCGGAATCGAAACGATACACACGACCCGGTGAAATAATTTTCAGCGGTGGCGGGTTGCTCTCCATATAGCGCACCTGCACCGGCGAGGTATGGGTGCGCAATACATGCCGGGGATCGATGTAGAAGGTGTCGTGCATCGCGCGTGCAGGATGGTTTTCCGGGATGTTCAGCGCAGTGAAATTATAGAAGTCGCTCTCGATCTCAGGCCCGGATGCGGTGGCAAAGCCCAGCGAGTGAAAAAGTTGCTCGATGCGTTCCAGCGTGCGCGTAACCGGATGCAGGCCGCCGCTACCCATGCCTCGTCCGGGCAGAGTCACATCCAGCGCTTCAGCCGCCAGTTGTTGCGCCAGCTTGTTTTGCTGCAATGCATCACGGCGCTGCTGCAGTGCAGCCTCGATAGCCTGCTTGACCTGATTGATGCGCGCACCCGCTGCGGGACGTTCTTCCGCAGACAGCTTGCCCAGCCCTTTGAGCAAGCCGGTCAGGCTGCCCTCTTTGCCCAGGTAACGCGCTTTAACCTGCTCTAATTCAGCTTCATCGCCGATTGCGGCGAACTGCTGCAGAGCCTGGTCGAGAATTTGTTGGAGCTCTTGCATATATGGCTACCACGACATCTTATTAACACAAACGAAAAAGGAGGCATTACGCCTCCTTTTACTTACTACCTACACGCTTAAACGCCGAGGCTGGCTTTAGCTTGCGCGACGAATTGCGCAAATGCCGGCTTATCGAACACCGCGATGTCCGACAGCACCTTGCGATCGACCTGGATAGCCGCCTTCTTCAGGCCGTTCATGAATACGCTGTACGTCATGCCCTGCTCGCGAGCCGCCGCATTGATACGCGCAATCCACAAAGTGCGGAACTGGCGCTTCTTCTGGCGACGGTCACGATAGGCATACTGACCGGCTTTCATCACCGCCTGTTTGGCGATACGGTAGACGTTCTTGCGACGACCGCGATAACCTTTGGCCAGGTCGAGAATTTTCTTGTGACTGGCGCGTGCTACTACTCCACGTTTTACTCTTGGCATGTTCTACTCCTTATGCGTAAGGCATCATGGCGCGAACCGATGCTGTATTGGTTGCGTGGACTTCAGCCGTGCCGCGTAATTGACGTTTGTTTTTGGTGGTCTTCTTGGTCAGGATATGACGCTTGAACGCTTGTGAGCGCTTGACGCTACCGCCGGCGCGAACCTTGAAACGCTTGGCCGCCCCGCTTTTGGTTTTCATCTTAGGCATAATTCTTCCTTAAGTTATGGTGCGAGGTGTTTTCCGGTGGAAAAACTTTTTAACCCATACACCACTTTTTATTGGGACCAGGTACTACATCATCCCGACCATCCCTTGCTGCCGAGACAACTTAAATTCATTTTTCGGGCGAATCGCGGTGTCGCGTGCTCGCTCATTTCTCGTCTATCTTTCGATATGCCTCGTCATTCGCTGTGCGGCTCCTTGCGCTTCATCCCGCAAAAGTGAATTTATTCACTTATTTTTTACCCGGCTTGGGCGACAGCACCATTACCATCTGCCGGCCTTCCATCTTGGGAAACTGCTCGACTACGCCATGCTCCATCAAGTCCGCTCTTACGCGCTCGATCAAGCGCATGCCGATTTCCTGATGGGCCATTTCACGACCGCGAAAACGCAGCGTGACTTTGGTTTTGTCGCCATCTTCCAGAAACTTGATCAAGTTGCGCAACTTGATGTTGTAATCGCCCTCATCCGTATTGGGACGAAACTTGATTTCCTTGATCTGAACCTGCTTTTGCTTGAGCTTGGCCTCGTGCTGCTTCTTGCTCTCGGCATATTTAAATTTGCCGATGTCCATGATGCGGCACACGGGCGGATCCGCTAACGGCGAAATCTCCACCAGGTCCAGCTCTGCTTCATCTGCCAGACGCAATGCTTCTGCGATGGCCACAATCCCGAGGGGCTCTTTTTCGACGCCAATGAGTCGCACCTGAGGTGCGGTAATCATTTCATTGACGCGCTGCGCTTTTTCTTGTGCTATCTCAATATCTCCACTTGAACAGGGGATTGAAAAATTACTGATGGAACGACTAGCCATCTGACTAAGTTGGCAAACTACGCCAACCAAGTCATTGGTTATGTGCTTGGCATAACTGCGTTACTCAAGGGCTCAAAATGCTCATTTACTACCAGCAAACTCCGCTTTTTCGCCCATTCGCGCCTTGCTCTGCCGTTGCTCGCGACGTTTTTCAATCTCCTGTTACACAATAATCAAGCCGTGCTACCCGTTATTGATTTCGGTTTGCAAACGTTGAAGCAAGGCTTCCAACGTCATCTGTCCGAGATCTTCGCCACTGCGGGTACGCACGGCCACCAAACTTCCTGCTACCTCCTTATCGCCAACGATCAGCTGATAAGGCAATTTCTGCAAGCTATGTTCTCGTATTTTATAGGTAATCTTCTCATTACGCAAATCCAGTTGCACACGCAGTCCGGCGGCCCGCAATTTTTGGGCTAGCTGGGTCGTGTATTCCTCCTGCGCCTGCGAGATATTCATCAGCACCACTTGGATCGGCGATAACCATAGCGGGAACGCGCCAGCATGATGCTCGATCAGGATGCCGATGAAGCGCTCCATCGAGCCCAGGATAGCGCGATGCAGCATCACCGGGGGCTTGCGGCTGTTGTCTTCATCGACAAACTCGGCGCTCAAACGCACCGGCAGATTGAAGTCCAGTTGTATCGTACCGCATTGCCACAGGCGACCGAGACTGTCCTTCAGCGTAAATTCGACCTTGGGTCCGTAGAACGCACCCTCGCCCGGCTGTATTTCATATGCCAGGCCATTTTGCCGCAATGCCGATGCCAAGCCTGCTTCGGCCTTATCCCAGGTCTCATCCGAGCCGACGCGCTTTTCCGGGCGAGTGGACAGCTTGACCAGCACCTCGTTGAAACCGAAATCGCGGTACACCTCGTTCAGCATCACGATGAAGTTCGACACTTCGGGCTGCACCTGATCTTCGGTGCAGAAAATATGCGCATCGTCCTGGGTAAAGCCGCGCACCCGCATCAGGCCGTGCAGCGAACCCGAGGTCTCGTTGCGGTGGCAGGAGCCAAATTCCGCCAGGCGCAGCGGCAGGTCGCGGTAGCTGTGCAGGCCGTGGTTGAATATCTGCACATGGCCGGGACAGTTCATCGGCTTCACCGCGTAGTCGCGATTCTCCGACGCGGTGGTAAACATGTTGTCGTGATAGTTTTCCCAGTGTCCGGATTTTTCCCACAACGTGCGATCCATGATGGTCGGCGTGCGCACTTCTTTATAATCGTGTTCGCGGAACTTGCGGCGCATGTATTGTTCGACCTCCTGCCACAGCGTCCAGCCCTTGGGGTGCCAGAACACCATGCCCGGAGACGAATCCTGCATGTGAAACAATTCCAGCTGCTTGCCCAGTTTGCGGTGGTCGCGCTTCTCGGCCTCTTCGAGCTGGTGCAGGTAGGCTTCCAGCTCTTCCTTCTTCGCCCAGGCGGTGCCGTAGATGCGCTGCAGCATCTCGTTCTTGGAGTCGCCGCGCCAGTAGGCGCCGGCCAGCTTCATCAGCTTGAACGCTTTCAGCTTGCCGGTGGACGGCACATGCGGGCCGCGGCACAGGTCGGTGAACTCGCCCTCGCTGTACAGCGACACATCCTGATCCGCCGGGATCGACTCGATGATCTCGGCCTTGTAGTGCTCGCCGATATGCTTGAAATAGGCCACCGCCTCGTCGCGCGGCAGCACGCGGCGCGCCACCGGCAGGTCGGACTTGGCGATCTCGGCCATGCGCTTCTCGATCGCGCTCAAATCTTCCGGCGTGAACGGGCGCTTGTAGGAGAAATCGTAATAGAAGCCGTTGTCGATCACCGGACCTATGGTCACCTGTGCATCCGGGAACAGTTCCTTCACCGCATGCGCCAGCAAGTGCGCGGTCGAATGGCGGATGATCTCTACGCCATCCGCATCCTTGTCGGTGACGATAGCAAGCTGCGCATCCTGCTCTATCAGGTGCGAAGCATCGACCAGCCTGCCGTCCACCCTGCCAGCCAGCGCGGCGCGCGCCAGGCCAGCGCCTATGCTCGCCGCGACTCCGGCGACGGTGACGGGTTGCTCAAAACTGCGCTGCGAACCATCCGGTAACGTAATAATTGGCATATTTCTTAACTCTCTAAAATACAAAGTGCGGCGATGCCGCACCAGGAACTATCAACCTCAAAAACAGCGAGGCCGTAACCGGACGATTATACCCGGTTACGGCCTCGCGTTCATGCTCAGAATGTCATCTGCAAACCGAGATTGATCATCGCGCTGCGCGGGATCGTTCTGCCGTTGTTGTCGGTTACCGAATCCAGACCGTAGGCCACATCCAGCGACAACGCCTTGAACAGCGTCAAACCGGCCGTGGCATAACGCAGCTTGGAACCGGCCATATTGGCGCGATAACCCACGCGGGCGCCGGGTATCCACCAGCTATCGGTCGCATAGGCCGCGCTCAGCGTCATCCATTTGAAGTCCCTGCCGACCGCATCCTGTATGGTGTTGCCATCAAGCCCGGCATTGACGATCCAGTTCTGGCTTTCCGAATAATATGCCCCTTCCAGTTGCACCTGGGGTTTCATGTCATAGGTTGTTTCAGCAACAAGTTGGGACAGCACACCCTTGGTCGCATCGTAAGTGGCGAGCACAGCAGGATCAATGGCATTGTATTTGAAGCTGGGCTTGTTGAGGTTATTCACCCAGGCGCCGACGCGGTAACGTTTGGCGGTCCACAAGGTACCTACGTCCAGCCCGATGCCGGAACTGCTGGTGTAGGTCTGGCTGGCATTGAGCGTGTTCTGCGCGCCGGTCGAGGTGATCAGCTTCTGGGCATTGCGTGCCAGCTTGACCTGGTAGGCCTTGGCGCGCACGCCCGCCGTCAGGTCTCCCGTTTCACGAGACAGCACCGGGCGGCTGTAGCCGAAACTGACTTCCTGAACCACCGCCGCCTTGACCAGCAACGTGCTGTCGTTAGGGATGGTAGGCATAGTAAATGTTGCAGGATTGGCAGCATACGCTGTTGCAATTGTTGTTGCAGTCGCGTTGGAAAGGAAGAGCGGATCGGCGATGAAGGACATGTTCGCGATCGCGCTGATGTTCGCGTCGAGCACGAAGCTGCCCCCCCAATTTTTCTTGGACACCACCAGCGGTGTCAGCGGCACATGCCCGCCAACAAAAACCGAAGCTTTGCCGTCCTGCTGCAGCGCGGGCAATACCGAATTATTGATCGTGGCAACTGCCGCACTATTATTGACAGCATTGGCAATATCCGTAGCAAAAGTTGCCTGCTGCGTAGGTGTACAAGTGAGCGTTGGGCAGTCTGTTGTATACAAAGTTTGAAGTTGTGTATTGGTTATCGGCGTGGTAATCGTATTCTTGGTGCTGTCAATCAGGTTAAACAGGCCATCTACTTTTCCGACCTCAAACCCCGCACCTATCGAGAGTATCCCGGCGCGATACTGGCTGTCCTCGCGGTTCAGTTCCGCTGCGGCCGCAGCCGGGTTGGCGACGCTGGACATGATGGACTGGTTGTTGCTGGATGAACCATAGGTAAGATTCGGGCCGGGTGGCAGATACACCGGATCGGCAATCGCATTGGCGCATAACATGGCCGACAGGACTGCGAGTTTGACTTTATGTTTCATGGGTTACTCCTCCGTGATTTATGATGATGCGTATGTTTTTCGCATTGCGTGCAACTTTTTATGAGTCTTACCTACCACCCTCAGGAAAATTCTAGTCGCTTTGTTGCAATCCTGTCAAAACAATGTAACGACCGCGTTACATATCATCCAATACGCTTAGCGGGTTGCCATTTCCTGCCACCAGTCCGGGAACGCAGCCTTCACCTCCCCCGACTTATAAAGCGCGTTCGCGGTATTGAGCGCCTCAATGCCGGGGCCGGTTTTAATCACATAGATATTGGGTCCGATCTCCAGTTTCTTGACGACCTCCAGTTTGTGCAGACTCAGCCAGTTGCTCACCGCCGCCTGATCCCATTGCGGATTCAGATAGACGATGATGTTGCCCGGCAACGCGCGCATCCGCCCGGCATCGCTCCCCCCATCGTGCAACACCACCGAATATTTCCCCTGCGGATGGGCAGACTTGAGTTTACCCATCGCGCTTGTCGCCGTATCGTTCAGCTTCCACAACCGGACGCCACCCTGCCCGCGCTTCGGACTCATGGCCTGGGCTGTGGCATAGGCGCTCTTGATCGCGTGCTCGCCTTGCGACCCCGGATTGAATTCCGCCACCAGTTGCGGATTCAACCACACTTGCCGCTCGCGGTCGCCGTCGTACCAGACATATGACTGGCTCAAGGGCGCGGCCTTGGCGGCTGCCGGTTTTGCAGGTGTGGCGCCAAAAGCGTTGCAGGACAGCATGACAGCCAGCACCACCATCTCGACCACCGACTTCATCCAAGCATGCATTGCCTACTCCTTCCAATTTAGCGCTCAATAACAATCAATTTGCAGCATGATCCTGGTGGGAGCGGCTTTAGCCGCGATTACAACACATGCCTTGTCGCGGCTAAAGCCGCTCCCACGAGTACAACTTACCCCGGTAATTATCAGGGAAAAACCCAGGCAGCTCGTTAACGATCAAGCTGCCAAACAAAATCAACGCCCGTAAAATTTCAGGCCCCATGATTGGAACGTGCCGGTATTGGTTGGCGTTCCATCTTTCACGGTCAGCGTCCAGTTGCCATCGGCGGCCTCGCCCAGATGACGCGCGCTGCCGAATACCCAGCCGCTGTATACAGTGCATGAAACATTGCAGACGTGGGTTGCCGATAACTGGCTGACCGTACCCGCCGGACTGGTCAGCGTAATCGCCAGATCGCCTGAATAGGGATGATCCGAACTGAAGGTGATCTCGATAAACTCAATACTCGATATCTTGCTGTTGGCAACCGTGATCGCATTGCTCACTCCGTTAGCATACGCATCCGGAATCGCAATCGGCAAACCCGCTGCAGCGCTTGCCGCATAGGTCTTCTGCGGCACTACATTGACCCAGCTCGCAGCCAATAAAACCGCCGCCCCCGCGTCGACCACGCCGAAGCCGTATTTGTGATTGTAGTGATAGGCAGTGGTCACCCATCCCAGATCGGTCGCATCATTCTTGCGCGCCGATTGCGCCAGGATCAGCCGCACATCGCGCCAGCCCAAATTGGGATTGGCCTGCAACATCAGCGCGACCGCTCCGGCGACGCCGGGTGCTGCGGCCGAGGTACCGTTCATGCAGCGGGTGTAACTTTGATTGGGGTAATCCGAGTAAAAATATTTCGGATCGGGAGGATTAAACCCGTGCACGGTGCGATCGGTAGTAGTAATCGTGTGCGTATTGCAGTAATCGCCGCCCGGCGCGCTGATCCATAGATTAGCGCCCTGCTCGGAATAGACAGACTGCTTACCCTGATCGTTGACCGAAGCCACAGCGATCACGCCGCGGTAGTTCGCATAACCGTCGTAGTTGGAGTTGTCGACGCAACTGGGGCAGGCCGCGCTACCCACGGCACCGTTCCCCGCTGCCCAGGTATAGATTGTGCCCAGACCGCTACGCCCATAGGCCAAGCCATAATCAATCGCAGTACGCCATGAGGCCAGGGGCGCATCCAGCGTGCCGTTGCCGTCCGGCGGCCCCCAGCTGCTGCTGGAAACATGCACGTTGGGTGCCCCGCGCGTCATCGCATCGGCCTCATTGGCCGAGGTCCCATTTTGCAGCAAGTTATAGCCTACCAGATTGGCGCGCGGCGCGACGCCGCATCCGCCCAATCCGTTCAGGTCGCGCGCCGCAGCAATGCCCGCGACGGCGGTACCATGACCGTTGCCCGTACTGACATCCGTTGGCGCTTCGGTGGGATCAGTGCTGCCATTGAGATAGTTGTAGCTCAGCCCTGCGGCTACGTTAGCGGCCAGATCCTCGTGGGCGATTTCCAAGCCATCGTCGACCACGGCGATGCGTATGCCTATGCCTTTGTACTTTACCCATGCCGGTTCCGCATTGATGTCTTCGCCCGGCACGCCTATCGAGCCTGCGCCCGCCTGCCCGGTGTTCTTCAGATGCCACTGGTCGGCATACAGAGGGTCATTGCTGGCGATGGCTGGCGTTGCGCTGACCTGCGCCGATTCCGCGCTCTCGCCTGAAGCAATCATAGCGGTGACCACGTAGTAATACGCCGTGCCGTTGGTCAGGTTGGCATGAGTATAGGGGCTGCTGGCATTGGGAATTTTCGTGCCGTTCGATTTGCTCACGCCGCTTATGTTCGACCAGTACACATTGTAAGCAGTCGCCCCGGTAACAGGAGACCAACTGACATAGTTGTTGCCATTGCCCGCCGTGGCCAACACATTACCAGGCACCGTCAACGCGGGGGGCGCCACACTGCCGCCGTTACCCCCGCCACAGGAAGACAACAACACCGGAAACAGCAAGCCGTATATCAGACTGGTTGTGTTGAAGCGCATTGTGGCTGGCTCTTTCTATACAGGATTGGACTAACGGCATGACAGAAAATCGAATATACGGCGATACAACCGAGTCTAGTTTAGTGTTGCATTCTGTTTGGAACTTAACTTCTCCAGTGGGAGCGGCTTCAGCCGCGATTGGTAGCTCGAGTTTACTGTCCGTTTCGCGGCTAAAGCCGCTCCCACAAAGGACTTGCTCGATAACTTCATTCAGTTTAATCAACAGTGCAACGTTACGCTAGTTTAGCGCACTTTTTCGCGGTGCAGTTTTCATGGCGCATCATGTGCGGGTCAAATTCACCGGAATGATTCGTCGCCTATCCAGAGCCGACCATGCGTCACTCCTTTCGCACATCCCGTGCTCGGCGTACAATTCGCACGTTTCTCATAACCAAATAATTTGCCATGCGAAAATTCTCTGTCTCTTCATCCCGGCATCCGGCTGCTACCGCGCGCGGTTTTACGCTGATTGAAATCATGGTGGTCGTTGTCATCATGGGCATCCTGGCCGCACTGATCGTGCCCAAGCTGATGGGCCGCACCGACGACGCGCGCATCATCGCAGCCAAACAGGACATCGCCACAGTGATGCAGGCGCTCAAACTTTACAAGCTCGACAACCAGCGTTACCCGACCACCGAGCAAGGCTTGCAGGCCCTGGTTGCGAAGCCGACCGCAGGGCCAGCCGCCCCCGGCTGGAAAACCGGCGGCTATCTCGACAAGCTGCCGAAAGACCCGTGGGGCAATCCCTATCAATATCTGTCTCCCGGCATCAAGGGCGAACTCGATGTATTCTCGTTGGGCGCCGATGGACAGCCGGGCGGGGCAGGCAACGATGCCGATATCGGTTCGTGGGATCTGTAATTAAATTTCCCTCGCATGGTCCGAATCGCGCTGCTGTGGAAGCGGCTTTTAGCCGCGAATCACTGATCACCCAGAAAGGCTTCACGCTGCTGGAGTTGCTGGTCGTGCTGGTGATCGTCGGTATCACGCTCGGCATGGTTTCGTTCAATGCGATGCCCAACGAACGCCAGGTGTTGCAGAACGATGCGCAACGCATCGCGCTGTTGCTGCAACTGGCGCGCGATGAGGCGATCGTGCGCAACCGCCCGATCGCCTTCGAGGCAGAAGCAGACCGCTACCGCTTCATGATATTTGAAGAAAACAATTGGCAAGCGCTCAAGCAGGATGATTTGCTGCGCGAGCGCGAATTCAAACGCTCGCCGGTCATCTTCTCGATCAGCCCGCCGTTGGCTGAACCGCCCCCCCCTTTACGCATTATCTTCGGTCGCGAACCGGTCGATAAACCCTTTGTGCTGACACTCGCCGCCGGAGAAGCGCAAGTCGCGATCCGCGCCGACGGCATCGGACATTTTGTAGTCGAATAAACCCCAAAACTTGCCCGCAGATTAAACTGATTACATAAGATCAAACAGATTGCTTGCAGAGATATTTGAATAAACATTGGCGAAAGTATTCCACCATCTGCTGCTGTTTGAGAATCTGCGTTAATCTGCGTAATCTGCGGATTGAACTACGGCTTTAAGGATAAAATGCGCCTCGAACATCGACACACACCCATCCACCACAACGCGGGCTTCACCTTGCTCGAAGTGCTGGTGGCGCTGGTCATCGTCGGCACCGCATTGGGCGCCAGCCTGCGCGCGGTCGGCAGCCTGACGCAGAACAGCAGCGACTTGCGCACTTCGATGATGGCGACCTGGTCGGCAGAAAACCGCCTGGCGCAAATTCGCCTGGCACACGAATGGCCGCCGCTGGGCCAGCGCAGATTCGATTGCCTCCAGGGTGAATTGCATCTGGTGTGCGAAGAAAACGTATACGCCACGCCCAACCCCTTTTTCCGCCGCGTCGAGGTCAGCGTCCTGGATACGCAAAATTCCCCGGATGCGCAAAATACCAGGAACACGCCCAATGCCGAACGACGCATCATCAAATTGAACCAGGTGGTGCCGAATGCGCAATAACGCAAAACCGCTTACTGCCAGCAATCCGGAGAAAAGCGCGGGCTTGACCCTGGTCGAACTGTTGGTCGCCATCAGCGTGCTCGGATTCGTCGCGGTGCTCGGCTGGAGGGGGCTGGACAGCATCGTGCGGGCGCGCGTCGCGCTCACCAGCGAACTCGAACAGACGCGCGGCATGCAACTCGCTTTCGCCCAGCTGCAAAGCGACTGCGCGCATCTGGCCAGCGCTGCCGAGTTGCCCGATACAATACCGCTCGCCGCCGGACCGGGATGGCTCGCATTGGTGCGCACGGTGTTTGCCGACAATCAGCCCTCCAGACTGCAGGTCATTACCTACCGGCTCAAGGATGGCATGCTGTCACGCCGCGAATCGGCCGCAACGCGCAACCTGAAGGAACTGGATAGCTGGTGGTTGTCTGCGATCAACGACACCGAGACGAATCGGGCGGTGATACTGCAATCGGATGTCACCTCGCTGGCGCTGCGCTTGTGGAGCAATGGCAGTTGGCGCACCGGAACAGATGCGCTGCCCGCCGCTCAGGCAACAAGCCCACCCGGACTGCCGACGCCATCGGGTTTGCCCGCGCCACCGGGCTTGTCGGCACCGACAGGTTTGGAAGTTACGCTGAAACTGCGCGGACACGATACCGGCATGGTGAAAATATTCTTACTGGGGGCGGTGTGAAAATTCATCCGGCCTCAGCACCTCTACCGGCGCACCGACAACGCGGAGTCGCGGTCATCACGGCGCTGTTGCTGACCACGCTGGCGATCACCATCGTCGCCAGCCTGTTCTGGCAGCAGCAGGTGCAGGTGCGCTCGATCGAAAACCAGCGCCTGCAATTGCAAAAGCAATGGATACTGCGCGGCGCGCTGGATTGGGCCAGTCTGATCCTGCGCGAAGATGCAAAGTACTCCAGCGTCGATACCCTGGATGAACCGTGGGCTGTGCCGCTGGCGGAAACGCGCCTCGACCAGTTTATGGAAAACGGCAATGCCGACGCCGACATCGCCGATACCACCCTGTCCGGCGGCATCAGCGATGCCCAGGCGCGCCTCAACCTGACCAACCTGTGCTCCAATGGAATCGTCAATTCTGCCGAGGTCGCGGCTTTTGCACGCCTGCTCTTCAATGCCAAACTAGAGCCTGCGCTGGCTCAGGCGACCGCCGATACAATGGCCACTGCGTACAAAAAACCGGTGGTCGACGCCACGCGCGACAGTCAATCCGGCCCGCAGATGATGAACCTGACCCAGGTGGATGATTTGCTCGCGGTACCCGGCTTCTCACCGCAGATGCTGGCCAAAATCCGGGAGCTCGTCATTTTTTTGCCGCGCGCCACGCCCGTCAATGTGAACACCGCGTCGGCTGAGGTATTGGCAGCCCGGCTCGATGGCCTTACGCTGGCCGATGCAAACGCCCTGGTAAAAAGCCGCAACACCGCCAGCTTCCGAGATTTCGCCGACTTTTCACACCGCTTGTCCATCAGGCCGTTTTCCGCATCGCCCAGCATTGCGTCGGTCGCAACCAATTATTTTCTGGTCAATGGTAAAGTACGCATGAGCCGTGCCGGATTGGATGTACAGGCATTGATCGAACGCAACAGCATGAGCACCAAGCTGATCTGGATACGGGAACATTAACGGGTTTACCCCTCCATGTCTCTCCTGCCGCAACAACCCATGCGCGATCTCCCAAACCATCGGCTTATGACCCATGCTCAAACGTTCGAAGTCATTCGGCAAAACGGCAACCCGGCACTCCGCACGCACTTCTTCTGCCGTTAACACTCGGGAAAAACTCCTCGCCGCAATGCAGCCAATGAGGCCATCCACCAGTTTCATACAGGCTTGGCGCTTAAAATCTGACGGTGTTTCACACCTTATTCCAAGGGGAAAAAGGCCAGGCGCAAATGAGTGTTGCCCGCGAACAACATTGCTTGTATGCTGCACTGAATATTGCACAATATTCAGTGCCAAATATAAAAGGAGGCATCATGGGAATTTCTGTACGCGACGTGGTGGCATTTTCACAGGCACGCGCCAATCTTTCCGATTTGGCCGAACAGGTCAAGGCCGGAGCGGAGAAGATCATCACCAAAAATGGTGAAAGCTATGTCGCGCTCATTGATTCCGATCGGCTTGATTACTACCATCGTTTGGAGCGCGAGCGCATTCATCTGTTGCTGGTTGATGAAATCGGCAAGGGATTGGACGACGTGGCGGCGGGCCGGGTGAAAAATGCGCGCCAGGCGATCCAGAAGCTTAAAAATAGGCGAGCAGTTTAAGTACAGGCAGAAGTGGCAAAGAAAATCACTGTCAAACTGACCGCCAACTTCGAGCGCGATCTCGAAGCGATCGAGTTATATCTAATCGAGGCGAACGCTCCCCAAGCTTATGATCGCCTGCTGGATGAGCTGGCCGGCACGTTGATCCCTAACCTCGAACATTTCCCTGCGATTGGTCGGCCATTCCTTGAGCGATCTGTCCGCTCTGTGGAAGTGGCGAATGCGCTTGCGCAGTTAAAACAAAAGCTGCATGACGGTGAATTACGCGAATACCTTTTTGTTGACTATCTGGTGTTGTATGCGCAGTTTGGCGGGATCATTCATTTGCTGTCGATTAAACATCACTGCCAACTCTCGTTTGATTTCCCATCCCTGTGGGCAGAAAGTTGACGGGTTTGAACAGCGGGCGGCATCCTAAGCTCGCAAGCCAGGATCAGAATTGTGACTCCGCAAGCGCACCCTGCCAGCACCAAGGGATGTTAAGATTGCGGCGCAAGAAAAACAACAATCGAATTTACCAATAATCCCAATAACAATACCGATTAGACGCCTTGAGCACACTCTATATCCGCTTACTTTCTAAAGCCACCGCTGACAGCGCGCCTAACTGGCTTGCGCTGGTCTGCCCATACGCACTGGTGTCGAATAACGGCATCGGGCGTCAAGGGATGTCCGCTTTGCCGGGACTGGCCGACACGATAGCGAATACGCAACGCGTCGTGCTGCTATTGGCCGCCAGCGACGTCACGCTGCTGCGCGCTCAAGTTCCGCCGCTATCGCCGGCAAAACTCAAGGCGGCGCTGCCCAACCTGGTGGAGGATCAATTGATCAGCGATCCGTCCGACTGTCAGGTTGTCGCAAGCGGGTTATCCGATGGGCTGCGCACTGTTGCCGTGGTACAGCGCGCCTGGCTCGATAAGTTGGCCCAGACATTGACCGCATTCGGCGCGCGCCATATTTCGGCATTGCCCGCACAATTGTGCCTGCCCTATCAAGCTGGCAGTGCAATCGCGGCGTTCAACAGCACGGATAGCGGTGCCGATATCGACATGACCCTGCGGCTCTCTGAACAGGACGGCCTCGGCCTGGCGATCAGCGCAGAACCCAATGAACCAGCAGAACATGCCGTGATCAGGGCATTGTGCGCGATGGCCCCAGCAGAAAAACCTATCACACTCTACGTTCCGCAATCTGCGCTGCCAGCCTGCCAGGCAGCAATCAGCGATATAGGCAATCCGCGCATCAAAGTGTCCGCCGACAACTGGTCGCACTGGATAGCCGGCGCCAACAGCACGACGCTGGATTTGATGGCAGGCCTGGGTTTGAGAAGCGGCGCCAAGCTGGACTGGCGCCCGTGGCGTTGGCCGCTGGCACTGGCCTTTGCCGTGCTGCTCGTCAATGCCGCCGCATTGAATATCGACTGGTGGCGCATGAAGAGCGAAGCCTCCGCGCTGCGCGCAACGATGACCCAGATTTACAAATCGGCCTATCCGAAAGAATCCGTGATCATCGATCCCATCGCGCAAATGCAGCAAAAGATCGCTATCGCCAAACGCGATTCCGGACTCGCCGCACCCGATGATTTCACGGCGATCACCGCGACTTTTAGCGAGGTCTGGTCCGGCGTGATAGCCGCAACAGGCAAACCGGCCCCACCCATTGCCGCACTCGAATACCGCGAGCGCAGCCTGGTGGTGCGCATCAAGGCCAACGGTGGAACGCTGACGCAAGCGATGAATACGGCGCTGGCGCAAAGAGATTTGACGCTAGACCCGGTATCCGAATCATCGGATGCGACCATCTGGAAAATCAGGAGCGCAAAATGAAGCTGCCCGACCTGCTAAAACTATCCGTGCAATCGTTCACGGAATTCTGGGTGGCGCGCGATGCGCGTGAGCGCATGATGCTTATGGCGGCAACGTTAGTCGCATCAATGAGTCTGGTCTACGCCGTGCTGATCTCCCCTGCCCTGTCCGGCCGCGAGCAATTAAACAAGAGTCTGCCCGTGCTGCGCCAGCAAGCCGCGCAAATGCAGGCGTTATCCAAAGAAGCCGCCACGCTTTCCGGAAAATCTGCCGCACCGCCGATAACACTGTCCAGGGAAGACATTGAAGCGGCACTGGCACGCAAGGGCCTGAAGCCCCAAAACGTGATGCTGACCGGCGACATGGTAAAGGTGCAACTCGCCTCGGGTTCTTTTTCCGCCATGCTGAACTGGCTGAACGATATGCAAAGAACGGCGCAGCTTGCCGTGATCGAAGCCAATGTCGTGGTGCTACCGCAACCCGACATGGTCAATGCGATGCTGACACTGAGGCAGCCGAGAAATGAATGAGGATGTGCATTGCGCCGGCTGTTGATATGGTTGCTGGCCGGGTTGATCAGTACCGCGCTCACGGTATTGATTTTTTTTCCTGCAACCTGGATCGCGGTCTTGATAGAGACGCAGACTGCGGGCCGCTTGACGCTGGGGGACGCACATGGCACATTGTGGCGCGGTTCGGCCTTCATCGGCGCGGCTCCCGGCGGTAACGATCCCGTCACACCGTTGTTGCCGGGACGTTTTTCCTGGCGGCTATCCCCGCTGGTCATGCTGGGCAACATAGATGCCGAACTGGAAAATACTGCGGTGTTATCGCAATCGATCCGTATCATGGGCAGTTGGCCTCAGTACCAGGTCAGCCCCGGAGCGATTTTGTTACCGGCAGAACGATTGGCCGCATTGGGTGCGCCGCTTAATACCGTGCAGCCATCCGGCCAGATGCGCTTGTCATGGGGAGCGCTGCAGTTGACGCTGCAGGATGGAATAATCAAGCTCACCGGAGCGATGAATCTGAATATGAATGACCTTGCCTCGCGGATGTCGCCGGTCAAACCGCTGGGCAGTTACGATTTGGCGCTAGACTGGCGCGGGACCGAGGCTGTTGCGGCACTTAAGACTAGCAAGGGACCGCTGCTGTTGAACGGTTCGGGGGTGTTCAACAACGGGCGCTTGCAGTTTTCCGGCACGGCGCAAGCCGAGGCAGGACAAGAAGAGAGGCTGGCGAATTTTATGAATTTGCTGGGACAACGCCGCAGAGAAGGCGACAAAGACATCATTACGCTAGAGTTCAAATGATAAAAAAACAATTTCCAAAAAATCGCTTGCAAACGACCTTGCCCGGAACGGCAGGATGGTTCCGCTGGCATGCCGCAATCCTGATGCTATCGGCAGCTTTGCAACCGGCGCTGGCGCTGGATGTAAACCCGGCAGGACCTGCGAGCGATAGCGCAAATACCAATAAAGATATGGGCGCCAATAAAGGCACGCTCAATTTTGTCGAGGCCGATATCGAATCGGTGATCGCCGCCGTAGGCGATTACACCAATATCACCTTCATCGTCGATCCGCGCGTGAAAGGCACGATCACGCTGGTATCCGAAAAACCGCTCAGCAAAGCCCAGGCATTTCAACTGCTGACCTCGGCGTTGCGCTTGCGCGGTTATACCGTGGTGGCGGGAAGCGGCTATACCAAGGTCGTGCCGGAAGCAGATGCGAAGTTGCAGGCTGGGCCGATGCAGGCTGGCGCAGTGCGCGGCGACCAGATCGCGACGCAGGTGTTCCATTTGAATTATGAGTCCGCAAACAATCTGGTAGCGGTGTTGCGCCCGCTGATCTCACCCAACAACACCATCAACGCCAACCCCGGCAATAACACGCTGGTCATCACCGATTACGCCGACAATCTGCTGAGGCTGGGCAAAATAATCACCGCGCTGGATGGTCCCGCCAGCGGCGATCTGCATATCATGCCTATCCGTTACGCGATCGCCAACGATATTGCCGTGATCGCCAGCCGGCTGCTGGAGCAAGGTGGGCCAGCCGGAGGTGAAGCCGGACGCGTCACATTGCTGGCCTATCCGCGCACCAATTCCATCCTGCTGCGCGCACCTTCCGAAGCACGCCTGAACCTGGCAAGATCGCTGATTCTGAAACTCGACCAGCCCACCGTACAGGCGGGTAATGTGCATGTGGTCTACCTGAAAAATGCCGATGCGACCAAGCTTGCGCAGACTCTGCGTGCCGTCGTGTCGGCGGATACCTCGTCGATCAACACACCTACCCCTGCGACGGGCACCGCGTCACCCCAGCAAGTACTGCTGCCCAGCGGAGGTCCGTCCGGATTCATCCAGGCCGACCCGACCACCAACACGCTGATCATCACGGCCAGCGAATCGGTCTACCGCGATTTGCGCACCGTCATCGACCAGTTGGATGCGCGCCGCGCCCAGGTTTATATCGAGTCTATGATCGTCGAAGTATCCGCCAGCAAAGCGGCCGAATTGGGCGTGCAATGGGCCGCCATGTCGGGAGACAGCACCAGCAGCTATCGGGTCGGCGCCCTGACCGGATTTACCCAGCAGCTACCCGGGGGCAACAATCTGATCAGCCAGGCCGCCGCGAAAGCCGCCGGAAGTGCTCCCCTAGCGCCGGGCAACGGCCTGACCCTGGGCATCCTTAACCAGGCCGGCCTGGGTGCATTGGTCCATGCGCTGGAGTCCGACACCAGCGTCAACATCCTGTCCATGCCCAACCTGATCACGCTCGACAACGAAGAGGCCAAGATCATCGTCGGCAAGAACGTGCCATTGCTTAGCGGCCAGTTCACCTCATCCGCCTCTGCAGCAGGCGGTGCCGGAGTAAACCCCTTTCAGACTTTCGAGCGCAAGGATATCGGCCTGACATTGCGCGTGAAGCCGCAGATTTCACAAGGCGGCACAGTCAAGATGGCTATTTATCAGGAAACGTCAGATATCCAGGAGTCAACCTCATCCGGGTACATCACCAGCAAACGATCGCTCGACACCAACGTGCTGGTGGACGACGGGCAGATCATCGTGCTGGGCGGCCTGATCGACGACAATATGCAGGATAGCGTCGAAAAAGTGCCGGGCCTGGGCGATATCCCCATCATCGGCAACCTGTTCAAATACAAGAGTCGCAAACACGTCAAAACCAATCTGATGGTGTTCCTGCGTCCGACCATCATACGCAACAACGAGCAAAGCATGAACCTGGCGGCAGACCGTTACGATTACATCCGCAATGCGGAGATCAGCGGGCAACCGGAACACACTATCGTGTTGCCCAACATGGAGGCTCCGCAATTGCCGCCGCTGCAGGATAGCCAGATGGCAGGGGGCTCTTTGTACAACAAGGCAACCACTCCAAGCACTCCTGCAAATGCACAACCGCCGTCTCCGCCCGCCCCTGCTCCGCAAGAACCTGCAGCGGCACCGCAGTAATTTGCGATAGGTCATTTTGCGATGGATACCCGCCTGCTCCCCTATGCATTCGCCCGAGACTACGCACTGCTGGCACAACGAAACGACGCTGCGGATGCGCCTGTCGAAGTCTGGATATCGGAGGCAACCGCGCCCAAGGCGATCGCCGAAGTGAGCCGCTGTTTCGGTCGCATCAGACTGAAGTCCATGCCGCATGAAACCCTCGAAGCCGCTATCGCCAAGGCCTATGCCGGAGCGGGCGGCGATGCCGCACAGGTGATAGACGAATACGAATCCGATCTGGATCTGAACAAACTGATGCAGGACATGCCCGCGGTCGAGGACTTGCTGGAATCGGCAGACGATGCGCCGGTGATACGCATGATCAACGCGCTGCTGACTCAGGCGCTACGCGAAGGTGCGTCGGATATCCATGTCGAACCGTTCGAACAGATTTCGGTGGTGCGCTTCCGCATCGACGGCGCGTTACGTGATGTGGTCAGACCCAAAAAGGCGATCCACGCCTCGCTGATCTCGCGCATCAAGATCATGGCGCAGCTTGACATCGCCGAGAAACGCCTGCCGCAGGATGGCCGCATCACGCTACGCGTCGGCGGCAAGCCGGTCGATGTGCGTGTCTCCACCTTGCCGACCGGTCACGGCGAGCGCGCGGTGTTGCGCCTGCTCGACAAGGAATCCGGCAAGCTCGACTTGCAGCATCTGGGCATGAGTGCCGAGGTGTTGGAACAATTCGACAAGCTGATCGCGCAACCGCACGGCATCGTGCTGGTCACAGGCCCCACCGGATCGGGCAAGACCACCACGCTGTATGCCGCGCTCTCAAGGCTGAACACTCCGGACACCAATATCCTGACGGTCGAAGACCCGGTCGAATACGAGCTGAACGGCGTAGGCCAGACCCAGGTCAACCCGCGCATCGACATGACCTTCGCCAAGGCCTTGCGCGCGATCCTGCGTCAGGACCCTGACATCATCATGATAGGCGAGATACGCGACCTGGAAACCGCGCAGATCGCGGTGCAGGCCTCGCTGACCGGCCACCTGGTGCTGGCGACGCTGCACACCAACGACTCGGCGGCTGCCGTCACGCGATTGCTCGACATGGGCATAGAACCCTTCCTGCTGTCGTCATCGCTGCTAGGCGTGGTCGCACAGCGGCTGGTGCGCAAATTATGCCCCTATTGCAAACAGCGCGATGGAGAATTCTGGCAAGCGATCGGCTGCGATAAGTGCGGCCACACCGGCTACCAGGGGCGTGTCGGCGTGTATGAATTGCTGCTGACCACCGAACAGATCCGCGCGCAAATTCACAACCGCGCCTCCGAAGCCGACATCCGCGCCACCGCGCAACAAAACGGCATGCGCACGATGCGTGAGGACGGCGAGCGCTGGCTGAAGGACGGCACGACGACGCAAGCGGAATTGCTGCGGGTGACGAAGGAGTAAGATTCTATCGAACCCGCTTCACGCGTCTGAAATTACGGGCTTCAACAAGGGCAAAAAGGTAGCCGCTTTATCTTCCGCAAAGTGGCGGATCACGATGTACTGGCTGCGCAATATAGCGATAGTTTCGTTGACCGTGCTATTCCCGATCCGCAGCCAGATAATTTTCGGGGGAGCGCCGAACACCAGACTGCGCTCGTAAAAATCGGTGTCCTTCGAGACCAGCAGAAAACTGTGCTCTGCCGCATAGTCCCAGATGCTCAAATCGTCCGCACCCAACAACCCGGCATTCCGCACATGCTTTGAATCGGGATAGATATCGGCAAGCACCGCCTCCAGCCTGTACGAGAGATTCTCGTCGAGCAGCAGCTTCATGTAGCCGAGAACAGCCTCTGCTCACGCTGCGCCGCAAAAGCAAGTGTCGCTAGGATGTCTTCGTGAGACAGGTCGGGAAAATCCGCAAGTATCTCGCCCTCGGACATCCCGCTCGCCAGATACTCCAGCACATCGGAAACCGTAATGCGCGTGCCGCGAATGACAGGCTTTCCGCTGCGCACGGCGGGATTGAGCGTGATTCGGTCTAAAAGCTCAGACATATACAGACTCCTTGGGAACAGATACGGCGGAAAGTATAAGCGCAGCAACAGGCATAAGCAAACAAACGCTCCGTGACAATAAGCGCCGCGTGCGCGAGAATGGCGCGCTGAAGAAACAATGGCACGACGATGCGGGCGGAGCTGCTGCGCGTCACCAAAGAATAGCGATGTGTGTAGAAAAGAAATCGACTCCGATACTGGGGTCTCGTGTGCGTGCTACGCTGCCACGCACGTTTGGATTACAATGCCCCGTCAATTTTTTTGAAGGAGATATACATGACTAATCTCACCATTCATAACCTGGACGAATCGCTTACAAATAAATTGCGCATTCATGCGCAGCAACATGGGCGAACTATCGAAGAAGAGGCGCGGCAAATCCTTCGTCTCGCTGTCTCTGAGCCATCACCAAATACCGGCGGCCTCGGCAGCAGAATCTCCAAACGCTTTACGGAAGTTGGCGGCGTTGAGTTGCCCCAACCTGTTCGGTCGTTACCGCGTCAGCAAGTCAATTTTGGTGAACCCAATTGATACTGCTCGACACCAATGTCCTCTCCGAGTTGATGCGCCTCAAGCCGGATGCACACGTAGTGGAATGGCTGGATCGTCAAAAAGACGTGAGCGTTTGGATATGCTCGATCACCCAAGCTGAAATTCTCACGGGTTTGGCGCTGATGCAAGAAGGCAAACGCCAGCATGATTTGATGCATGTGTCGGCTGCCATGTTTGACGAAGATTTCGTGAAGCGCTGCCTGCCGTTTGATAGCGATGCTGCGAAACACTACGCAAACATCGTTTCAGAACGCACCCGGCAAGGCAACCCGATCAGCGTGGAAGACGCACAAATCGCGTCTATCGCCAGAGCAAATAGCCTGTCAATCGCAACACGTAACGTAAAGGATTTTGCCAATATCCAAGGTTTGGCTGTGTTCAATCCGTGGCAGGTTGATTTGTGATTAGGTTGGCAGACGCGATGCGTGTGTTGCCACAGCTTGATGTGTTAATGCAAGACCTGACCCCATTTTGCCATTTTGACTTCAAGTTGCCTCTCTAACATCACTCTAACCAACTCACCATGCCCGCATTCAGCTACGAAGCCGTCGATACCCTAGGCGCCACCCGGAAAGGGGTGGTCAACGCCGATTCCGCGCGCGCCGCGCGGGCGGAATTGCGCGCGCAAGGACTGGTGACTATCAACGTTAGCGAGATCGCCACCCAGCTCGACGCGTCCGGACAAACCAAAAGCCGCGCGTTCGGCGATCGCCTGTCCACGTCCGAGCTGGCGCTGTTCACGCGCCAGCTGGCCAGCCTGCTGGAAGCCAGCCTGCCGCTGGAGCAGGCGTTCTCCGCGTTGCTGGAACAGGCCGAGCGCACCTATGTGCGCGACCTGGTTGCGTCGATACGTTCCGAGGTGATGGGAGGGGCATCGCTGTCCGACGCATTGGCACAACATCCGCGTGACTTCGCCGACATCTACCGCGCGCTGGTGTCGTCAGGCGAGCAGATCGGCCAACTGGCGAAGGTATTGTCGCGGCTGGCCGACTACATCGAACGGCGCAATGCGCTGGTGCAAAAGGTCAGGCTGGCATTCACCTATCCGGCCATCGTCACGGTCGTCGCTTTCCTGATCGTGATCTTTTTGCTGACCTATGTGGTGCCGCAGATCGTCTCGGTGTTCGCCAATACCAAACAGAAGCTGCCGCTGCTGACCACGATGATGCTGGGCGTTTCGGATTTCGTGCGGAATTACGGCTGGATCGTTTTGCTGGTCGTTGTCGCGCTGGGTTACGCCTGGCGCCGCGCACTGAAAAATCCCGCAATCAGGATGCGCTGGCATACCTGGCTGCTGAACGCGCCGCTGTACGGGAAATTCGAGCGCAGCCTGAACACCGCGCGCTTCGCCAGCACGCTTGCAATTACGACAGGCTCCGGCGTGCCGATATTGCGCGCGCTGCAAACCAGCCGCGATACGCTGACCAATGTGGCGATGCGCGCCCAGGTCGAGGAGGCCACCGCCAGCGTGCGCGAAGGCGTCGGCCTGGCGCGCGCCTTGTCGGCGCACAAACATTTCCCGGCGATGCTGATCCACATGATACGCGCTGGCGAAGCCACCGGAGAATTGCCGGCGATGCTGGAGCGCGCCGCAAACGCTCAGGAGATGGATCTGGAGCGGCGCGCGATGACCATGGCAGGATTGCTGGAACCCGCGCTGATCCTGGCGATGGGCGTGGTGGTATTATTGATCGTGCTGGCGGTGCTGATGCCGATTATCGAGATCAACCAATTGGTGCGCTAACCAGACGCGGTAATACCGCTGCGCTAATGTATAGAGGAATGTAATGAAACGCTGGCCACTGATTACCAGTTTTATATTATTCATCGCGCTGTGCGTATCGGCTGCCTATTGGGCGATGCAATTGTTCAAGCCGCCGGTGCGCCCTGTCGCGGCACCGCCCCAGACGATAACACTGCCTACCACTAATCTGGATGCCGCGGCGGGTTTGTTAGGCGGCCATGCGAGTGCGGCGGTGGCAAGCAATTTCCAGTTAAAAGGGGTGGTGGTTGCGAGCAATCCCGCCGAAAGCGTCGCGATACTGTCGGCAAACGGCAAGCCACCCAAGGCGACCAGAGTGAATACCGAAGTGCTGCCCGGCGTCAGGCTCACCGAAGTGCAGCATCGCTATGTGCTGCTGTCGGACAACGGCACCATCAAGCGCGTAGAACTGCCCGCCGACGCCAAACGCAAGTGAACAGCAACCGGTCGCCGGTTTCTGCGCAACTCAGGTGTTTTGCACCACAATCTTGGGGAAGGCCGCGCTGTGGTCTTGCGCCATGTCCGCGACCTTGACCGCGATGCGGCGGGCGATCTGTTTGTACACCTTGGCGATGTTGCCATCCGGATCGACCACCACGGTCGGATTGCCTGAATCCGCCTGTTCACGGATGCGGATGTCCAGCGGCAGGCCGCCCAGGAATTCCACATCGTAATCGGCGCACATTTTTTCTCCGCCGCCCGCACCGAAGATGTGTTCCTCGTGGCCGCATTTCGAGCAGATGTGCGTGCTCATGTTTTCGACGATGCCGACGATCTTGATGCCGACCTTCTCGAACATCTTGAGCCCCTTGCGCGCATCCATCAGCGCGATGTCCTGGGGCGTGGTGACGATCACCGCACCGGTGACCGGCACCTTTTGCGCCAAGGTCAGCTGGATGTCGCCGGTGCCCGGCGGCATATCCACCACCAGATAATCCAGATTATCCCAGCGCGTCTGGTGCAACAGCTGATCCAGCGCCTGCGTCACCATAGGGCCGCGCCACACCATGGGCGTGTCGTCGCCCTCTATCATGAAGCCTATGGACATCGCCTGTATGCCGTGATTGATCATCGGCTCCATGGACTTGCCATCTTTCGATTTCGGTTGGCCGGAGATGCCCAGCATGGTCGGTTGCGAAGGGCCGTAAATGTCCGCGTCCAGCACGCCGACGCGCGCGCCCTCGGCGGCCAGCGCCAGCGCCAGATTTACCGCAGTGGTGGATTTGCCCACGCCGCCCTTGCCGCTCGCCACCGCGATGATGTTCTTCACGCCTTCCACCAGCTTCACGCCGCGCTGCACCGCGTGCGGCACGACCTTGCTGCTCACGTTCGCGCTGATCTTGCCGGCACCGGGCAAGGCCGCTTTCAGATGGCCTTCCACCAGCGCGCGTATCTCGTCCCACACGCTCTTGGCCGGGTAGCCGAGCAGGATATCCAGCGACACATCGTTGCCGCTGATCTTGATGTTCTTCACCGACTTGCCGCTGACAAAATCTTTTCTGGTATTCGGGTCGATCAAATTCTTCAACGCATTTTGCACATCGGTATCTTTAAAACTCATCACTTGCTCCTAAATTGAAATTGGCTAAACTGAAAATTCGGCCCGCATATCTCATATATTTTAAACCAACCTACTTATTTTGTCGGGTATTTGTTGTTTCACTCGATCCGACAGGTTTGCTTTCGACAGGATTTATCACAGAGTCTTGCGCGGCCTGTAGCAGTCGTTCGCCAATTGTACGATTTTCGAATATGGATAGTCTGCCAATTCTCCATATTGCTGTTGCGCCAGCTTTAACAATGCAGCGACATTCCGTACCTCGCCCACGCCATCCAGCGAGAATTGCAACCCCCGCAAACCGCCGCATTGCATACGCATTTCCTGCGCATGCGGCAGCGGCCCATCGATATGAGGCCTACCCAGTGCGAAGTTGAAGTTATGCCGCAACGCATCGCGCAACGCGATGCAACGCACCAGCGCTTCAGCATCATTGCAGATGACGGCTTCCCGCTCGGCGATATGGCGTTTCTCCGCCAGCGAGCAGGCTGCGCAATGGGTCAGTATGGATTTCTCGAACGGGCAAGCATGCGCAATCGATGTGATCAGTGCTTGCCGATACGCGGCTTCATCCATTGCATGCGCCTAATCATCCTGCGGGTTCGGCGCTGCGGTGCGCACCTGGTTGAGCAAATCCTCGGCGTGCAATTCATTGTCGGCGAAGATCACCTTGATGGTGTATGTTGCCTCGCCGCCCAGTTCGCCGCGCAACTGCTTGGCCCGGTTAGACGCGGCGCTGAACGCATCGTGTTGCTCCAATTTTTCCAAACGGCGTATCGGGGTTTCAAATATCTTGTACACGAAATAAGGCATAGCTATCATTCCTAAAAGGCTGTTATCCGCAGATTAAACAGATTACACGAGATTAAATACGAGCAAGGAACTGCATTGATTAACATCTGGCAGAACATCAAGACTAGCTCCAATAAATCTGCGTGAATCTGTGTGATCTGCGAACTCAATAGTTTTATGCGTTTGTGACGTTACATCTATCAGGATTTGCCAACGGGCTTCAGGAAAGTCACCACGTTAGATCCTGGTTCATTCTTGCTTGCGCAGCTGCCTTCCCCTATCCCGGCGTCCCGCTCGGCTTCATGCAGCACATTGATCACATCCACATAGTGCTTTTGCTTCACCATCATCAGCGCGGTCAGGCCTCCCTCGTTGCGCGCCATCACATCGGCTCCCGCCCGCAACAACGTCTCGACCACGGCAGTCTCGCCATAGCCTGCCGCCAGCATCAAAGGACGGATACCGTAGCCGATAGCCGCCTCAACGTTTGCTCCAGCATCGATCAGCGCTTGCGCCACATCGGCGAATCCCCTATCCAGCTCCGCGTTGTACGCCGCTTTCATCAGCGCTGTCCAGCCGCGTTCATCGCTGGCGTTGATATCTGCGCCCGCCGCTATCAAGGCCTGAACCATGGCCAGCTTGCCCGCATGGGAAGCCTGCATCAGCAGTGTGGCGCCCTCGCTATCGCGGGCATTGACATCGCCGCCTGCGGCCAACAATCTCCGCACGTAAGCTACGTCACCCGATTTCACAGCTACTACCAATTCAGACATATCGCTTTCCTTGTTACCTTGCTTTTCATGCATGGCTGGTCAATTGTTGGGGGCGCCCTGCTTCACCCATTTTTTCAATGTATCGATTTTGTCCTTGGCCAGGCCGCCGCTCATTCCATACGGCATCTTGATCGAGGCGTGAACGCGACCCTCGACCACCTGGATCAGGATGCTGGTAAAGCTGTCGCCGGGCTTGATGACCGAACCGAACTTCGTACCCTTCATCAGGCTCTGGTAGGTGCGCATGTCCAACCCGCTTTTTTCAAAGCCCTGCCCTCCCGGCTGATGGCAATTCAAGCAATAGTCGTGAAGGATGGGAAACACTTCGTTTTTATAGCTGACCTCCGCCCGCGCAACGGAGATCGATAGAAAACCGACGAGCAGCGCAGCTGTAACAGACAGGATATTCTTTCTCATGAGTTGCTCTCCATAGTTGCCTGTGGGTTTATTTTTTCAGCCGCGACCAGATTTGTTTCTTCACCACATAAAGCAGCGCGGTCAAAACGAACAAATATGCGATCACATAAAAGCCCAGCCTGCGCCTTTCCTCCTCGTGCGGATCGGAGGCCCAGGCCAGGAACGACACGACATCCTGCGCCTTGTGCTGAATTTCGCTACGCTGCGCCGCATCTGTCGCGCCGCTGATACCCAGCATGTCAGGCATCCTGGTTGCAGGAAAAACATGATTGCTGGCCGCGCCTTCCGCTGTGATGTAATAGCCTATCAGGTAGGAATACACATAGTTCGTCCCGCCCTCGCGCGCCTTGGTCATCAGGCTCAGGTCCGGCGGAATTTTTCCGTACATTTGCATGGCAGTATCATCGGGCAACAGGCCGGTCATGGCGGTATCCAGCGCTTGATCGCCGCGCCAGGTATCGACTTTTTTCTTGTCTATGCCGGCAGTCAGCAGATCGCGATACCTGACATATTTCAGGCTGTGGCAGCCATGACAGACATTCATCAAGGTGTCCGCACCCCGTTCCACAGCTGCCATACTGGTATCAAGCTTGATGTCTTCCAGCTTGACCTCATCTCCGGCCCAGGCCGGCAAGGCCAAACCGAACAGCATCCATATCGCAATGAGCTTGTTCATGTGGTATCTCCACGGCGGCGGCGTTTGGGATATTTACTGATTTCCCTGGTTTCGCTGACGATCAATGCTTGCACTTCAGGCGGCAGGCCGCGCCGGATCAACCATTGTTCTTCCCGTCTGGAAATGTAGGGAAGCAATATGAACAAGGTAAAGTAAACCAATGTCGCCGCCTGCCCGACAATGATGGAGCTATCGGTAGGCGGGATATAGCCGATATAACCGAGCACCAGCATGTCCACGACAAACAAATAGAACATTACGCGATACCAGGGACGAAAGTGTGCTCCACCGGGAATTTGGGAACGGTCCAGATAAGGCATGAAAGAAAACACCATCACCGACAACCCCATCGCCACCACGCCGCCCACCAGATTCGGCACCGAGCGCAAAATTGCATAAAAGGGCAGGAAATACCATTCCGGCACGATGTGGTTAGGCGTTTGCATCGGGTTGGCCGGGATATTGTTGGCCGGTTCGATCAGGCTGTTCGGAAAGAAAAACACGAAGGTGCAATACACGATCAGAAAAATGCCCAATCCGTAAAAATCCTTGCTGGTGAAATAAGGATGGAACGGGATGTTGTCCTTGTCCGCCAGATCGATGCCGCTGGGGTTGCTGCTCTTGACGGTGTGCAGCGCGACCAGGTGCACCATCACCCCGCCGATGATCAGGAAAGGGAACAAATAATGCAGCGCAAAAAAGCGCGTCAATGTCGCATCGCCCACGGTGTAGTCGCCGCGCAGCCAGACCACCACCTGATCGCCGATGAACGGAGTTGCGCGGAACAGGTTGGTGATGACAGTCGCCCCCCAGTAAGACATCTGTCCCCACGGCAACAAATAGCCCATGAAGGCCGTCGCCATCAACAGCAACAGCAACCCCTGCCCGGTCCACCACATCAGCTCGCGCGGCGCCCGGTAAGAACCGTAATAAAGCGTGCGCGACATATGGATATAGATCACCAGGAAGAATGCAGATGCGCCGGTGGAGTGCATGAAGCGCAACAGCCAGCCGTAATTCACATCGCGCATGATGTGCTGGATGGAATCGAACGACATCGCGATGTCCGCCTTGTAATGCATCGCCAGGAATATGCCTGTGACCACCTGCAACACCAGCACGAAGCCGGCGAGAAATCCGAAGTTCCACCAGTAGCTGAGATTGCGCGGCGTCGGGTACGCGGTCAGTTCATGCTTGACGAAGCTGGTGAGCGGAAAACGATGATCTATCCATTGGATGATTTTGTTGCTCATGGCTTTCTCCTATGCTTCGCCGATGACCAGCTTGTCGGCCGCGATGAAACGGTAGGGTGGAACTTCCAGATTTTTCGGTGCCGGGCCGCGCACCACGCGACCGCTGTCGTCATATTGGCTGCCGTGGCAGTGGCAGGTCCAACCGGGGCCTTCCTTGTTCGGCACACAGCCCATGTGCGTGCAGACCCCGACCACCACCAGCCACTCCGGCTGCTTGACGCGCTGCTGATCCGGCTCCGGCTGAAAACCGCCATTGGAATTCTTCATCGCATCGATCTGCTCCCGGGTGCGATGCAACACGAACACCGGTTTGCCTTGCCAGGCCACGGTATGCATCCCGCCCTCGGGAATGCCGGACAAGTCCACTTCCGTCGTCGCCTTGGACAGCACATCCGAACTCGGATTCATGCTGGCAATGAACGGGATACACGCCGCTGCCGCACCGGCTCCGCCAACAACGGAAGTCACCTTGACCAAAAAATCCCGGCGCCCGTCATCGTCCAACACATCGCTATCAGCCATTTCGATCTCCAGTTTGATATTTTATATATCCTGTGCAGCAACTATTTCTGCACGGTTTTCTTCAGGGTGTCGCGAATCGCATCCGGCGTTTTCATGATATTCATGAAGCTGTTTTTTCCCATCATGCTCAAGTCTGGAAAATTGATCGCGATGCGAAAACGCGCGTACAACGCATATACCTTGTTGCCCGAAACCAGTACCTCATAGGGCAAGTGAGCGGTGGACTTGAGGTCATGAAAATCAATCTCGCTCATGATAAACCTGTCGTCCATGTACTTATCCGCTTCGCCAGCACCCTTCATTGCGACCCCGAAAACGCTCTCCTGCTTGCCGGGTATATCCACGCGGTAAACCTTGCTGACCCCATTTTTGTTGGCTGCCAGTTTTACATCGACCGCCTGAAGCGCTTCTTCGTAGCTGGCATATTCGGCCAGCACGTCCGGCTCATCGAAATATTCCATGCCCATCATATAGTGATATTTGCGCGCCTGTTTCGCGGTCATCCCCTTTGCGCCGAACTCTTCGACCCTGCCCAGCGCCGAAGCCAGCCCTGCCGCAACATTGCGCAGGTCGCCTTGCATGCGATACGCATTGGCCATATAAACCGGATTGGTATAGCTCACCTGCACACCCTCACCGGCCTTGGTGACTGACACTCTCTGCACCGCGCCAAAACCGCCGTGCTCCGAACCCGCCGCATTTTTCTTCAACTCGTCATTGGTGACGATTAAAATGCCGGCATCGGAATAAGGAGAATAATTGCCGACCACGATAAATCCTGCCGCTGTCAACGCCGCTTTTGCCTGCTCGATTTTCTCGGCTACCGTACCGGCTCCCTTCGATGCCAACACGAACGGCTTAAGATTCTCGTCATCGGCCAGCGCGCTGCCGGTGACCAACAACAGCAATGCAGCGCACAATATATTTTTCAATATAGACTTGTCCATCAGACTATTTCTCTTCCACATCAGAATTCTCCTAGCCGGTTATTAAATTGCAAAGATTCGCGTCTGTTCAGTTTCCAGGATTAAACCAGGCCAGTTTTTCCCTGAGCGTGACCACCCCGCCGACGATGATCAGCGTCGGAGCTTGCAGATTGGCAGCTTGCGCAATGCCGTTCAAGGTAGCCAGCGTTCCGGTGACGACACGCTGGTTCTGCGTCGTGCCTTGCTGCACGATTGCCGCAGGGGTATCGCCGGGCAAGCCATGCGCAACAAGCTCGCTGCACAGCGTGGCCAAACCGTGCAACCCCATATAAACCACGATGGTTTGTTGCGGGCGGGCCAGCGCATCCCAGTCGAGATTCATCGTGCCGTCTTTCAGATGGCCGGTCACAAATATGCAGGAGTGCGCGTGGTTGCGGTGGGTCAGCGGTATGCCCGCATAGGCGGATACGCCCGAGGCTGCGGTGATGCCGGGCACAACCTGGAACAGGATGCCATGTCCTGCCAGTGTTTCGATCTCTTCCCCGCCGCGCCCGAAAATAAACGGATCGCCGCCCTTCAGCCGCAACACCCGTTTGCCTTCCTTGGCCAGGCGCACCAGCAGTTCGTTGATTTCCTCCTGCGGCAAGGTGTGGTCGGCGCGTTTCTTGCCGACATAAATCTGCTCGGCATCGCGCCGCACCATATCCAGCACCGGCTTGGACACCAGGTTGTCATACACCACCACGTCCGCCTTCTGCATCAGGCGCAGAGCGCGAAAGGTCAGCAAGTCCGGATCGCCCGGCCCAGCCCCGACCAGATAGACTTCGCCGCGCTGGATATTGTCCTCGCTCGCCAGCATCTGCTGCATCATTTTCTCTGCACTGCCTTCGTCGCCGGTCAGCACCTTCTCGGCGACCACCCCTTCCAGCGCGTTCTCCCAGAAGATACGACGCTTGGCCGGATTGGTGACGCGTTTCTTCACCGGTTCGCGGAAGCGTTCCGCGAATGCGGCAAGGCGGCTGTAGTTCTGCGGAATCATCGTCTCCAGCTTGCCGCGCAGCATGCGTGTCAGCACCGGCGATGCGCCGCCGCTGGAAAACGCCACCATCATAGGCGAACGGTCGAGGATCGCCGGCATGATGAAGCTGCACAGCTCGGGATGATCCACTACGTTCACAGGAATGTTGCGCGCGCGCGCCAACTCGGAAACTTGCCGATTGACGCCTTGATCGTCGGTCGCCGCAATGACCATCGCCACGCCATCCAGATGTTGCTGCTCAAAGCGCGCGAGTACAGCCTCGACCCCTGCCTGCTCGACCAGGCCGGCTTCAATCTGCGGCGCAACCACACGCACGCTCGCGCCTGCCTCCAGCAATACGCCCGCCTTGCGCTTGGCGACCGTGCCGCCGCCGACCACGAGGCACAGCTTGCCTTTGACGTTCAGGAAGATAGGAAGAAAATCCATGCCAAATCCGTTCTAAGTTAAGTTCTCACAAATATAGTGACGATCGCGCCGCTGCCAGTAATCGGCAGCCTGCCGTTCGGCTTCATCAATACTCGCCGCACGCCCCATCGCGCGTAGCGCGATGGCAGCAGTGGACAAGACAGCGGCCTGACCATATTCGTCTTCAATCTCGCCGCGCCACAAGGCTGCCAGGCGCGACACGTCCATTTTTTCATCTTTCATGTGACGGCTGCCAAACAGCGCGGGCCAGGTCTCCGTCAGCATCTCTCCGCGCAACAGCAGGCGTACCTTGCACTCGGTGTCGGGATTGCGCTCGGCCTCGCCGCCTTCTCCCTTGAACACCGCAAGATTATTGTCGCCCAGCAATTGCGCCGCACTCTGGTGCGTCTCGTCGTAGCCCGGATGAAAGATACCCATCACGGAAACCGGTGCGTGACCTGGATTCAACATGCGCACCACGGAGTGCATCGGCGAGCGCAAACCCAGGGTTTCCTTCAGGTCGATAAAATATTGCAAGGTCGGATTCATCTTATCGAGCGGGATGAACGCAAAATTACGCTGCTGCAATTGTTGTGCGGCCTGGGCAAAAGAATCGCAGCTTGCGATGCCGAGTGCGGCGAGCGCATCTGGCGTATAAACACGGTCGGCGGATTGCGCCCCGATACCGTGCATCAGCACCTTGCTGCCGTGGCTGGCCAGCAGCAACGCGGACAGTATGAACCACGGCAATTGCCGTCGCTTGCCCGCATACGAGGCCCAATCCAGATCGACCGGCGGAAAATCCTGCGGCACTTTCAACGACTGACGCGATGCCTGCGCAAATCCGGCCATTTCGGCTGCGGTCTCTTCCTTGACGCGCATCAGCATCAGGTATGCCCCGAGCTGGGTTGGCTCGACCTGGCCATTGAGGATCATGGTCATGGATTGCTCGGCCTCCTGTTGCGTCATGTCGCGCGATCCGCGCTGGCCTTTGCCTAATATCTGTATGTAGGGTGCGAATGGATGTGTCATGTTTGTTGTATAGAAATATTCTCTAAGCGGTTGAGGGTTGCACGCTGCATTTTCACGTCCCGAATAAATGCGACAAATCGCGATGTCCAGTAGCAACTGCCTATGGTACGCAAATGAGTATAAGAAGCCAGCAGATTATTCAGGATGAGTCCGTCCTGCTTCCCATCTATGCCATGCCCGCGTGCTACCCGATAGGCAAACCGGCTGTCGGGTGGCAGATTCTCCAGGCTGGAATAATGAAATTCGTGCGCGCGGATTTGCTCGTCCGGCGCATGCGGGCGCGGCCAGGGATGATCCGCATGCTCGCTCAGATGCACATAGCCGCGCCCGATGGGCTTGTCGTGCATCTTCACATCGCCAGGTATCGCCCCCACCATCCGGTAGCTGCGCCCCTGATAGGTGATGCCGCGCGACAGATACATCAGCCCGCCGCATTCGGCATAAGCCGGCATGCCGCTTGCAATGGCCTGCCTGATTGCGTTGCGCATGCTTGCATTTTTTTCCAGTCCGGCGGCGAACACTTCCGGGAAACCTCCACCGATATACAGCGCATCTACATCGGGCAGCAGTGCGTCATTGAGCGTGTCGAATGGAACGATTTCCGCGCCGGAAGCGACCAGCGCATCGAGATCGTCGGCATAGTAAAAGCCGAATGCCTGATCGCGCGCAACACCTATCCTGACCCTGTCAGCCAACGGAGCCACCTTAAGCTCGGCTTGGCGAGGAGCAGTCAGCGGTGCTTTGCTGGAATGCGCCAGCAATTTATCCAGATCGACCTGATGCTCGATGACCGAACCGATCTGCGCTATCTTTGCTGCGGATTCGACCGACTCGTTGCTGGGCATCAAACCGAGATGGCGTTCGATGATGCCGAGCTGTTCGTCATGGTGAATCGCGCCTATCACCGGCACATCGGTGTAGTGTTCGATGACGGCACGCAATTTGGCTTCGTGCCGCGAACCGCCGAGGTTGTTCAGGATCACCCCGGCGATATCGATGTCGCGATCGAACGCCTGATAGCCGAGGATCAGCGGTGCGATGCCGCGCGTCATGCCGCGCGCATCGATCACCAGAAACACCGGCAGGTCGAGCAGCTTCGCCAGGGCCGCATTGCTGTTGCTGCCGTCCAGCGCCAGGCCGTCGTACAGCCCCTTGTTTCCTTCGACCAGATTGATAGCGGAGCTGTGTTGCGCAAAAGTGGCAACGATCTCTTCGCGCTCCATCAGGTACAGATCGAGGTTGCGGCAAGGCCGCCCGGACGCCTGGCTGAGCCACATCGGATCGATGTAATCGGGGCCTTTCTTGTAGGGTTGTACCGCATGTCCGCGCTTCTTCAACGCCGCACACAGGCCTATGCTGACCAGCGTTTTTCCGGACGACTTATGTGCTGCCGAAATCAGCATCCGGTTCATGGCGGATTTAATCAGAGGCGCCCGCGACGTGGGGCTTGTCATGCGGCACAAAATTCAATGCCCTGATGCCGACGAGAATAACCAGAAAAGCAACGGCCAGGCCACCCATACCCAGCATAAATTCAGGCAAGGATGGGCTATACAGACCGATCTGCCCGTCGCCAAAACTGCTGCTGACCTCATAGCCTGGGAAGATGTTCAGCGGATAAGCCTGGCCGCCGATGATGAATACATAGAGCAAGGCAAAACCGCCGAGTATCACCAGCAGCGAAGCCAACAGCGCGCACCGGGACTTGCCCATGCCGGGATAGAAAATCAGCAGCAGCGGTATGAGATTGCCGAACAGGCCATAACCCCACCAGAGAAGTTGAGGATAGATGCCGCCCTCTTTCAAAATAAAACGCTCGAAGCCGGACTGGTGCGCAAAATACAGATTGGTCAGATGATAGGTCGCGACCAGATACAAGGAACCCAGGATAAAAATGCCCAGCAGGTTTTTCATCCGCCGCACGATCTCGGGCGTATGCGTCTTGCCGTTCCACGCATAAATCGCCGACTGAACCACATGGAACACAGCCAAGCCCCAGGTGAAGGAAATGACGATGAACATCGGCGCCAGCAGGGCCGAACCATAAGCCTGTCTGGCCGTCAGGAACGCGAAGATCAGACCGGTGCCGGTGGTCAGGATGAAGCGCCAGGCAAACACAAATAATCCAACCGGTTTGGACCAGGGATTCATGCGCTGTTCCATCATGGTCCAGATATAAATCGCCACAGCGGCAAACATTCCGGAATACAGCACGACGTTCCAGGCAAATACCGAGGTAAAATTGAAATTCGTCGCGGCAACGATGATGCGATCCGGCCTGCCCAGGTCCAGCATCAATACCGTCAATCCGCCTGCCAGCAGCGCGATGGACAACAGGCTGGCCAGCGGCGCCCTCGCCTTGTACATCGGCTTGCCAAACACCGAACCGATCGAAGCAACATTCAAGACGCCGGAGGCGGAAACGATCATAAATATCGCAAACACATGCGGAATGCCCCAGACGATCTGGTTGTTCATGCCGGTGATGATATGGCCGTGTTCTTCCATCGCATGCACGGCGAACAGCCCCAGCGCCAGCAATAGCGACCCTATGCCCACCAGTCCATAAAAATAATACTGTTCGTTTCTGCTGAAGGAATTGACTGGCATGACTTATATCCCCTGGTAACGAATACCGGTATTCAGCCCCAGATCGGCGCGGATCTGCGTGGATGCGACGGTGCGTATTTTTCTGGAAATCTCGCTGTCAGGATCGTTGAGATTGCCGAACAGGATCGACTTGTTCGGGCAGGCTTCGGCACAGGCGGGTTGCTGCCCCTTGTCGACACGATGCACGCACATCGTACAACTTTCCACCGTGCCCTTGCCGCGCGGCACATCGGGCTTCTGGTCATGCAGCGGTTCGTGCACGAATGAACGCGCCTTGTACGGGCAGGCCATCATGCAGTAGCGGCAGCCGATGCACAGATGCTTGTCCACCAGCACGATGCCGTCGGCGCGCTTGAATGAGGCAGCCGTCGGGCAGACATCCACGCAGGGCGGTTCCGCGCAATGCTGGCACATCATCGGCAACGCCAGAGTGCGGCCACTGCGCATGTCATTGAGCTCGACCTTGCGTATCCATTGAGAATCGGTAGGAGACAATCCTCCCGACAAACCATTCTCCTTGTTGCAGGCTTGCACGCAATCGTTGCAGCCATCGGCGCAATTCGCGGTGTCGATCAGCATGCCCCAGCGCACCTTGCTGGAGACTGCTTCAGTCTTGCCGTGCGCCATATCGAACAGCAGCATCCCCGGTGCAATCGCAACCGCCGCCGCCCCGACCGAGGTCTTCAGAAATTGCCTGCGCCGTACATCCGTATCGCTCATTTGGATTCCCCTTGCACCAATGCCGGCCTGCGTTTGCTGGAATGACATTCGAAGCAATCGATCTTGACCGCCTCGAAGCGATGGCAACCTTCGCAGAAACTGTCGGCACGTCCGATCACGCTATTGTCCTTGGTACTGGCATGGCATTCGATGCAATTCTTCAGGCTGTATTTGCTGTCGCGTATGCCCTGATGCACCGTCTCGTCGCGCTGATGCATCAGCACTTTCATGTGGTTTTTGCGCATCCACTGCGGCTCTTCCACGCACTGCCCGCCCTTGCCGATGTCCAGCTTGGGCGCAAAGACATCTGCCGCCCAAACGGGCGTAATGGCAAGCAAAAAGGAAAGCAGCAGAACTTTCATGTCACTTATTTAGCCACAGAGATCACAGAGGACACAGAGAAAACAATCCATTGATTACGAGGTCGCGCTCTCTCGGTGGCCTCTGTGTTCTCTGTGGCCAGAATTAAGATTTTATCCTTCATTCCCCAAGTCCCATCTGGATGTAACCCGTCGGACACACATCCGCGCAGATATGGCAGCCGATGCACTTGTTGTAATCGGTGTCCACATAACGTCCCAGCGTCGCCTGGTTTTTCTTGACGCGGAACACCGCCGTCTGCGGGCAGTACACCACGCAGTTATCGCACTCGAAGCACATGCCGCAGCTCATGCAGCGCTTGGCTTCGGCGACGGCGCTCTCCTGGCTGAGCACACCCAGCCTGTCTTCAAAATTGCCCAGCGCGGTTTCCTTGCTCAGCGTGACGATATTGCGCCTGTTGCGCGCGACGATGGAAAAGTGTCCCAGGAACAGTTTGTCGTGCGGAATCACATAGCGATCCGAACGGTTGTCGAAGTTGTGCACCGCGACATTGCTGCTGCAGGTGCCGCGCAGAGGCTCATGCACTTCCTTGACTTCGAGTCCCTTCTCCATCATCTTGCGCATCAGATCGAATTGGTGCGCGTCGATCTTGGGACGCTTTTCCAGATCCTTGCCCAGCAGATAATTGTGTATGCCATCCGCCGCAATCGAACCGTGGCCGATCGCGGTGGTCAGCAGGTGCGGGCGGATGATGTCGCCACCGGCGAACACGCCCTGCTGGCCGGCAACCACATAGTTGCGATCGGTCGAGACCGCGCCCTTGCCGTTGTTGAATTCTTCCAGGCCGCTGAAATCCACCGCCTGACCGATCGCGGACACGATCAGATCGGCCGGGATATCCCGCTCTGTCCCTTCGATATTCTTGACTTCGAGTTTGCCGCCAGCCAGTTTGGCTTCGCACTCGATAACGCGCAACGCGGTGGCTCGCCCGTCCGCACCGCGAGTGATGCCTATCGGCGCCAACCCGCCGTAGATCGCGATGCCTTCGGCGAGCGCCTGCTCGATTTCGTGTTTGTTGGCCTGCATCTTGTCGATCGGGAAAATCGAGGTCAGCGTCACCTCGGCGCCCTGCTTGACCGAAATCTCGGCCACATCATGCGCCATCTGGCCCGCGATGGCCTGCTCGAAATCGGTAGGCTGTGAACTCTCCAGATGCCCCAGGCGACGAGCAACCGTCGCGACGTCGATCGAGGTATCGCCCCCGCCGACCACCACGACGCGCTTGCCCACATGCTGCAAACGTCCGTCATTGAAGGCTTTCAGGAACGCGGTCGCCGTCACCACATTGGGTGCAACGCTGTCCGCGACAGGCAAGGCACGTCCCGCCTGCGCACCCATGCCCAGAAATACCGCATCGAACTCCTTGCGTATCTGCTCCAGCGTGACATCCCTGCCTACCCGGCAATTCATCCGGGTCTTCACGCCCAGATCGACGATGCGTTTGATTTCCGCATCCAGCACGTTGCGCGGGGTGCGGAATCCCGGAATGCCATAGCGCATCATGCCGCCCAGATGCTCGTGCTCGTCGAACACCGTGACCTCATGCCCCTTCAACGCCAGCTGGTAGGCACAGGACAAACTGGCCGGACCACCGCCGATGACCGCGACTTTCTTGCCGGTAGCCGCCGCGGTTTTGTTATAGGAAAGATTATTCGCGATCGCATATTCGCCGAGGAAATGTTCCACCGAGTTGATGCCGACGTGATCTTCCAGCGCATTGCGGTTGCAGCCTGTCTCGCAAGGCGCAGGGCATACCCGCCCCATCACCGACGGGAAAGGATTAGCCTCGGTCAAACGCCGCCACGCATATTCCTGCCAAGGCATCGCGGGCTTACCGTCGGCACCGACCGGTGGTTTTTCCGTGCCGCGAGCTATCGCCAGATAACCGCGTATGTCCTCGCCAGCCGGGCAACTGCCCTGGCATGGCGGCGTGGACTGTATATAGGTCGGGCACTTGTGTGTATGGCTCGCCTGCATGATCTTCTCGCTCAATCTGCCGACCTTGTTATCGCCGTCTTTGTAGCGGCGGAACGTGATTTTTTGCGGGGCTTCGGTTGTTGTAGACATTGCGCTACCTCCAGATGGTTACCTGATATTCAGTCCACGAAAAGCACGAAACACACGAAAAAATCCAGAACCGGATTTCCGCAGTTGTTCGTGATTTTCGTGTCTTTAGTGGACTATGTTTTTTTTCGTAGGCCATGATTTATTTATCTCCAAGAATGATTGCATTGCTGACCAGCTGGTGCACACCGCCAACCATGCGCCTGTCGAATCCGTAGATCGGCATGACCTTGGTGAATTGCGCCTTGCAGATCGCACAGATGCACGCCATGAAATTGACGCCGTGCTCGTCCACGACTTGCTGCAACACCTCCATGCGCGGCAGCGCCCCTTTGACACGCAGATCAAGCAGGTCGTCGGTCAACAACCCGCCGCCGCCGCCGCAACAGAAAGTCCGCTCGTGCGTGGTGGATGGCGACATTTCGACAAAGTTGTTGGCAACCGCCTTGATGATGTTGCGCGGGATGTCGAACTGGCCGCCGGGATAACCGCCCATGCTGGAGCCGCGCGCCACGTTGCAGGAATCGTGGAAGGTAATGATATGTTTGTCGTTGGCGCCCTTGTCGAACGACAGCGCTCCCTGTCCTATCATGTCCCAGGTGAACTCGCAGATATGCATAGGCTGTTTGTATCTATGATCGAGCTGCTTCTGCAACATCTGCGCGAACTGGTCGTTAGGGTCTGCCCCCTCGCCCACACCGTTCAGCGTGTTCCAGAAACTGTAGGCAACGCGCCAGGCATGGCCGCACTCTCCGACCACGATGCGCTTCACGCCCAGTTCCAGCGCGGCCTGGCGGATACGCAGCGCGATCTTGCGCAACTGTTCGTAGTTGCCGATGAACATGCCGAAGTTGCCCGCCTCGGAGGACATCGAGGACAGTGTCCAGCTGGTGCCGGTGGCATGAAACACCTTGGCGTAGCCGATCAGGCTGTCGATATGCGGCTCGGCAAAGAAGTCGGCGGAAGGCGTGATCAACAGCACTTCCGCGCCTTTGACATCCATCGGGAACCGCACGTCTATGCCCGTTGCCTCCTTGACATCTTCCTCCAGTCCTTCCAGCGTGTCCGCCAGCGCCGGGCCGGGCAGGCCGAGGTTGTTGCCGATCTTGTGCACCTTGCCGATGATCTCGTTGGAATACTTCTGACCATAGCCCACCGAGTCCAGTATCTCGCGCGCGGCCATCGTCACTTCGGCGGTATCTATGCCATAAGGACAGAACACCGAGCAGCGGCGACATTCCGAACACTGGTAGAAATAGGAGTACCACTCGTCCAACACCTCGCGGGTCAGGTCGCGCGCGCCGACCAGCTTGGGAAACAGTTTTCCGGGCAAAGTGAAATAGCGGCGATACACGCTGCGCATCAGGTCCTGGCGCGCCACCGGCATGTTCTTCGGATCTTGTGTGCCGATGAAGTAATGGCATTTATCCGAGCACGCTCCGCAGTGCACGCATGCATCCATGTAAACCTTGAGCGAGCGGTATTTGCCCAGCAGCTCGCCCATCTTGGCGATTACCTTGTCATGCCAGTCGTCGACCAGCTGTCCGGGGAAACCGATCGCCTCCTGTATCTTGTCGTTCGCCACGAACGACTTGACCCCCTCCATCGCTCCCGGTTTCAGCGCGGGGATGATGGGGATGACACGATAGGCCGGAGCGGTGACGTCTGCCATTTAGCTCTCCGATTCCAGTTTCTTGCCCCACCCCGAGGTGTGGCGTTTCTCGCGAGGATTATCCGCCTGGTTGCGGCTGGGCGAGAAAAACACGCCGGGTGCATGCAACAGTTTGCTGACCGGGAAGATCAACAGCAACACCGCGACCAGAAACAAGTGCACATATAAACCGGGATGCTCGGGCAGCGGCTGAATGTCGAAATACATCATGCCGAGCATGAAATTTTTCACGCCGACCACATCGGTATGGGACACGAATTTCATCGTCAGGCCCGACACGGCGATCACGATGAACAACACCAGCATCAGGTGATCGGAAGGCGTGGAGATGTAGCGTATGCGCTCGACCAGCAGGCGCCTTGCCCACAGTCCGGCGACACCCAGCAGCATGGTGATGCCGGCATAGATGCCAAACGGCTGGATGAACGCCACCCAGCCCCAGACCGGCTCGGTGAAATAGCGCAAGTGGCGCAGCAACACCAGCGCCAGACTGGCATGGAACAACCAGCCCAAGCCCCAGGTCCATAAATTTGCCTTGAACAGGCTTTCGAAAAACAGCACTTCGCGTGTAATGCGCAACACCACACCGGTGCTGGTGGTTGGTGCGGGCGTGGTGGGAATTTTGAGCGGTGCGGGAGTGCGCGCATAGCCGCCGATGCGATATAACAATCCCACGATGAACACCAGAGTGGCAAGGTAAAGCAGGATTGCAAACAATGCGCTCATCATTCAGGATTGAGGATTGAGGATTGAGGATTGAAGATTGAGGCGAGCCAAGCTCGATCCTCGATCCTCAATCCGGCTTCTTTATACGCAACCGGTCGGCTTGGGCAATCCGGCGATCTTGCAAGCCTGCTTGCCTGGGCCATATGGAAACAGGCCGTACAGATACTCGCTGTTGCCCTTCTCCGCGCCCAGTTTTTTGCCTATCGCCTTGGTCAACACACGGACGGCCGGCGCGATCTGGTATTCTTCAAAATATTCGCGCAGGAAGTTGATCACTTCCCAGTGCTGCTCGGTCATCTCGACGTTTTCGGTCTTGGCGATGTAATTGGCAACTGCCGTGTTCCAGTCAGCCAGATTGACGAGGTAACCCTCTTCATCGGTTTCGTATGTTTTGCCGTCAACTTCGATATTGGCCATGGTAATTCTCCTTTTAATAAATGCAGGTTAGAGCCAGGATTGGCAACTTTTATTGGACGCGGTGAGATCGACAAAACCACCGTAATCGACAGACGACACGCCTCCGATGAGGCGATCCGCAAACCCGCGCGCCTCAAGGTCAGGTTGTAACACATATATATTGAAACGCCCCATTGCCTCGCGCATCCTACTCTCGAACACATTGCCGGAAGTAACCGCATAGACCGCGTCTTCGATCAGCAGAATATCCCCTGATTGGGCGACGCGCAAACAACTGTCAAGAGCGCTATTCGTCATTGGGGATTTATTGATGATATGCAACATTTAACGGTTCTCCCTTAAAAGCTCAAGACCACGTCTTGCCGATCCATCAATTCGCCCATTTCTGCGCGCCCCAGCACGGTCACATCCACCAGCAAATCTTCCTCGCTGAGGCCGCGAGCCTCCATTGATTCCTTTTCGACATACAGCTTCTCGATGTCGTAACCTTCCAGCGCGCGATATGCGGGTGAAAAGTTTTTGGTTGCGATGCCCTTGGTCTGCTGGCCTTTCTTCAGCTGGTATACGCCATCGTCAACAAATACCAGAGAAACATCCTGGTCGAAAGCGGCGGTGATCAGCACCACCTCCAGCGACTCCAGCGCGTAGATCGTGCCGTGCGGCGCTTTGCGGTTGACGAACATGAATTTCTTGATATCGCTCATATACGCTCCTCAATCGCCAAAGGTAACCAGACGGTCACACTTGACGCCCGCCTCCACCAGCTGCCCCAGCCCGGAAATCCGGAAACCCTGGGCCAGGTTTTCTTCCTTGATGCCCCGGCGCAAAGCCGCAGCAACGCAAACCACCAGATCCACGCCATGCTCCTCATTGAGCTTGCTCCAGCGATTCACGATATGCCGGTCGTCCTGCGGCGGCTCGGTCAATTTCGATGCGTTGTTCACGCCATCGTGATAAAAAAACACCCGCCAAACTTCATGGCCTTTTTCTATCGCAGCCTTGCAGAACAGATAGGCCGTATCGCTGGATTGATGCTGGTAAGGCCCTTCGTTAACAACGATTCCGAATTTCATGCAGTCACCTCGCCTCAGAAGCGGATATGCGTAGACGCATTGAAGGTCGCACGCGAACCGCGCCAGTCGTCGATCAGATACTTGGTGAACGGCAATTCGGTCTTCTCGAAGAAGCGCGGCCAGCCGATGCGCTCGATCCAGTCAGCCATGCGCTCCCAGGGACGCGCATCTTCCTTGTAAACATGCAATATCTTCTTCACCACCTCGTTGACCTCGGGCCAACGCGGCGCATTGTTGGGCAGACCGGAGGCGACCATCTTCATGAAGGTCGGCTTGCCACGCGCATTGGAATTCTTGCCGCCCACCCAGATCGCCAGCTTGGAATTTTCCGGATCATTGATCTGCATCGGCGGACAGGGCGGATAGCACGCACCGCAGCACATGCACTTGGACTCATCGATTTCCAGCGAAGGCTTGCCATTCACCATCGCCGGACGGATCGCCGCCACCGGGCAACGCGCCACCACGGTCGGACGCTCGCACACGTTGGCGACCAGATCATGGTTGATCACCGGCGGCTTGGTGTGCTGCACGATGATCGCGATGTCTGCCTGGCCGCCGCAGTTGATCTCGCAACAGGACGTGGAAAGATGCACGCGGTTAGGCATTTCCTCGCGCTTGAATTCCACGATCAATTCGTCCATCAGCGCCTTGACCACGCCGGATGCATCCGTGCCCGGAATGTCGCAGTGCAGCCAGCCTTGCGTATGGGCGATCATCGAAATCGAGTTGCCGGTGCCGCCCACCGGGAAGCCATGCTTTTCCAGTTCGGCGATCAGCGGATCGACCTTCTCTGCCTTCGACACCATGAACTCGATGTTGGAACGTATCGTGAAGCGCACGTGGCCTTCCGCATATTTGTCGGCGATATCGCAAAGTTTGCGTATCGTGCCCACGTCCATCTGGCGCTGCGTACCGGCGCGCACCGACCACACCTGGTCGCCGCTGTGCGCGACGTGATGCAGCACGCCGGGACGGGGACGGTCGTGATACTTCCAGTCGCCGTAGTTCTTGGCCAGCAACGGATGCAGGTACTGCTTGTTATCGGGAACGCCGGTTTCTTTCGGCTTGCGTTTTGCGGCGGGCTTGTCAGCTTGAACGGCTTGATTCATCTCTTCTCTCCTCAGGCTGCGGCTAATTTTTTTGCATTGATTTTGGCAACTTCCTCGTCCCAGCCATCGGTGCGGACGTAAGGATTCATGCGCGGAGTCGTCACCATGTTCGGATCCACCGGGATTTCCAATGCCTCCAGGAAATTCACCAGACCGATGCGCTCGATCATCTCGCCGGTGCGCTCGTGCTCAAGCGCATTTTCCGCAAAGAAGTCGATGATGCGCTGACCGAGATCGACCAGCTTTTCGCGATCTTCATCTGTTTCCAGCTTCATGAACGGGATAACCACGGTGCCCATCAGGTCGCCGATCTTCAGGGTGCGCTTGCCGCCCACCAGTATCGTCGCGCCCTTGTCTTTACCGGGAGCCAGTGCGCCGGTCATCACATTGATGCAGTGCATGCAGCGCACGCAATCGCGGTTGTCGATTTCGACCGCATGGGTGTCGCTGACGGCCACGCTGGAAATGCTGTCGCCCTTCTTGACGTTCTTGATTTCCTTCAACTGGAACGTCTTGGTCGGGCAACGCGCCACCACGTCATTCACCAACTCGCCCATGCCGTGCTTGGCAAACCATTTTTTCGCCAGCGCCTCGTCGGTACGGATGTTGTCGCGCCAGGTGCCGATCACGGCCATGTCGGCGCGCTGCACCGAATTCATGCAATCGTTCGGACAACCGGAGAATTTGAACTTGAATTTATACGGCAAAGAAGGACGATGAATGTCGTCCAGAAAAGTATTCAACACGGTACGATGAGCCGATGCCTCGTCGTAACAGGACTGCTCGCAACGCGCCGCACCCACGCAGGACATCGAAGTACGCACCGCAGGGCCTGCGCCGCCCAGATCGAAACCCAGCTCATTGATTTCATCGAAGGCTTTTTGCACGTTGTCCGTGGTCGCCCCCTGGAACATGATGTCGCCGGACTGGCCGTGGAAGGCGATCAAGCCCGAGCCATGCTTCTCCCAGATGTCGCACATGTCGCGCAACACCTTGGTGTCATAGTGCATGCCGGGCGGAGGCATCACGCGCAGCGTATGAAATTCCGCACAATCCTTGTAGACCGGCTGACCTTTGTCATCCTTGAGTTCGGTAAAGCGCGGAATCACACCGCCGCCATAACCGAATACACCTACCGTGCCGCCTTTCCAGTAACCTTTCTTGGTTCGGTACGAGGTTTCGAGTTGACCCAACAGATCGACGACGTAATCCTTATCCTTGGCCAGCTCTTTCAAGCCGGTCACAAAACTGGGCCACGGACCATCCTCAAGCTGATCGAGGTTCGGGGTATCATGCATCTTCTTGGCCATAATAAGATCTCCTTTTAGTCGCGGTCGCCTGGGGCTGACTGCTGGCAAACGATTCAATAATAACCCGACAGAGGCGGGGCTTGTTACACGGTTACGCATGCGGGCTACATTTGCTATATCTTGCGGTCAGCCCATGTTCTTTAGTGTATTAGCATACTACGATATATCATCTTGCGCATTCCATCACCCTAAGCGGCTATCGTTTATAACCCTTAAGGGTAGTATTTTGTTTCCCCCGGTAGTATTTCAAAAACAAGTATATTAACGATAAACTTAAGCCGTTACTGATTCTCGTTCAGAATACCCTGATGAGGGTTGCGGCTAAACCAAAACGAGAGGAAATTATCATGGCACAAATCAGCGCATTAACCAAGATCAAGGTACCGCTGGGTAGCCAGGAAATTGAACTACAGCAAATAGATCATGCCGAAGGCGGAATAAGCTTGATGCGTATCCGTATTCGTGAAGGCAAACGCTTTACTATCTTTGACATCGATCCCGCGACGGCAGAACAATGGGCCGCAGCAATGCAACAATGGGCAAACTCACAAAAAGACTGACGTATGTCTAATCCGGCTCCAGAGATGATCGACATGGTGTTCGATCTCGACGGCGGGACACTTCCCGCCGCGTATCCCTTTGCGCTATGGGCGGCGCTGATACGCCATATACCCGAACTCAGCGCAGAAAAATCTGCCGGGATACTACCGCTGCGCGGAACCGGAAACAACGAGAACCTCCTGTTGCCCAAGCGCGCCAAACTGGCGATGCGCTTGCCGACCCTGCTGGCAGAGCATATTGCCGCACGCCTGACCGGACATCAACTCGATATCGCAGGAAGCCCCCTGCGGCTGGGAACGGCAAAGGCCAGACCCATCCAGCCCTACCCCACGATACACGCGCAACAGGTCACCGGCGTCAGCGACGAGGTGATGTTTGTGGAACACATTCAAGCCCAACTGGCAGAAATGCAGATCAAGGGCAAGCTGATCTGCGGCAAGCGGCACACCATCAGCGGTGACCAGCAAGTCTTGCAGGGATACAGCCTGGTGATACACGACCTGTCACCCGCAGCCTCGCTGCAGCTGCAATATACCGGGCTGGGAGAAGGCAGACAATTTGGTTGCGGCATTTTTGTTCCTTACAAGGTCATTTCTGGCTTGAGTGAGGGCTGAGTCATTATTTTTCCGAAGGAGATCAATCATGGGATACATTATCGCGGGCAATGAACTGGAAACCGACGCCGACGGATATTTGCTGGAGCCAGATTTCAGCGAAGAAACCGCGAATGTCATCGCTGCGGCTGAAGGTATAGAGCTAACGCCCCGGCATTGGCAGGTCATCAACTACATGCGCGAGCAGTACCGCGAACATGGGCATACGCCCAATTTCCGCAATATGCTGAAGGGCGTCAATGAATTCTGGCCGGAGGCAGACAGCAAAGCCCTGTATGATTTATTTCCGACCGGCCCGGCCAAGCAAGGCGCAAAGGTGGCCGGCCTGCCGCAGCCTTATGGCAAGGGTGGATATTAAACTAGTGTAGTGTTGCACTGTTGATGAAACTTAATGGAGCTATCAAGCAAGTCCTTTGTGGGAGCGGCTTTAGCCGCGATGCAGGCAGTAAAATCGAGCGGCCAATCGCGGCTAAAGCCGCTCCCACAGGAAAAGTTAAATTCCAAACAGAATGCAACACTGCACTAGCAACGCTTTAAAAATGGATAGGGAATTTAGAATATGAACACTCAAGACCTGCACGCCAATGTCACGCTGGATATGCGTGGCCTGACCTGCCCCGCACCGCTGCTCGGTGCCAAGCGCGTGGTCGACGACCTGAAAAACGAACAAGTATTGTTATTGATCTCCGACTGCCCCGGCACCAGGGACGATCTCTTTTCCTGGGCCGAACAGACCCATAACAAAGTATTAAAAACCGAAAGCATGCCGGATGGCGGCACAGGTTACTACGTCATGAAAGGCCAGGGAGAAGCGCTCAAGGCGCATGTCATTCTCGACATACGCGGCGTGGTTTGCCCGGGCCCCATCGTGGAAGCAAAGAAACTGTTGAACGGCATGAATTCAGGCGAAATTCTCAAGCTGGTCAGCAACTGCCCCGGCATCCGATCCGACATCGTGGGCTGGGCAAACACAACGGGAGTCAAAATCGTCAGCACCGTCGAAGTGTCCGCTGGCGAGTATGAGTTCTACCTGCAAAAGGGCTGGCGTTAACTTGCGCCGCACCTGACATGCGCATCAAAAGCCACTGGTTCAAGGCTGACCGCGAAAAATCACCGCAGGAAGTTGCAGGGGCCTTGGCATTTACCATCTGGCGCATCGCCGACAACGCGCTCAAAAATACCCGCAAGGCGAATTTCGAGATCGCGATCGGCCCGCAGTACTTTTCATTTCTCACCGAATTTCTGGTGTTTCTGGTCCAGGTCGCAGATCGAGTCGCCCATCGCCAGTTATCCGCCGAAGACCGCTATACCTTCACCAGCACGCTGGCCAATCGCGTCGCGGAAACCCTCGCCGAAAATCAAAGCCGTTTGATGGGCAACAGTCTCGCCGCACACAAGCAGCGCTTCATCGACATACTCAACCAGCGCGCCGGAGAATACGCCGATTTCAACTACGGCAGCGATGGCCCCGAATTCGCCTTTACCCGTTATCTCGCCTACTGCATGCGCGAAGTCATGGATGAAAAAGATGTCGAATGGGTGATAGACCAGATGATGAGCATAGCGGCGCCGGAAGCCGTGGAGATGGTGGAAGCAACCATGCGCAATCTTTATGAATCAGAACCCAGGCCAACTCGCACCCGCAAAGTCACCAGCGGAGATTGAGTCATGCCATCCCCATTCGACCTGGATAATGACAGTGCCTACCAGCGCTGGCGAGAGCGCAAGCTGGAAAACGCGATCACCGGCACCGCCAAGCTGATCGTCGAAATCAACGATCCCCGTGCGCTGACCCCATCCGAACATACGGCACTGCTGGAACGCTGCCGGCGCAGCAACATGGCCATCTATGCCACCCACACAGAGCGGGTTGATGAGGACATGGTGCGCCAACTCGGACAGCAGTTCGGGCTAAATAGCCTGGATGCCAACTGGCTGGCGGGCGAACAGGGCATCACCCGCATTACCGTATGCAAGAACGAAGGCCAGCGCCAGGCCTATATCCCCTACACCGACCGCGCGATCAAATGGCATACCGATGGCTATTACAATACGCCCGATCGTCAGGTGCGCGGCATGATATTGCATTGCCTGCACAGCGCCGGGCAAGGCGGCGAAAACCGATTGCTGGATCACGAGATCGCTTACCTGATGCTGCGTGACGCAAGCAGCGATTTCATCCGCGCGCTGTCCGCACCGGATGCGATGACCATCCCGGAACGCACCGACGAACATGGCGTGGCGCGCGCAGCGCAGACCGGCCCGGTGTTTTCGCTGGATAAAAGCGGCGCGCTGCACATGCGCTATACCGCGCGCACCCGCAGCATCGAATGGAAGCAGGACGATGCCACGCGGGCCGCGGTCGCGATGCTGGAACAACTGCTCGCCTCGAATTCACCGCACATCCACCGCCTGCGCCTGGAACCCGGCATGGGGCTGCTGTGCAACAACGTGCTGCATGAGCGTGCCGCCTTTATTGACAACACCAATGCCCCGCGCCTGCTGTTCCGCGCGCGCTACCATGACAGGATCGCAGCAACATCGCGGACTTAAGGCCGCGGAAAAAACTTACTACAACGCAGCCGACGTTAACCTTTATCGGACTGCGCCGTTCAACGCATGTTTATGCGCGAACTCCCAGAGTTCCAGGCGGTTGGTCAGGTCAAGCTTGGAGTAAATAGAGCTGAGGTGATTGCGCAAAGTGCTCTCGCTGACACGCAGCTCTTTCGCAACATCAATGCAGGTTGTCCCGGAACGGGAAGTTACGGCCTTCACAATCTCACGCTCTCTCGGGGTAAGCGATGCTATTTTCTTGCGGTCAGGATCATTTTCTTCGAGTGATTTTTGGCGGCACAGCTCTATGATGATTCTGCCCATCCTGCCTTGGTCCATCCACAACTGACCACTATGCACCCGCTCAATGGCAGCCAGAATTGTTTCAACGGGTTCCCCTTTTTCGACGACGCCTTTTGCTCCGGCAATCAAGGCCTTGTCAAGCAGCATCGCATCGCGCGCGCCGGTCAAGACCAGAATTTTTGCCTGCATATGAAAGACCAGCTGCGGAATGATATCCAGGCCGTGCTCATCGCCCAGATCAAGATCCAGCAGGATGACGTCGGGGGATAGTTTTTTTATATGGGCAGATGCTTCGGCATGGCTGGTGAATTTCCCAACCACTTGCATTTTTGGACTTTGGCTGTCGATGAGCCTCTCCAAACCCCAGAGCATACTCTTGTGATCATCGATGAGCACAACACGAATGCTGCCAACCGTCATCTTCAAGAACATCTCTCAATAATCGGCTGTCCCGCAGCGGACTCGAACGTCCTCCCAGCCAAACCAAACTGAGTCGAGCATCCGATCGGCATTGATGCAATATATTTGATCATAATTTTCGTGATTATTCCCGCTCCTGCTTGCATACTGCTTGCCCAACCTGAAAATGGCTGCATTGCGTACGCTTCCGGTAGTAGCCCCCTAAAGGCACATCTATAATGTAGGCGATATGGCAAGTTATTCATATAGTCCATTTGGACTGGTTGGGCGTAAATGCTTGCGTAGTGGATGCCGTGCGGGTTAAATTCACATCATGTTTTCTACCCGCATCCTGTTGATTGATGACCATGCTATGTTCCGCTCGGGACTGCGCATGGTGCTGAACGCGGGCATGCCTGACGCGGAAGTGTTTGAGGCAGGCTCCCTTAACGAAGCCATGCAGGATGCTCCGGAAGCGCTAAACGTCATGCTGCTGGACATCAAGCTGCCCGGCCTGAACGGCCTGGAAGGTATTGCATTGCTGAAGCGCAAATGGCCGCAAGTTCCCGTGATCATGCTGTCGTCCCAGGATGAACCGGAAACCGTTCGCCTGGCGCTCACCCGCGGAGCAATAGGCTTCGTCTCCAAGGCGGACACGGCAGATAAAATCATGGCGTCGATCAATCTGGTGCTGCGAGGGGAATTCGCCGAGCTAACCGCTCAAGCGGAAGGGGTCAGCGATGACACTGACGCGCTCCAGCACTTGACTCCGCGCCAATGCGAAGTACTCGAGCTGCTGTGCAAAGGACTGTCAAACAAGCTGATTGCGCGCCAGTTAAACCTTTCGGAAAATACCGTGCGCGGGCATGTACAGGCAATATTGGGACTCTTGCAGGTATCCAGCCGATCGGAGGCGGTGTTTGCCGCGCGCCGCCTGGGTTTAGTCGCTTGAGCCGCATCGAATTGCTAGTGTAGTGTTGCACTGATGATGAAACTTAATGGAGTTATCAAGCAAGTCCTTTGTGGGAGCGGCTTTAGTTGTGGGAGCGGCTTTAGCCGCGATTGGCCGCTGGATTTCACTGTCAGCATCGCGGCTAAAGCCGCTCCCACAGAAGAAGTTAAGTTCCAAACAGAATGCAACACTACACTAGCAGCCGACGATATTCGCCTAACATTAATCGCGCCAGTAGGGACGCTCCTTGATGCGATATAGCATACGCCAATATGTGGGCTGGGTCACACTCATCCCGCTGATCGTTATCGCGATCGGCCTGGAATTGTTTTTTTTATACGGCTATTTTTCCGAGCTTGATCTTCACGTTGTTGAACGCGCGAAGCTCATCGCAAGCCAGCTCAGCTCCAGCAGCGAATACGGCGTGATTTCCGATAACCAGCCATTCTTGCAACATATTTCCAAAGATGTTTTACAGCAAGCGGATGTGCGCGGGGTGATGATCACGAATTCAATATCTTCAATATCCCGGACCTTGACCGAGTTAGGCTACTTTTCCAGTTCGGCAAAAAATGCGCTCGCCGCCGCAAAACAGCATCTGCCAGACAGTGCGCCACGCGCGGTTCGCTACGGAGATGAAAGTTTGCTGGTTTACCAACCCATCATCCCGCAAACCGTGGCTTTGGATGAGCTGGATACCGCTTCTGCTGTTAAGCCGGTCGGGATGGTTATCCTGGAAATAAACCTGGCACGTACCGAAAAGCTCAAAGCAGACATTCTTAGATATACGATTGCTGCGACAGCAATCTTTTTATCGCTGGCCAGTTATCTGATCTACCTGGCCAGTCGCCGTATCACTTATCCGATCGGCAAATTGAGTGATGCGATACAGGCGATGAGCCTGGGCAATCTTGAAACCCGGGTTACCACCCACACCAGCATGACCGAATTGGACACTTTGTCACATGGCATCAACCATATGGCAGAACAGTTGCAGCACGAACGCGCCGTGCTACAACAACGGGTGGATGAAACAACCCTATCCTTGCGTCTGAGCAAGGAAAAAGCCGAGCAAGCCAACACCGCAAAATCGAAATTTCTCGCCGCAGCCAGCCACGATTTACGACAGCCGATACATGCCCAGGGGTTATTCCTGGGCGTGCTATCGCGCACGGAACTGACCGCACATCAGCAGGATCTGGTAGCCAGCGCACGTGCAGCCTCGCAAGCCTCCAGTGAAATGCTCAATACCTTGCTCGATTTTTCACGCATTGAGGCGGGCGTCATCGAACCGCAGCTACAATCTTTCCGCTTGCAGCCCTTGCTCAACAAGATAGAAAACGAACTCGCGCCGGACGCCGATGCGAAAAATATCGTGTACCGCTCGCGCGAGACCCATGTGGCGGTGCAATCAGACCCGATTTTGCTCGAATTGATCCTGCGCAACCTGGTGTCCAATGCGATCCGCTACACCGAGCGCGGCGGAGTGCTGGTCGCATGCCGGCTGCGCGGCACACAGGCCGTGCTGGAAGTCTGGGACACCGGCATCGGCATCGCGCCGGAACATCAGCAGGAGGTATTCCGGGAGTTTCATCAATTGGGCAATCCGGAACGCGATCACCGCAAAGGGCTCGGTTTGGGACTGGCCATTGCGGATGGGCTGGCACACGCACTCGGCCATGTCTTGACATTGGCATCCACCCCGCAGCGCGGCAGTATGTTCCGGCTTGCGCTGCCCCTTGCTACCGGCGCCCTACCGCCTGAAAAAGTGGTCATGACGCTGCGCAAGACACGGTTGCTCGAAGTGCGCATCTTGGTGATTGACGACGATGAAGCCGTACGCGACGGCATGTGCCATTTGCTGCGCGACTGGGGCTGCGAGTGCGAGTCTGCGGAATCGATCGATGAGGCAGTCGCATTGGCACGCGCGCACGCGCCCGACCTGGTCATCAGCGATTACCGCCTGCGCAAACAACGCACCGGCACCGAGGCTATCGTTACGCTACGGGCATTGCTGGGAAACACCTTGCCGGCCCTGCTGATCACCGGCGATACCGCGCCGGAACGGCTACGCGAAGCGCAAGCCAGCGGCGTGCCCCTGCTGCACAAGCCCGTATCGCCCAGCCTGCTGTACCGCAAGATCGTGGAAGTGCTGGAAGGAATCGGCGCGCCGCCTGCGATCCATTAAGGGCGCTTCAGTGACCCCTGACATCTCGCTCAGGGATGATCAAATTCAATCAGGGGGAGACTTACTACGCAGCTGTTGAAAATGCTCTTGCCGGATGTGCGGCATCGCTGAGACGCTCGGTGAGGCGATGTATCACCATCTCGCCTTTTCCCTTTACGTTGATGATCGCAGGCGGCTCGAAAGCGTAGTCGTGTTTAATCCGGTTAAAGGTGGTCTTATCCACCTGTATCACCCCTTCTATGGCCTCATCGGTGAGCCGGCTGGCAACATTGACCGTATCTCCCCATAAATCGTAGATGAAGCGCTTGGTGCCGATCACCCCGGCAACCACAGGTCCGGTGGCGACACCGCAGTGTATGCCCAACTTGTATCTGGACAATTCCGGATGATGAACGACAAAGTCACGCATCTCCAAAGCCATATCGGCAATATCCTGAGTGTAATTTGAATTGTCGCGGTTCAACCCGCCTACCGCCATATAGGCATCGCCTATCGTCTTGATTTTTTCCACACGGTATTTCTCGCACAACTCGTCAAAACCGGTGAAGATGATATTCAGCAAACCCACCATTTGCTCGGGGGCAAGCGACTCGGTCAGTTGCGTGAAATTCACCAGATCGGCAAACATCACCGTCACATCCGCATGCCCATCCGCTATTAACCCCTGATGATTTTTCAGGCGTTGCGCAATGCTGCTGGGCAACACGTTAAGCAACACGCGCTCGGATTTCTGCTGCTCTTCCGCCAGCAACTGATGCTGCTGATCAAGCTGTTTTTTGATCTTATCCATCGTCACGACGAAATAGCGCACCAGAAAATAAACGATGGAAGACATCACGCCAAAATTCAGCGCAAAGAACAGGCCTACCGTCTTCATCGAAACGCCGTTGTCCAGCGGGGTACCGAGGTAATAGTCGAAGAATCCGGACACCACCGTCATCACGATGTAAGCGATGAACCATGGGACAGAATCTCGCCAACCCGAAACCACCAGTGCGCCTATCGGCGCGAGCAATGCCCAGAGCATCACGCCGCTGGCACTGACGGCGCTGCCTATGCTCCATTGCATGATAAATGGAACAAACAGGAATAAACTCAATTGCACAAAGCGGAATATTTCAAACTTCCCGGTTTTCAGGAAGTGCACCAGCGAGGTAACCGAAATAACCTGATAAATCAGCGGAACATTGGCCGAAAAGTGCAGCCCCATGATCCAATATATCCCCAGCCACAACACCACCGCCAGATTCATGAAGCCACAGGAAAAAATCAGCAGATCCTGTTGCAATTTATCTTCTTGAGCGTAGGACGTTTCCGCGCCGACTCCGGTTTTGAGAAACTTTTGCATTTTTAATCCGCCCTTCAGCAAGTGCAGCCAGAAACTGATATCTGGATGGTACAAAAATACAGGCTATATTTTAATCATACCTCATTTACCCACACGAAAATTGCGCCGAATAACCCCTAAAAATTGCTGCCGCTTCTTCATAAGTCCGCCAGAAAAGGCTAGAATGCGCGGTTTGCAACTGACCATTATTTAAGGATCCCATTATGTCGATGTCCGACCGCGACGGTTTTATCTGGTATGACGGCAAGCTCGTGCCTTGGCGCGATGCCACCACCCATGTGCTGACCCACACCCTGCATTACGGCATGGGCGTATTCGAAGGCGTGCGCGCCTACAAGGCCGCCAAGGGTACGGCGATCTTCCGTTTGCAGGAACACACCGACCGGCTGTTTAATTCCGCGCACATCTTCCAGATGAAGATGCCTTACGACAAGGCCACCCTGATGGCCGCGCAACTCGAAGTGGTGCGCGCCAACAAACTGGAATCCTGCTACATCCGCCCGATCTGCTTCTACGGTTCCGAAGCGATGGGCATCGCCGCCAAGACGTTGTCCACACATGTCGCCATCGCCGCCTGGCCGTGGGGTGCGTATCTCGGCGAAGAAGGCATGCAAAAAGGCATACGCATCAAGACCTCCAGCTTCACCCGCCATCATGTCAACGTGAACATGTGCCGCGCCAAGTCGGTGACGACTTACGCCAACTCGATACTGGCGCATCAGGAAGTCGCCAACGACGGCTACGACGAAGCCTTGCTGCTGGATGTGGACGGCTACGTCGCGGAAGGCGCAGGAGAAAATATTTTCATCGTCAAAAAAGGCAAGCTGTATACGCCCGACCTGACTTCCTGCCTGGAAGGCATCACGCGCGATTCCGTGATCACGCTGGCCAGAGAAATGGGCATCGAGATCATCGAAAAGCGCATCACCCGCGATGAAATTTATTGTGCGGAAGAAGCCTTCTTCACCGGTACTGCTGCGGAAGTCACGCCCATCCGCGAGCTGGATCACCGCACCATAGGCGCAGGTATGCGAGGACCGATCACCACCAAACTGCAACAGGCCTTCTTCGACTGTGTGGCAGGCAAACATCCGCAGCACGCCAATTGGTTGAGCTATGTTTAACCGGGTATCAGGAGATCTATTGTGAGCACACAGGACATCACCAAGCGTTATATCGAAATCACCGCCAATGATTTGCCACTTTCCTGCCCGATGCCGAACATGAATTTGTGGAACGCGCATCCGAAAGTGATGATTCCGCTGAATCATGGCGGCGAAGCGCGCTGCCCGTATTGCGGCACGCTGTATCGCTTCAAGGGCGAACTGCCCAAGGCGCACCATTAACATACAGGATGGATTGAACGGAGACACTCATCATTTGCACCGTAAAAGGCGATGGGTATCGCGTTGCTCAACCCATCCTACAATTTACCCCATGACAAAAATCCTCGTCATCGGCCCTAGCTGGGTAGGCGACGCCATGCTGATGCAGCCCATGCTGCAACGCCTCAAGCAACGCCATCCCGAAAGCCGGATCGATGTGCTGGCCCCGCCGTGGACAGCCGCCCTGCTCAATGCGATGCCGCAAGTGCATCAGGTCATCATCAACCCCTTCCCCCACGGCGCATTGCAACTTCGCGCACGCTATCGGCTCGGCAAGCAACTGCGCGTCGCGCAATACGATCAAGCCATCGTGCTGCCCAACTCGTTGAAGTCGGCACTCGTGCCTTTTTTTGCGCGCATACCGCTGCGCACCGGCTTTATAGGCGAAAGCCGCTACGGCCTGCTCAACGATGCCAGGAGACTCGATAAGACGGCCCTGCCGCTGATGGTGGAACGTTTCGCGCAGCTCGCGGAAGATTCCGGCAGCGCAATTCCCCGCCCCTTGGCCTATCCCAAGCTGGAAGTTTCCGCTGAACAACGCGATGCCACACTGAAAAAACTGGGCTTGATGCTGGACAAACCCGTCGCGGTGTTTTGTCCCGGCGCCGAATACGGCCCGGCCAAGCGCTGGCCTGCAAAATATTTTGCGGAGATCGCGCAACGCTTGCAGCGCCACGGTTATGTGGTATGGCTGGTCGGTTCGGCCAAAGACAAGGAATGCGCCGACCAGATCACCGCGTCTGGCGGCCCGGCATGCCGCAACCTGTGCGGCAGCACCGATCTGACAGACGCCATCGCCCTGCTATCCTGTGCCCAGATCGTGATCAGCAATGATTCCGGCCTGATGCATCTGGCTGCGGCACTGGACAGGCCGATGTTGGCCTTGTTCGGCTCCAGCAGCCCGCAATTTACCCCGCCGCTCTCGGCGCATGCCAGGATCATCAAATTGGATTTACAATGCAGCCCTTGCTTCAAACGCGAATGCCCGCTGGGACATTTCAATTGCATGAACAAACTCACACCCGATTTGGTATGGGAAAATTTGGCAAATACCGTTAGTGGAGGAATTGCTTAATGAGTCTGGTCTCGGTAAACAGCAAAGACATTGTCGTCGGTCAGCCCCTGCCCTGGCCGTTATACGATCAGCAATATAACCTGCTGCTATTCCAGGGAGACGCGGTTCGCGACAACGAACACCGTGCCGAACTGCTGGCCAAGGGGGCGTTTCACGAACTATCGCTGGAAACAGCCGACCATAACAACGCCCCATTATCCACACCGGGAAATCCCGTTCAGTCCCAGGAAAATGAAGGCGACACGGGTTTCACTTTCGACGACATGCAATTGAAAGTCGAAGACAAGCTGCAACTCGAGCCCCCCGCCCAACTAACGCGCGAGCGCATCCTGGTAAAAGTGATTGGCTTCCTGAGGGGGCGCAGCCTGCTGGTCACCGCGCCGGTCGCCGCCAACGGCGTCCGGCTACAACTCGTGGAGGGAGAAAATGTCGTCATGCGCTCCTTCACCGGACAGAAGATTTTTGCTTTCGCCTGCTCGGTAGAAAAAGTCTGCAAACTGCCCTATGAATACCTGCATTTATCATTTCCCACCCAGATTGAAGGAGTCGTGATACGCAAGGCTCCCAGGGTCAAGGTACACATCATCACGACGGTAAAGGAAAGCCACCCAGGCCCAACAGAATCCATATCCGCCTACCTTACCGACATTAGCGCCAGCGGAGCGTCCCTTGACAGCAAACAGCAACTGGGGAAAAAAGGGGAAATTCTCAACCTGGAATTCAAGGTGAATGTGCACGACATGGATGTTTACCTGTCGGTCAAGGGAGTAATACGCGCCGTGCTCAGCGGCGACACGGTTGATGGACTGAAAGCCGGCATCACCCGCCACGGCATCGAATTCCAAAAGCTGCAACCGAACGACCAGATCATCCTGAAAAGCCTGATCTACCAGCAACTCATCGAGAACCCGCATCTGCGGGTGTAACGAAACTAATTCTTCAGTTCGCGTTACCGGCAAGCAACGCTTCGCGCTGGCGGGAATGCGTCCAATACTCCATCTGTTCTCGTAAAAATGCGCTGAATTGCGCCACATCGGCTGGCTTAGCCACAAAGGTATTGGCACCAACCTGGTAACTCAGGCGCACATCGTCCTGGATATATTCTGCGGAAAATACCACAATCGGAATATCGCGCGTGGCATCGTGCTGGCGCAACCTGCGCAACACCGCCAAACCATCCAGCTTGGGCAGCTTCAAATCCAGCATGATCAGGTAGGGGGCTTTCTTGCGCGTATCACCCAGCCAATCCAGCACGGCATCAACACTTTCCAGCACTTTCAATTCGATCTCGGGGCAACACTCGGCTGCGGCACGGCGCGCCAGATCCACTTCGAACTCATCGTCCTCGATCAACAGCACGTTCTGACGCGTCGTCACATTATGGACAGTCGTATTCACCAGCATCGCTCCTTAAAATACCAGACACCCCGGATACTATAACTTAGCCTGCGCACAAACTGAAGCCTAAACCAGCCGGACATTCATACTATAACTTCGCCTGCACCCAGGCTGGAACGGAGGCCAATGCAGCAGCCAGATGCTCCGGTTGCGTGCCGCCCGCCATCGCCATGTCCGGCCTGCCCCCGCCTTTGCCGCCGACTTGCTGCGCGACGAAGTTCACCAGTTCGCCCGCCTTGATTTTCGCAATCAGATCGGGCGTCACACCGGAAATCAAACTGACCTTGCCATCGCTTACGGTTGCCAGCACAATCGCTGCAGACTTGAGTTTATCCTTGAGCTTGTCCAGCGTCTCGCGCAACACTGCCGCATCCGCACCTTCCAGCAGTGCCGCCAGCACCTTGATGCCTTTGCAATCTACCGCCTGGCTGAGGAGATCATCGCCTTGCGCACCGGCCAGTTTGGATTT
>JACPYR010000095.1 GCA_016195965.1 Nitrosomonadales bacterium | reverse complement strand
GCTGATCGTTGATGCGCGCAATGAAAAACTGCTGGGTGTGCATATCGTCGGCGAACAAGCCAGTGAACTGATCCACATCGGGCAACTGGTGATGAACCTGCATGGCAACGTGCGCGACCTAGTCACCAACGTTTTTAACTATCCAACACTCGCTGAGTGCTACAAGCTGGCAGCGCTGGATTGCATACAACAGCTGAAACAGAACAGTCCCCAGTCAAAATAACTCGCAACTCTGTAGGACTCGTCATAACGTCCCTATCCTTTATATAGATTGATGAGGGTATCCAGAATTTTGTGCTTAACTCTGGCAAGTTGGGCGTTCATTCTATTAACCTCAGTCGACTGCTGACTTCCAGTGTGTGGACGACTTCACTAATCAAGGGTTGGCTATGTAACCAGCTTGCAACTGCCCACTATAAGACCACTTTACAACACCGGAAGTAGATGAAGAAACCGTCGTTTCAACATAATTGCCTACTGTCGGCGAATAATACAAGGCGTAGTTCAATGTATTCGAGCCAGATGATTCGCTCATATTTATTTGGATGCAATCGTTAAACGTTCCGGCTGGAACAGTGCGAGTGACGTTGAAAGCAACAATTGTTGCATTAACTGCCTGCCCTAATCCCCCGCCACCCGCTTGATAAACCCAAGACGTTCCCACCGAGAAAGTGGCTGGGAATATCGTCTGCTGGAAGTATAACCAGGAAAGGGCATCAGCTTTGGAGATCAGCGCGCCTGAAGAATCAATTTGATGAATGGATTTATACGGTGAGCATGATGAGCCATTCCTGATACACGTATTGTTGAAATATATTGCATCAGGCTGAGCGCTAGGAAACAAGGCAAGTTTCTCCATCCCAGTCAGTGGAGTAATAATAGTCGCGGTATCTGATCCACCTGATGTTGACCACGTCCAAGTGTTGCCCACTGCTTTCTTGGTGAAGTATTGGGCAGCCATGCCGGAACCACCGCTACCGCCACTAGCGGCTGGCGTTACTATAAAGCCTGTAGCCAAAGTTGCTGTATTGCCACCCACTGTGACTGTGACATTGCCACTGGTTGCCGTTGCTGGAACAGTTACGACCAGCTGCGAAATAGTAGCACTGGTTACGCTGGCTTGGACGCCGTTGAAACTGACAATGTTGCTGGCCGCCGTCGTGCTGAAATGCGTTCCCGTTATGGTTACCAGTGTGCCTGCCGCACCCGAGACCGGATTCATCCCGGTTACAGAAGGAACACTGCCACTGGTCGTGCCTGCATAGGCGACCGGTAGCGCGGTGTTAAGCGCGGCAACCGCAGTTGTGAAGCTGATGGTGGATGCTGCATTCAACAAAGTCGAGTATGTATAACTGCCACCGGAATTAGTTATCGCTGCTTGCAGCGCTGCCAGCATATCGTCGATCGCGTTACCAGGGATAGCAAAAAATGATGTGGTGATAGGGTTAATCGTGCTCAGCGGAACAAGTCCGCTCAAGGCTGAACGTAAATTGGCAAGTGCGGAGTCTACCTTAGCTTGGGTAATGGCAGCCAACTTCGCAGGAGAGGTACTCAACCCAGCGAACCAGGTACCTGGATCTTGCGCCGCCAGATTGGCCACCAACAAATCCGTAAGTGGAGTGACGTTTACGGTGCCCGTGACCGTAGCGATAGAATGGTAACTCGTGTTATTGGCTACGTTGTTGATCGTCCCACCTTTAATCTCAACCGCACAAGGTAAGCTCTGCCCCGCGGATAAGATAACTTGCCATGTTCCCGTGCTGCCCGTTGTAGTGCCGAGCACGGGACCGCTGGCGCACTTGACCTGGACTACGCCGCCGACAATCGGATAACCCACGGCTGCTACTGCACCCAAGGTGCTTGATGTGGCGGTTGAACTTCCGCTGCCGCCGCCCCCACATCCGGCCAGTGTTAATAGAATGACAACGTTTAAGCCAATTCCGCGTGTGACTGCTTTGCGTAATGCGTTGCTAATTTGCATGATGTAAAGTTCCTGATAAAGGATGAAATGAATATCTGAGTTGGTTATTTCTTGGGAACCTGCCCTACCCGCTCTACCAAAAGATCAATCGCATCATTGAGCATTGGGGTGACAGCTTGGGGCGTCGGTACTTCGCCGTCATAATTACCAATCAAAGTGCGAGCGCTGGGAACCACACCTAGCTTGACCCAAGGATTCTTGCTTGCGCCAACATGTTTCTCGCCTTCTCCGGGAAAATCGATCGCATCCTTCATGTCGACTGCCGTTAAGGCCACGTAAACAAATTTCTGGTCGTCGTTCGAATTGAGCGCAATCAGCGATATCGGATCACCGGCTAAAGTAAACGGCTTATGGACATCGGCATCCTTCCCAGTTGCAAGGCTCTGTTCCATTTTGGCGGCAAAGTCCTTGCCCAGCACAGTTGGGTTGTCGCTGCTCTTGACCAGGCTTGCATGAGTTGAAAAGCTACTGAACCAGGTTTCGAAATACAAGGTTGCATCAGCCGTGCTCTGATCACGGGCAATCACGATTCCCTTGCGCGCCAGCTTATCGGACACCAAGCGCCCCAGACTGGGCAAACAGGATTTGGACAGGCTTTCAATGGCGCATACATATACGCCGTTGGTGTACATCGCCGGTGACAGCACTAGTTTTTCAGCGGGACTGTCCGGCAATATCCGCTGCAACTTCACCAGACTACCTTTTTCGAGGCGGCCTTGCTCATCGCTGCTTAAATTGGTTGAAACATAGTTCCCCTTGGTTGCGCACCCTGCTAATGTCACTACAACGATGAGCAACAGTCCACCCTTGATCAATCCGCCAGCCATCATTCTCCCCTCCATAAAATATTGCCCATCCCATCCGGACCGTTTGTGTATTTAAATAATCAGAACCTGAAATCAATAGACAAGGTGAAGTTGTTGGCCGAAATCGGAAGCGTCGGCCACGCAGACAGGTCGTAATGATCCATACCCAGACGTAGCGAATTCTTATTTCCATGCCCAAGCTCAACACCAAAACCATAGGTCAAACCCGTTTTGGTCTGATCGACGCTGCTACCAAGCGAAATAAATCCGACATTTGCATTGGCATACCCGACTTTTCCGTACAAATCTATATTTTCTTTGACCGGATAGTAACCAACAAGCGAAGCCGAAAAGATGCTGATGCCGACATCAACAGTGCCGGATTTGACGGAGGTGATGCCGTCAAAAGCCACTTCTGCAGACCAGTTACGATTGAACGCATAACCGGCACGGCCATCAACTGACCAGCCGTTCGATGAAGTGATCAAACTCGACCCCGATACGGGCGCATAACCGAAGCCAAAGCCCGCATAAAATCCGGACGAAGGCAACGGGGCAGTAACAACGGCCATTTCACTCGCAGACGTTGCGGCTAGCACATCAAAGCTTGCTGATGCCATCAAACTGCCCAGCAGTGCACTCATCACAAAGCGATTAAATTTCATCTATTTTCCTTCCTTATAAAGCTGCTGCAAATTGATCGGTATTAACACTGAACCCTAGTTATTCAAGTTACGCATTTCACAAGCTTGTCATGACGCTAACCATCTGATTTATTTTTAACTGCGTATCGCGCAGAGGCCTATTCAGCACATATGTTCAAGATTGCCATTGCTTGGTACTAAACCGTCTTCTCATATCTCAATCCATTACTTACCGGTAAATCAAATACAACCAAACCCATAGTGTTAGCAATGCCATTTTACATATCCAGCGCAATAAATCAAACTCAAAGTGTGTGGATTCGAATATGCCAGTCGTAAACACTGGACATATGCGGAAACAAACTCAAAGGAGTAGCGCTCAACTGCTCTTTGCCAGCAATCTGAAGCGGATACGTTTAGATAAGAAGCTGACACAGGAAAAAGTGGCGGAAGGTGCCGGTCTGCACACCAACTACATCAGCTCGGTTGAACGTGGCGAACGGAATATCTCGATCGGCAACATTGAACGCATTGCATATGCATTAGGGGTGCCGATGACAGAACTACTTACTGAACCAGAGAAACCACACTAGCCTCACGGTGTAAGGGCTCAAATTAACAATGTATTGATGAATATTGTTTGGTTTCTATCCCTGATGCAGCATCATCCGTTTCCAACAGGCAGCAAGGTATGAACGTCGGCTGGATTTCACAGAATTTATTGAGATTTCAGCATTGCTCGGGATTGATGTTCATGTGTTTATCAAGAAGTACCGCTCTTTGATCAATCGCACCAAATGATTGGTGCCAATTCAGCATTCATCGGTAAATTGTGGCCACGGGAAGGCACTTTCAGCAAATACTTTTATAGTTTGAATTGTTAAATTACAAATTGCAATTTAACAATTGATTAAGTAGGGATTTTATTCCCAACATTGTGCATGGCGCACAGACTAAATGCTGTATTGACAGGATTTGTATCCATAGAAATTTTCAACGGAGCTGCGCACAAATAAAAGCCCATCCAGTATGGATGGGCTTTTCAGCAAGACGAGCGCTCACGAAGTGAGCAACAATAAATAGAGATTCCAACGCAACAAAAATCGGCAATCCTTGCGCTATGATGTCCTCATCGCCAAGGGTTGCCACCCCACATTAATCGTGTCGGGGCTGCCAGCCCGCGACGCGATACACACAGAGCCGGATGGCTCGTCTGCTGATTGCCAATCAGCAGAGACTGCGATAGCCGCATGCACGTAATTGTGCTGGTGCGGCTGTAACGAAGCGCTGGGGGTGTAACCCCTCCTTCGACTTCATTCACGTCGGGATGTCACTTCCCGCCGGGATTGGGCGACATCGACACGGGCCAACGGGGAATTGCCGCAAGGCATGAAACCGGAAACCCTGTTCTATTGGAGCAGGTAAACAATCCTGCCGCCGAGACTGCCCGCGAGGGTAGGCAAGGTTGACCACTACTGGGCTTCTGAGGTTATCGCAAGGTAACAGGGCTGCAAGGGAGAACTGGCGCAGCTTGTCCAGTCGGCGCAAGCCGATTGGATAGATGGATAGCTTAAGGTAGTACGAGGCACCCACGAGGTGTCCTTGGTAACGTGACGAAAGCCTGCAAGGGTGAGTAAGCTGAAAGGTGCGTGTGCTGTTTCATAGAGACAGTAAGCCAGCGGTGATGAGAGTGGATTGAGGTAGGGAAGGTGCTTAGGAATCTCGGCCTCCTGATAGTCTGTTGCATGAGTTTTTCGATGCAAGGATGGGTGGGATGATCCCACAATACATAATCCAACTTGAGCCGGCACGCTAAACGTTGAGTCAATAGGAACTAAGATGGAAACCTCCAACCTGAGAACGTAGGCAACGTTCTGTAGTACAGGTGTCGCAGCGATGCGATTCATGGAGGGGCAGATCAGGTGAGTAGGTCATGGCGGGCAATGTACCGCGTCATGACAGGAAGACTCGAACGGCAGACTGGCTGTTTGTCGAACGAGCGAAAACCTGGAGCAGTCAAAAATGTGAGTTTAAACCGGGTGGCACCGGAACGTTTTAATGGAGGGGTGCGGGTGATACCGTATTCATATTCGCTTGGCCGCGAAAGTTGTTCTCCAAAGGCGAAGGAAAGGGTTGCTTGAAGTATAAGCAATGAAGTTAACGAACCGCTCGCCGTTTAATAACGGGGAATGTCGTTACCGATGGCAAGGGATTGCGGTGGCACGCAATTAGGCATGTTCAACTGATGTTTTAATTGGTTTGTAACGCTATACATTAAAGTGCGCGGCAAGTTGCTCCCGAAGATTTGGGTGCTTGCGTCTGTTATGAAATCTACGGAATCGTTCGGGATTCTGATGATGATGGGTGATTCACTCACCAATAGGCGGGTAACCGTTGTTGTAATAAATTCGGCTTTGGGCCGGATGGGTGCTTGTTGATTATTCAACATGTACTACTAAGCCTCACCTTCTCATTGAGAGGGTGGGGTTTTTTTATTTGGTTGAAGTGGTACGTTTGGTAGGAGATTTTTTTGGCCTGGGTTTTGCGGATGTTTTTGAATTTTCGGTTGGTTTTGTTGTTGATTTCGGCTTAAACTTCACAGCATCTTTTTTGTCGTTAGTTTGTGCGAGTAAATATTTTTCAGCCTCGTCGAGGGTCATGAAATCCCATTGTAACCATCGCATGATAGGGCTTCCAGAACTGTCACCCCCGAGAACTGCATTCATCCAAGCTGGATTGACCATTCCACCGCCTGACCATTCGTGGCGCGGGGTCAATTTTTGAGTGAGTAGAATCACCAATCCTATAATTATTTCCGTATTCAATTCGGATTCAACGAGTCGGCCAATCGACTTTTCAAGTGCCGCAATCTGCGCTTTGTAGGATCTTGTCTCACTCTTGTCGATTTTCGCTAATTCACTATTTGATTTTTCAACGGGCGGTTCAGCGTGTTGACGAAAAAATTCCGCCAGTAGCATCCTTTCAGCAATGGGAATTTTCCAACCAAGCTCTTCAGTTCGCCGTGAAAGTTCTAGCAATCGACCCCTGCTTACCGTTGCTTTGAAAGTTAAGTACTGACTGACTTTGGATTCTGTTAGCGTTGCATGCTTCCCCGTATCTAGCTTTTCTGCGATTTCTGCATGATTCAATTTCGTTGCTTCAATGACCTCAGCAAAAAACGTCTGTGTCATGTTGGGTAGATTAATTTCTGGGGCAGATTTTGCAGCCTTTTTTTGTTTGATAATCAACTAAATACCCTCAATCTTCCCATCTTTAGAACGCAAAGTCGTTCCAAGATTCAGAATGTACTTGTCTGTTTTTAAAGAATATTGTGCCTTCAATGTCGAAATTGCGACATAACTGGAGAAATCAATATGAAAAACATTTTGGAAGAACATATCAATATTATTGAATTACGCACAATCGGTATGCAGCGCATGATGGACGCGGTGACTGCTGATTACGACCACTACACCTGCGGCACGGTAAGCATAGAACGTTGTTTACACTTAGTCAAAAAGTTGAACCTTAACTATCAGGTGTTGGCAAACCGTAATGAACGCGCACGTCGCACTCGTGCAGGACTGGGTAGTGGTTGGACAAAGGCGTGATCCATTGGATGCTGATGGTGACCGCGCCCGATCTGGGAGACCATGCTGCGCACAGCATTGAGGATGAGTTGCGCAATGCCAATAGCCCAGCAGGGCGTATTGAAATTGATGGTTTTGAATTGGTACGTTTGCCAATAAAAGCTAACAAGAAATTTGCTAAAGCCTCCAAGTCTGCTGCAAGCAAAAAGACTACCCGACTCACTTGGCGCATGAACGCGTTCAAATACCAAGCTTGGCGCGATACGATTCGTGATGAGGTGCGCAAGAAGTCACCTGGCTCTATTGAACTGACCATTTATAGATTGTATGCGAGCCCTGGCTTCGGTGAGATAAGAAGCCAAATTGGTCACCTCGCAAAGTTATATCGAGCGGAAGTAAAACGCGTGAGCCGTAAGGATGCGCCTGCACTTCCAAAACGCTTGGGGTACGTGCGTCGGTTAAAGAATCAAAGTATCACGTTGGCAGAGTTGGTTGCGCAACATAAAGTGCAAATTGCATCGAGTATTGTGCTGCGCAGCTTGGATGATGGAGCTATTAATTCGCCTGTGATTTTAGCTTCGGACGTGGCTGCACCTGAATTAGGCAATCACGCTCTGTAATCAATTGCCATGAGCAATACTGCGCAACCAAGTCGAATGCAGCTAATCCCGCGCGCGATCCGTGCCAGGGATGCGCCTTTCTACCTTGGGATGGACCGCAATCGGTTCAACCGGGAAGTTAAGCCGTTACTGGTGGCTGTTCCAATCGGAACACAGGGAATCGGCTACGACCGATTTGACTTGGACATCTGGTGGGAGCAACATAAGCGTCGCAACGGTCGGCCCGGCGCGCTTTGTCATTTGAAAGGAGAAGCGCAATGGGAAAACGAATGCCAGGACTTTACCGCAGGCCGGACAAGCCCGGCGGTATGTGGCACGTCGACAAAATCGTCTACGGCGAACGCGTTTGCGAAAGCTGTGGAACGTGCGACGAAGAAGAAGCGCAAAGGTATTTAGTCCGTCGTCTGGAGGAGGTACGTCAGGCAACGGTTTATGGCGTACGGCCTGACCGCATTTTTAGAGTTGCTGCAACAAAATATTTGACTGATAACCAGCATAAGGCATCCATTGTATCGGATGGCTATATGTTGCAGTCGCTAGACCCTTTCATCGGGGAATTGCCATTGAGTAAGTTGCACGACGGCACGCTGCAACCGTATATCTCCGCCAGACACGCATCAGGCATCAAGTCGAAGAGCATCAATAACGCCTTGAGCATTGTGCGCAGAATTCTCAATCTGGCATCGCGGAAGTGGCGTGACGAGCATGGTTTGACGTGGCTGGAAACGCCGCCGCTGATTTCGATGCAGTCCACGCATGATGCACGCAAACCCTACCCGTTGTCTTGGGAAGAGCAAAACGTGCTGTTTCAGGAGTTGCCTGTGCATTTGGCAAAAATGGCATTGTTCAAGGTCAATACGGGAACCCGTGAGCAGGAAGTTTGCCACCTGCGTTGGGATTGGGAAATTGAGGTGCCTGAACTGGGTACCAGCGTTTTCCTGATTCCGGCAAATTTTGGTGGTAGAACCGAGAACTCGGGTGTGAAGAATGGTGAGGACAGGTTGGTCGTGTTGAATGATGTAGCGCACTCTGTGGTGGAAAGCTGCCGGGGAAAACATCGCGAACGGGTTTTTACTTTCGAGGGAAAGCCAGTTGGCAGCATCAACAATTCGGCATGGTGTAAAGCACGAGTCAGGGCTGCGATGAAGTTGTACGCAGCTTCTGGCAAGATTATTCAGCCTCAATTGTTGATTGTCAGTCAGCGCAGGCAGTTGATTACCGATGAATTGAAACAATTCATGGAATCAGTCATGCCGGGACTGGCTAATGTCAGGCCTCACGATTTAAAGCATACGTTTGGTAGACGGCTCAGGGCAGCAGGCATTCCACTGGAAACACGGAAGGTTTTGCTGGGGCACAAGAATGGTGACATTACATCGCATTATTCTGCACCAGAACTGGCTGAGTTACTCGAAGCTGCCAATCGTGTGTGCGGGGGAGAGTCCCGCAAAAGTCCCGCAATGACTTTGCTGAAAAGAAAAATCGCTTAGCGGGTTAACGCTAAGCGATTGATTTACTACGAGTATATGGTGCGCCCGGAGCGATTCGAACGCCCTACCCCTTGGTTCGTAGCAAGTTAAATAGCACTTTCCACCTAAAACACTACCGGACAGATACGGACATTGCCGGATAGTAAATAATCAATTAAATCTAGTTGTTATCAGGCTTTATTGGGCGTATAGTTCGTCCAATACGGTGCGACTAGATTCTATAACAGCCGCTTTCCGGTTTACCCATGGGTTTACCCATGAGAATTCGACGGGGGTTTGATATGACAAGGTATCCGAGGGGCAAAAAAGGCGGCAAGTGGACAATTAAAGAGCTGGATGCGGTCAAGGCGGAATGGAAAGGTGACACGTTGAATGACGGCGGCGGACTATCCGGCGAAGTCCGTGTTAATTCCGAGAATGTGTCTATTGTGTTTCGCTGCGCTTTCAAGTGGCAGGGCAAAGTGACCTGGCATTATTGCGGCACTTACCCGACCAGGGACATGGCGGCAATTCGTGAGGAGCGCGATAAGGCGCGTGACTTGGTCAAAGCGGGAATTGATCCACGCGCCAAAAAGGTCGCGGCCAGAATTGAAGCGCAGGCTGGTGTTGATGCAACCATCAAGGCCGACGAGCAAAAGCGCACCGAAGCCCGCACCTTCAATGATCTCTACACGACTTGGATTAAAGATGGGGTGAACCGTAGCGACGGCAACAAATACATTACCCAGTCATTCGGCAAGCACGCCATACCGGTGCTGGGCAATGTCGAGGCGCGGCATTTAACCGAGAATCACTTGCGCGATGTGTACCGGGCTATCATCGCAGCAGGCAAGACAGCCACGGCGGTCGAGCTATCCAAGGACATCGGGCAGATGTTGCGCTGGGCGGAAAAGCGCAAACCTTGGCGCGCCTTGCTGATCGACGGCAATCCCGCCGAGCTGGTGGACATAAAGCAACTCGTCCCGAACGATTACACCAAAGAGCGCAAGCGGCAATTGAGCATTGAGGAAATCATCAAGCTGCAAACGATCTTCGATACAACGGCACAAAATTACGCGGACGCAGCACAAAAGATTGGAACTGAACGCCCCCTGAAAAAGGAAGCGCAAATCGCTTTGTGGTTGTGCCTTGGGACTATTTGCCGCATTGGTGAATTGCTGATGACGGAATGGAAGCATGTCAATTTTGAACAGCGGACGTGGTTTATTCCGGCGGCGAATACCAAAGGTGAGCGCGGCAGAAAATGCGACCAGCTTGTTTATTTGTCTGACTTCACGCTCGATCAATTCAAACAACTGCACGTCTTGACGGGTGATAGCGAATGGGCATTCCCGGCGCGCTACAAAGAGGGGCATGTCTGCGAGAAGACCGTCAGCAAGCAGGTGGGCGACCGGCAAGTGAAATTCAAGAGCCGAACCCGCAAGCTAAAATGCCGGGTTGAAAATAACAGCCTTGTGGTGGGCGATGAGGAATGGACGCCGCACGACTTGCGCAGAACCGGCGCAACACTCATGCAGAAATTAAAAGTCAGCCGCGAAGTGGTCAACCTTTGCCAGAACCATGTCATTGGCTCAAAAGTTGACCGTGTGTATTTGCTCGATGACTACGCCGACGAAAAGCGCGAAGCATGGAACAAGCTGGGCGATAGACTGGAAGCCATTCTCAGCGCATCCAATGTGGTCAGTTTGAAAAGCGCATAGCAGTGATAATTGGCGAGCAGCTTGATGGCCAATCCAAGTTAACCCTTCGCGCTCGCCAGTGCTTGAGCCTTATCAAGCAAATCCTCAAGCTTTGTAGCCACAAGATACGTGGCCGGATTATCGCCAACCGCCAAGGATTGGAAGTGCGCCTCGCCGCATTTGTTCTTGAAACTTTCCTTGCTGCGTAGGTCATCGGTGAATAGGCTGCTCTTCGTTTCGACAACGAAGTACAGTCGCTCGGCACCATCCTGCTCCACCAGTACGGCCCAGTCCGGGTTGTAGGTGCCCAGCGGGGTGGGCACACGGAACCAGCCGGGCAGTTTGGCATACACCTTGATGGAGTTATTCATCTCCAACTGGCTGGCGAAATCGCGCTCGGTGTCGGAGTCGTAGACAACTTTCTCGTACACCGACTTTTCTGCATTCAGCATATTTTTGAGATAGCCGGTCAGCTCTTTCTGCTCGAACAGTTCCTGCGCATAAAAGTGCTCGTCACCCAGACGCTGATATTTAATACCGTCCACCAAAGCCATGCGTTTCTGGCGGTTGATAATCTCGCCGGCCAGTTCGATAAACTGCTGCGGGTTGCGCTTGAAGTCATTCAACCGCCCGCTTTCGGTCAGGATGCGCGTGATGGTCTTGCGCATCAGTTGAGTGCGGTCTTGCAGATCGGTGAGCAAGTCCGGCAATTCGATGTCGCCCTCGTTCAACGTCACCATGTCGGCTCCCGCCTTTTCCTTGGTATCAATACCTCCCTTGCCGATGGATATATCCGCCTTGCGCCATTGCAAGCGCGTTTTGGCAATCGGGGGCGCATCGCGCAGTGAGTTGACGCAACTCTCGATCAGCTTTTCGTTATCGAACTGCACGCGATAAGTCGTCTGGTGCTTGATGCGATCCCACAGCGCCTTGAACTCGGGGCTATTCAACACGGCTTGGCGGGTGCGTATCGGTTTGCGATCATCGGCATTCTTGATTTCCAGTTTGCCGGACAGTTTGCGCAACACCTCGGCAATCTGGCCGCGCTGTGCTTCAAACTCGGCAGGCACAATCAGCGTGCCATTTTTTAGCGCCAATTTGAGCGCATCCTGCACCTTGCCCTTGGCGTCAATGTAGCCTTGGCTCTTGAGATGCGCCCATAAAGTCTTGGACTGCTCAAAGCCCAGAGGCGCTTCTTTTCCATCCTCGCCTTTGACCGCCACCGCAGCGAATTGATGGTCTTGGACGATGCCAAAGCGAATGCCGGTATCCGCCTCGATTTCTTTTTGCAAATTGTCGGCAAACTGCTCATAGCTTTCCGTGGCGATCACCGTCAGCGTATTGATCTCGAAACCGCGCAACCGTATGCCTTCCTGGTTCACGCACAGGCGCAACCCGCGCCCGATGGTCTGGCGGCGCTCGCGCTCGGTATGAATATCGCGCAAGGTGCATATCTGGAACACGTTGGGGTTATCCCAACCCTCGCGCAAAGCAGAGTGCGAAAAAATGAACTTCAGCGGCGTATCCAAGCCCAGCAGCTTTTCCTTGTCGCGCATAATCAGGTTGTAGGTGTCGTCATCCGCCTTGGTATCGCCGCGCGTATCCTTGACCATCTCAACAGATTTGTTGCCAACTTTCTTTTTGTCGATTGAGAAATAGCCGTCATGCACTTCTTCGGCGGCGGCGTTCAAATCGACTTCGGCGAACAAGCTCTGGTAATCGGGATGCTTGGCATAGCGCCGATATTCTTCCTCGAAAATGCGCGCGTAATCGCCTTTGACCGGATTGCCGTCGGCATCGTATTGGCGGTATCTATCCACTGCGTCAATGAAGAACAGCGACAGCACCTTGATGCCCTGCGGGCGCAGCCGCTTTTCTTTATCCAAGTGCTCCTTGATGGTGCGGCGGATCATCTCGCGCTGGATTGCCAGCGGCTCCACATCGCCATGCGCTTCACCGATGCTCAGATATTTCTCTCCACCGGGATAGCGCAGCTCAACAAACGCCTCACCCTTTCCGGCCTTGATTTCGCCGATTCGATGATCTGCATACATAGCGCGGTGGGTCGTCTGCTCCAGATCATCCCCATCCTGCACCATCACTTCTTGCCGATGCACACCCGCCAGCGTTTCCATGTCCAACTCTACCTTGGCAGAAATCACGCCACGCTTATTGCTTACCGACACTACACGCACATAAGGCTTGTTGTTTCCGCCCTGCACGGTGGCCGCCGCCACCTCGATCTGCTTCACCAATTTTTGCTCGTAGGCATCCACCGCATCGAGGCGATAGACCATATGATGCTTGTCCACATGGGTGGCTGAATAACGCAAGGTACAGAGGGGATTCAATTGCCGCATGGCCTTCTTACCCTTGCCATCGAGGCCGCCATCCACCGATTGAGGCTCATCCACGATGACGATCGGGTTGGTTGCACGGATCAAGTCAATGGGACGTTCGCCTCCCGTTTTTTCACTGTGCCGATACATCACGTTCTGCGATTTCTGGCGTGCCTTGGTTTCATCGGACTCTTCCGCCTTGGCTTCTGCTTCATCGCCGAACTTGTTGATCGCACCTACCGTCACCACCATGACCTGAATGTTCGAGCTGGTCGCAAAGTTACGCACCTGTCCCAGCTTGGCGGAATCGTAGATGAAATAATCGAGCGGCACGCCCGCATACAGTCCCTTGAAATGCTCCTCGGTGATTTGCAGCGACTTATAAACGCCCTCCTTGATCGCCACTGACGGCACCACGATGACGAACTTGGTGAAGCCGTAGCGTTTGTTCAACTCAAAGATACTGCGCAGATAGACATAGGTTTTACCCGTGCCGGTTTCCATCTCCACGGTGAAGTCGCCGGAACTCAGCACACTGGAAGGCGGCAGGCCGCCGCGCAACTGAATAGCGTGCAAGTTTTCGGCAATTTCATCGTCCAGCAGAGTGAGCTTGTTACCGATACCCAGATCGGATTCCGCCACGCCCAAACTCATTTGCTGTGGTTTGGTGCCGGGAAACAAATCATCTCCCTGCGGCACGGATTGCGTGCGCATGGTTACGGTGAATTCGGAACGGCAAATTTCCTGACCGCGAAACAGGTCGCAGACGGCTTCGATAGCGGCCAGTTGATAGTCGAGGTTGGATTCAAAGTGCAGCTTCATTTCTTTTTTCCCTTCGGCTTTGGCAGTGCTTTGGCGGCTGATTCCAGCGCCTTGATCATATCTTTTTCCACTGGTGCAGGAAGCGCATCCAACTGCTGCCGGTAGTTCTCATACTCTGCCTCGGCCTTCAATCGCGCCTCCTCTGCCGAAACCCGCCCGGCATGGGTCAGCACCTCGTGGTCGCCCAGCTTCAAAAAATCATCCAGCTTCTGTATCCATGCCGCCATGGTCATCGAGCGACGCCTGCGAGCCTGCAACTCGGCAAATTCCAGGTACGCCATCACGATGCGATTCAACATCTCCAACTCTTCAGCATTCAAATAGTTTTTGGCAATCGCCACATCCGAGCGGCGCGGACGCGCTCCGGTAAAACTGGTTAGCCCCATGTGCAACTGGCTGGCATCTGCGCGTTGCGTAATCACCTCCGCCGCTGTCTGCCCGTGTGCCGCCCAGTGCATCTTGTTCTGGATAGTGGCAAATAACTGCTGGGAAGTTTCGGCAGAAGAGTCGTAGTCGATGCTGGTGGCGTAAATATCCAGCACTTTGCGCCAGAACACCTTTTCCGACGAACGAATGTCGCGGATACGTTCCAGCAACTGCTCAAAATAGACTCCTTGATCCGGTTTTTTCAAGCGCTCGTCGTCCATGACAAAACCCTTGACCAGATATTCCTCCAACCGGGTTGTCGCCCAGCGACGGAACTGAGTACCCCGCAGCGAACGCACCCGGTAGCCCACTGCCAGAATGGCGCTCAAGTTATAGTAAGCCACCCGGTAACGCTTGCCATCGGCGGCAGTTGTCAACCAGAAGTTGACAACTGAATCCTCTACCAGCTCCCCCTCGGCAAAAATCGCCTTCAAATGTTTAGCGATGTTCTGCTTGCTGGTTTGGAACAACTCCACCATGCCCGCCTGAGACAGCCACAGGCTTTCATTGGCCAAGCGACACTCGACACGGGTTTGACCGTCTTCAGTTTGATACAGCAGAAACTCTCCGCCGGGGACGGGGTTGATTTCGCTCATGCTCATAAGCCCTGCACGTTGGCCCGTTCGCTTTCTGACACCAGCATGGCCAGATTGAGGAAAGCCCGGAAGTCAAAAACTCCCAGTTGGGGGGTCTTTGCGATGTTACCGAAATCGGTTTCGGGAACATCCAGCCCCTGAATGACTTCTTTGAATAATTTCAGGCGGTTACCCTTCAGTACCTCATAGCCGTTTTTGGACAGTTCCTCAGCATTCTGCTCAAGATAATTCTCAATGGTGCGGGTCGTCACCTCAAAGAAAGCAGCAATCTGCTCCTTGAGCACGACCGTCTTGCCCTCAAAAGGGATGCCCTGAACCCCAGCCGCCTTCTCAATCTCGGCCAAGGCGTAGGGGTTATTGAGGATATTTTGCCGGTCAATGGCGGAATTGGTCAGGTCTTTGCTCATGCTCTGCTCCTCACAAACTCCGCACGTTGGCGATGCCGTACTGTTCCAGAATGGCGGCCAAATTAGATTTGGCGATGTCGTTTTCAAACGCGCTGTCGCGGAACACGCAGGTGGTATCGCCAGCCGGGGCGAGTTCCTTGCGCCATGCCACGATGCCTTGTGCCAAGGCTTCCACCTCAGCGGCGGCGATGCGCTCGGCGAGGCAGGCAAGCAGCACGCCGCCACCGATGGCACCTACCGTCTTGCCTGCGATGGTGCGCGATACTATCGGCACGCACAAATCCAGCCCCAGCTTGAGCAACAGCTCATACACGATGTCTGCTTCCGTCCTGCCCGGCAGGATGTGCTCTTCGTGGTCGAGCAGCGTTTTTTCCAGATTATCGCGGTCGGGGTTCCAGGCGCGGATATTGGAGGTGTCAAGTTTGAAAACGCGGAAACCAGAATCAAACTCCGCTTCTGGCAGTTCTACTTGTATTGCCCGTGCAGCTAGTTCAATCCGTTTCTTACAAATTTCTGCGATTGTATTGTACCCAGCCTTCTGAGCGACTGAGCCTTCCGCACATGGCTCAGGAAACTGTACGAGGCCAAAGCGACGAGATGATCCGCTGTGCGCATTCAATTCCATTACGGCGTGCCCAGTCGTGCCTGAGCCAGCAAAGAAGTCAAAAATCATATCGCCAGATTCAGTGAACCATGCGACAAAATCTTTCAGCATTGTTGTGCTTTTCGGTGTTTCAAGCGGAGGCGCGGACATGCCGAATAAACTCGCCAAATCATTTGAAATTTCGCCTTGCATACCCCAACGCTGCACTGTGGGTGGCGTAAATACGCCACGCTCTTTTGTTATTTTCAACTTTCCTGTTGCGGTGAAGTAAAATTCAAGAACACGCTGCCCTCGGCTGTCAACAAGAGCGCTGCGATCACCATAAAAAAACTGCTTCATTTGATTCGCTTGAGTAAATGCGGCTTCCAGAACTACTTCCTCTTTGAGCACCCCATTCTGAGAAATCATTCTGCCTTGCTTCAGGTGAACCTTTTCTGCGTCACCCCATGAGCCTCTCAGCTCCGTTTCCTCAGGAGCATCAAACCTTGTGCCTTTTGGAAACTTAAACTCTTGCATCGGGTGGCGTGCAGATTCCCTCTTCATGGCACCCGCTTCAAAGTCTTCTGCCTCAGGTGCTTTAGGGGATGCTATCAATTCTGCATTGCGCGCGTAAACCAACACATACTCATGGTAGACCTTAAATATGCCAGCTTGAGCACTGTGGTTTTTGTCCCATACGAGTTGCGCAAGAAAGTTTTCCTCCCCGAAAATTTCAGCCATCGCCGCCTTGAGGCTATGCTGTTCTTTGTCGTTAATTGACACACAGATCACGCCATTTTTTTCAAGAAGGGCATGAGCCAGCTTCAACCTCGGATACATCATATTCAACCAGTCCGTGTGAAACCGCCCGCTGGCTTCGCTATTGCTGCTGATCTTCTTGCCGCCTTCCACCTGCCCTGTCAGCTCCAGATAGTTCTTGATGTTGTCCTGAAAGTTATCCGGGTACACAAAGTCCTTGCCGGTGTTGTAAGGCGGGTCGATGTAGATGAGCTTGACCTTGCCCGCGTAGCTCTTTTGCAGCAGCTTCAGCACTTCAAGGTTGTCGCCCTCGATCATCAGGTTCTGGGTGGTATCCCAGTCCACGCTCTCGTCCGGGCAAGGACGTAGCGTGCCGGTGCTGGGGGTCAGAGCGATCTGGCGAGCACGTCGCTTGCCATGCCAGTTGAGACCGTATTTCTCCTCCGCATCGGTGGCGGTCGCATCACCCACCAGTTGCTTGAGCACGTCCACATTGATGGCGACGCCATTAACGCTTTCTGTCAGAAGCTCAGGGAATAGTGCCTTGAGCTGGGCAATGTTCTCTGCCGTGATGTTGGCGGATTGGGCTTCAGGGCTGGTGGCTGCTATCTTCTGCATAGTGATCTTTCGGATTTCAGGTTTTAAGGGTGGTGAGCAAATTCACCAACCGGTGCATGTCGGTATAGGGTTCATCAGCGTTATGTGCTGTGGTAAGTTCGGCCAGATGTTCGGCACGTTGCATTGCTTCAGCCAAATTTTGACATGTTTGTGCGTAGTGACCGGCCTGTCCTTTGTCATAACCAGGTAGGTATTGGCGCAAGCGTTGGTACACCTCGGTACGATGCAATGGTGCAAGCACATCCTCAAAATGCAGCAACAGCCAAAGCTCGAAGCATGGCACGGTGACAATGGCGGCAAAACTCACACGCTGATTGAGATCGTTGCGCAATTTTCCGTCAAGTGCGGCTGCCTTGGCTAAAGCGTTGTGATAAGTGGCGTGGTCGTCACGGTCGAACACGGCATAAACTTGCTCGAAGGCGCGTGGCTGGATGTTCTTGGCTTCATCGCCATTCACAAACAGATTTTCTGCATACTCCACTACCTGTAAAGGTGTGGTGCCAAATTGGCTATGTTGTACCTGCACATTGGCAGTGTGCAGACGGTATTTTGAGCGTATTTCGCCCAGATATTGCGGCTCAGTTTTGCTGCCTTCACTGACAATCAGTATACGGTTATAACTCGCGCGTCGGCCTTCCTTGCGGGCAAGTTGTTCGGCCTGCCGAACTTTTGGTTGCTTATCTTTTCCCATTCGCCCGGCCTATCAGCCTACAGCCTGAACAGGCGATACAGGTTCATCGAAGAAAGGCACGGCTCCGTAGCGTCCAATCAAATAGCCCTTCTCCCAAGCTTCGGTTTCACGCGGGCTGAAATCGGAGAGCGGATACAGGCGCGTGGATTGATCCCGGTCTTTTTCGGTAAACCAGATTTGATCGCGCCGGAACAGGGTGCGGTCAAGCAGCGAGGTGTCATGCGTGGTGAAAAGCAATTGAGCACCATGCGGATTGAGTTCCGGTTGATGAAACATGCGTACCAGCCGCCGAACCAGCAAGGGGTGCAGGCTGCTGTCGAGTTCATCCACAATCAGCAAGCGGCCATTTTTGAGCACGTCCAACACGGGTGCGGCCAAGGCATACAACCGCTGTGTGCCCTGCGACTCTTCATGCAATTCAAAACTGGCTGAACCGTGTTCGGTCTTATGGACGAATTGCGGCATGAGTATTTCTCGATCTTCGCGAGAAAATTTCGGCCCCTCTGGTCCAAACATGATTTGTTGGTGAAAACCTTGGCGCGGCACGCTCAACACATCACTAATGCTGATGTCCGCCGAAGTAAGAAAATCACGCACGGCACGTTTCCCCATCTCGGTCTGAAGCAGTTCCGTAGTGGAATCTGGCAGCGGCGACAAACCGGCACCAAAATATACGGGCTGCTCTACTAGCCAGCGGAATATTGGCCCCAACAGTTCGCTGTTGAGCTGCGCTGCGGTGGAAAGGAACAAAGCGTTGGGGCGTGTGGTTTCCTGCCAGAGTTTGCGCGGGCCGGTTAGATGCGTGCTGAACTCGTAAACCGAGCTTTGTGTTTTCTCATCAAAGCTGCGGCGAAACCACTGTTGTGGCTTGGCGGCTCGGTACACTAGCAGCCATTCATCCACAATACGTTCCGGTGTAAGGCTGAAGCCGTATTGATGCCTCACCCCGCCCAGCAAGAAGGTTATTTCAAACTCGGTGGGTTGCGAGGTGTACGCCGTATCCAGTCGAAAAGGTTGAACATTGTAGGGCTGTCCCGGCTGCACGATGGTTGCAGATTCAGCCACGACAGCACGCATGTAGTGCAGTGCGTGAAGCAGAGTAGATTTTCCGCTGGCGTTCGGGCCATAGACCACGGCACTGCGCACCACATGGGGCAAACTCTTGATGCCGGTCGGTGCCAGATGCGTGTCGGCCAGCTTCTTATCTTTGGACGCCACAAAGCTAATGACGATCTCGTCACGAATTGAACGGTAATTACGAATTCTAAATTCGAGCAGCATGATGAGCCTGTGGTTAATAATTATGCCGTATTATGCTTAAAATATACAAAAAGTAAATCTATTTTTATATTTTGGTCGGTTATCCCCTACTTGGATCATTCAGCCGGAATGCGTCAATTGACGCGTTGCAGTTTCAATTTCGCGTTGGAGCCGCTGTAATTCGATGTTCATTTCCACGCGCCGCGCCAATTGTTTCTCTTTTGCGGCGACATTGCGCAGGCGCGCGGCCTCCGCCTCAAGACGCTGGCAATCCTGCAAAGCGGTTCGGCGTATAGATGCCTGTTCCGCCGTTGCACTCTGGGCAAACACGCCGGTGATTTTGGCTGCCTGACAAGCCGTTAATGTATCCAACCAGCCCTGATAGAGCGCCCTCAAATTTTCACGCGGCTGGCGGGTTATGGATAGGGCCTGGAGGAGTGCCGAAAATACCTCCGGCGCGGGAGTAGGCTCATTCAAGGCAACGGCAACCGATTCACCATCCAGCACCACCTTGCCCGCTTCGTTCTGCGCCCAGCGGATGTGTGCCATTGAGACGATCAATTTATCATCTATCGTCAGCAGCAACAGAATCGGATATGGCACGGCACGGTGCGTCAGCTCTGCTATACGCGCCGCTTTTGCCCCCTGCCGCAATGCGATATGCAACACGGCGATTTCGAGATATTCCCTGCTTTCATCCCTGTATTCCGGTACGCCAATGGTTGAAGACTTCAACGAAAACACCCACTGGATTTCTTCGATGCCTTCGGTGATGTTGCGTTTGTCTGCGGCAGTAGGTGCGCCGTTTTCCACCAGCAGTTTCTTGGGAATACGCTGATCGACGCGGCAACTGGCAGGCAGTTCCAATGCGGCAATCAGGTCTTGCACTGTCATACAATTACCTCCGGCAGCACAACCAGAAACGCCACCACTTCAAAATCGCTGCTTCCGGCAAACTCGCCCTTCATGGCATGTGTGCCGCCGGGAGAAAACAGGCTGGCAACGGCACGCTCTTCGCTCTTGCCCACTACCGAGGCCACTGCCGCCGCCAATAATTGTTGGGCATGGCGCATGTCTTCACCCTGCTTGGTATCTTTGTCGTGTCGAGCGCAGGCAGTGGCATCCGGCAAGTCTCGCCCCAAGCTCAAACGCTTGAGGCGATCCAGTATGCGCTTGGCTTGGGTGTAGGGTAGCAACACGCTGCCGTCCTCACCCACATGCACGAGGTAGTGCGGTGCCAGCGGATAGCCGGATTCCGCTATTTTTTCAGCGGCTGCGCCTTCCGCACGAAGGCAGAACACGATGCCCGGCGGAATGTCGGCATCTTCGCTGGTAGTAACCGCGCTTGCACCTAACGGTATTCCCTCCAGCTTGCCCGGATGCGCCTTGAAATACTGGGCAAGATCGATGCGAAAATCGGTGAGTGTGAGGTCGGTGATGGAAACACCAGCGGAGAGGTCTTCCAGATCAATCACAGTGTCTTGCAATTTGAGCAGTTGCTTGCGGCGGTATTCCAAATCGTTCATCTGGTTGCCGGATTGCTGTTCGATGAGGTTCTCTTCGCCGGTGGCGGAAATATCCAACAACACCATGCGCCCGCTGACGCGCTGTTCGAGGTTGATGTATTCATCCAGCTCCATGTTGGGCCAGAAGTTGACGAGCTGGATGCGCTGGTTGGGTGAGCCGATACGGTCTATCCGGCCAAAGCGCTGAATGATGCGCACCGGGTTCCAGTGAATGTCGTAATTGATGAGCCAGTCGCAGTCTTGCAGGTTTTGCCCTTCGGAGATGCAGTCGGTAGCAATCAGCAAGTCCAGTGTGCCTTCGTGCGCCAGTTCTTCCGGGCGCTCTTTGGAGCGTGGCGAAAAGGATGTAAGGATCGTGGCCAAGTCCTTGCGTAAACCGGGGATGGTGGTCTGGTTGCGCCCTGTACCCGTGACCAGCGCAGCCTCAATGCCCAGCTCTTTTTTCGCCCAGCCGGAAATTTGTTCGTAGAGGTAGTGAGCCGTGTCGCTAAAAGCGGTGAACACGATAATTTTGCGGTTGCCGTCATTGATCGGGTTGCGGCATTTGTTCTGGATCATTTCGCGTAATGCCTGCAACTTGGCATCACGGTCTGGATCAACCTGCATGGCGGCACCCAGCAATGTGGCCAAGCGATTGCGGTCTTCGATGAGGTCTTGCTTCCAGCGGATGAGGTCAACGTCGCCCAGCAGCACTTTGACTTTTCTTCCTACCAGCAAACTCTCGAAGGTTGGATCTTCTATGTCTACATCAGCAATATCCAGCTCTTCGATTTCTTCAGCATGTGCTTCGATACGCTCCAGCATTGCCTCGACATCTTCCAGTTGCCGCTGGACGGTGAGTCGGAACGAGGAGACTGCACTTTCCATGCGCTTGAGCACATTGACGCGCAGCAGGTGGATCAAGCTTTCCTCGCGATCCACTTGGCGGAAAAAACTTTCGCCACCGCGTATCTGTGTGCTGTATTTGGCATCGTAGGCGGCCTGCTTGTGCAGCAGCACGTAGCGCAGCGGCGCATAGCTGGCCAGGTTCAGGCGGCGAATTTCCAGATTGATGTCGCGGATGGAGCGGAACTCGCCTGCGCGATCCACGTCTGCCTTGATGTTGATAGGCGGCAGACGATCCGGGAAACGCCCTGTTTCACTGATGCCATAGTATTTTTCAATATGCCTGCGCGAGCGCGCGATGGTGAGATGATCCAGCAGGGTGAAGTAATCGAAGCCCAGCATTTCGATCAACTTCGTCGGGGTCTTCTCCGCCTCATCCATATCCAGCCAACGGTTAAATTGCTTCTGCGCCAGGCGTGTGGTGCTGTCGATACTGGCGATGCCGTGTTCGGACAGCGCGGTGTCGTTGCCCTCAGTGACGAAGGCGATCTGGTTCTTCAGGTCGGCCAGCCGGTTGTTGACCGGTGTTGCCGAGAGCATAAGCACGCGGGTCTTAACGCCCTCCTGAATGATGCGTCGCATCAGCCGGTCGTAGCGCGATTCCTTGCCCTTGTGCGTGGCCTTGTTGCGGAAATTATGAGATTCGTCGATTACTACCAAGTCGTAATTGCCCCAGTTCACATGCGATAGGTCGATGTCGCCGGAGTGTCCCCCGTCACGCGAAAGATCAGTGTGATTCAGCACGTCGTAGTTGAGGCGGTCGGCGGCGAGGCTATTGCGTTTGTCGTTGGTCTTGTAGAGCGTCCAGTTGTCGCGCAGACGTTTCGGGCACAACACCAGCACACGGTCATTGCGCAGCTCGTGGTATTTGATGACGGCCAATGCCTCGAAGGTTTTCCCCAGCCCCACGCTATCGGCAATGATGCAACCGCCAAAACGGTTGAGTTTATCTATGGCACCCACCACACCATCACGCTGGAATTTGTAGAGCTTCTTCCATACCAGTGTGTTGCGGATACCAGTGGCAGATTTGACGATGCGCTCTTCGTCCATCTCGTCGCCACTGCTCTGGAACAAATGGTGCAGCATCAACACATATATGCTGTAGGGATCGCGGTGGTCGGTAATCGCTTTGAGCTTTGCCAGCAAAGCGGCCTTTGCTTCGGGTTGCTCCTTCAGACTATGCCACTGCGCATCGAACCACTGGGCGAGCTGGATTGCTTCATCCGCCGTTTCGGAAGCCTGAATCAAGCTGAGGGGATTGCCAGGCGTGATGCCCAGGCCGTCGGTGCCGAAAGCGAATGAACCCAAGATGACTTGCTCGGGCTGCGCTTGCGCGTTGCGCATCACCGTTGCCCCTTGCGGCACACTCCCGCGCGTCCGGCGCAGCTCCACCTTGTCGCGCACCCATTCCGCACAGCGCAACGCCAGCCAGCGCGTTTGCAGCCTGTTGCGGGCAGCGCGGTCGGCATCACCGCCAAAAAACGCTAGCTCGGCCTCTTCCGGCGGCAACAATAATTGCACCTTGCCCAGACCTGATAGTGCCTCCAGCATCTCGGCAAATGCGAGCAAGGAGAAGCTGGGGGTGACCACGTCGAGCTGATTTCCCCGCTTGAGGTGCGGGCGGATCAGGTCAATGACCCGGTCAGTGCCGGTATTGCTTACGATTTTCATTTTTGGTGACAGCCCCCTGGGCGGCAATTGTAATGCGAATGTGCTGTAATGTGCGGTAAAGTCCAGCATAATCCTGATGATTGATTCCACCTTAACCCGAGGAGCGAATACATGGCACGGTATTACACAACTAGAGAATTTTTCCGGCAGATGCCGATTGCTTTGCTTGCCCGCTACTTTCAGGGACGGGGGCTTTTTGGCGATCTGGACTTTAGCTCCATGAAGGATGGCAAGCCCGATGAGTTATTCGCGGCGTGGCTGGCGCTGCCGGAAGTGCAGCGCAACGAAATGGATGCCGATTTTATAGGCATCTTCGACATGAGCTGCGAGAAGGGCTTTCGGGCAATTATTGATGAGGCGCGGCATCAATTGAGAGAAACCCCGGAAGCCATCACCCCTTTTGTCGAAATGCTATCGGCTTTGCCTAGCCACTTTAATCGGGCAATGATTACCTTTCTGGATCACAACGCTTGCTGGAAAGGTGCGACCCGTTTCTATCATGCGGACACGCTGTCCTATTGGCGCAAGCGCAAGAACCTATCGCACCAACCAGCGGCAGTGGACGATGCCAGCATTCAAAAGTTTACCGCGCGGATAGGCACGTATTTTCACCACACCGAGGGACGCGGCAAGAATTGCGTGGTTGAGCCCTACCGGCGGGGCGAGCTGGATTATTTTTTCGCTTATCCCGAAGATTACTCGCAGCAAGGCCCCGAGTGGGTGAATGGCGAATTCGGGCTGCGCCCGCACAATCCCGCCTTTGAAGTCATTTTTGTTTACTCGGCAAAAGAAGGTTCGCTCGATCTGCATTTTCGCGGTTCCTACAAGGCCATTGAGCCGTTACAGTCAATGTTTGCCACGGCGATTCTCAAGCTCGACGAATTGCCGCCCGACCCTAAAGATGCGCGTGTTTACGATCTGGCGCCGCTGCTCCAGAAGAGTTTTGAATTCATCCCCGCAGTGGGTAGCGGCATCGAGAAAGTGGTCGTGAAGAAACTGCGGCTTTCCTCGCGGGTGAAGAAAGGCGACCGCATTACGCTGGAAGCGGATACGGCTGTAAATCCCGATGCCGTCTATACCTTGCTCGAACAAATCGGGAAAACCTTGCCGATGAATCTGTACAGCATCACTTATGTAGAACTTGTGGCTTCGGTGGTGGTGGATGCGGACAAGCCTGCGAAACCGGTGAAGTTTCACATCACACACCCAAATTCCTGCTCGCTCAAATACGACGAACTGGACTTGAAGCTGCGCGATATGCTGGAAGCCTCCGGGATTGAACCCAAGGAACTGGCGGAAGAATTGGAAGCCGTTGAGGCATGACGCCACAAGCCACACTGATTGAGCTATTGGGGCGCGTGGGCGCTAGTCAAGGAGCTGCGGTGCTGGTCAATGATGATGAGTTGAGCCTGTGGCCAAGCGCGGCAGTGGCGGCAATGAAAACTCAGCGGCTGCTTACGAAAGCGCGCCCAGCAAGCAGCGCGATATGTCCGGGGTGCGAGCGCGATTGTGTGATGCCGGTGCATGTCTTACCCGGCGAAGGTAAACGGCCTGCACGCGCTTTCATAGCGTGCGACAAGCGGGGCGATACCAGCCGTGTCCCTGTTCCCTTGACGAGCTTGGCGCAGTGGCAGTGCGGTGTCGATGCCGTGTGCGGATTTGTTGCGGCCAGCCTTGGCTTGCGCCGCAGCGATAAGCAATCATCCAGCGCCGATTTGTTTGAGATCGGTATCGCCACCGGCGGCAAGCGCAGCCAGATGCTATGCCTGAAAGCTAATGGTGCGTTAGCCTTGGTCGCTGGAAGCAATCCGCTGCCGTTGGCCGAGGCAGTCGAGTATCACGGCGGCGCATATTCGCTGGACGGCGTGATGGTTCATCAATTGGTGGATGCCGCGACCACGGCAGACAACCGCTACACGCCCAGCAACGCCAAGCGCGAAGCCAGCAAGCTGGATACGCAAGCGATGTATGCAAGCTGGCAGAAGGAATACCGGGCACTGAAAAAGAAGCGTCCAAAAATGTCGGATGTCTGGTACTCAAAGCAGATCGAGAAAATGGATATTGCGAACGAACGCAATTTTTCCACCATCAAAAAACACATGATTTTGTAAATAGTTGGGCGGAATTTTTTCGCCCAACTCTTCCACCCGCTAACCCCCCGTATTTCGCCACTCTCCGCGCCTGATCCTGCGCTGCACTCCCCGTGTCGCAGCCTTCCATGCAATTCCCAACTCGTTAATTTGTATCGCAAAGCCTCGCCTGCGCTGGGCATTGTCCGGGCGTTTTATCGCCCAAATCGCCCAATCAGGATTCGTCTTAGCAAGTTCGCTATCACGTTAAGAGGTTCCAATATGACACATACCATCCAGCGGCTTCCTGCCGTTAAATCTGAATCCGGTCTTTCCCGTTCGACCATCTATCTGCGCATCACTCAAGGCTTGTGGACGAAGCCTGTCAGCCTTGGCCCCCGTGCCGTTGGCTGGCCGTCGGGTGACGTGGCGGCAATCAATGCAGCGCGCATTGCCGGGAAGACTGACGAAGAAATTCGCGCCTTGGTGGTGAAGCTGGAAGCTGCCCGCAAAGCTGCGGCTTGAGGGGGTTGCCATGAATGATCTGACAGTTTCCGATACAGAGCCGGATGAAGCCGGTAAAGGCGGCGAAGGCGGTGTTTTTATGCTGGCCAATGCCGATTTTGTCGCTGCGGTGTTTCCATCTGTGCCCGAGGGTGCGTTTGCTGCGGTTTGTTCCAAGGCGGGCGATCCCGGCGTGGGCGGATGGTCGGCTAACCGTGCCGATTCAGTAATCGCAAATCTTCCCGCCGGAAATAACAACTTCGTCGGGTGTTCGAGCTTCTATCCCGGCGATGACGGCTCATTCAAGGCGCGCAAGGCGCAGTTTGCCGCGTGTCATTTTTTGATGCTCGACGATCTGGGCACCAAGGTGCAATTGGAGCGGCTGTCCGGTTTTGAGTTGTCCTGGCTGATCGAGACCAGCCCCGGCAATCATCAGGGCGGAATTATTCTCGCTGATCCGATTACCGATGGTGATGTGGCCGTGCGGTTGCTCAATGCGGTGATCGGTGCTGGGCTGTGCGATGAGGGTGCGACCGGTCCATTAAGCCGCTGGGCACGCCTTCCTGTCGCAATCAATGGCAAGCCAAAATATGTTGACGATGCTGGCGCACCGTTTCACTGCCGCCTGGTCGAATATCGCCCCGACAAGCGCTACACGCCGCAAGAGATTGTGGATGGCCTGCAATTGGAACTGGCACCGGCTGGGCGACCGAAGAAAGAAACCAAGTCCGCTGCGGACAATCCGCGCAGTATGGGCAATGATGCCGACGAGGTGCTGACACCAAAGGCTGCGGAGAATCCGGTTGTGAGTGCGCTCAAGGCGCGCGGCCTCTACAAAACGCCGTTGGGTTCAGGCAAGCACGATGTCAGTTGCCCGTGGGCGCAGGAGCATACCGATGGGCTGGATACCGGCGCTGCATATTTTGAACCGGACGAGCTTTATCCCTTGGGCGGATTCTGTTGCCAGCACTCGCACCGCGAGAAGTTTCACATCCGGCAGTTGCTGGAATTTCTGGGCGTGCGCAATGCCGAGGCACGACACAAGCCGGTGATCCGTGTGGTCGCCGGTGATCTGCATCGCGTGGTGGACGCGGCGGAAAAGGAGTTGGCAAATCGCGGCAGGCATTATCAGTCAGGTGGTTTGATAGTGTCGGTCTCGACTGATCCAACATCGGGTGACCCTTCCATCGTGCCGACCAGTGCGCCCGCGCTCACGCGGGAGTTGTCGGTCGCGGCGAGTTGGGAGCAATACGATGGGCGTGCGAAAGACTGGGTGCGCTGTGATCCACCGACGAAGCACACTGCAATTCTTTACGACTCGCAGAGCTTCCGGCACTTGCCGCCACTCGCAGGCGTGGTGCGTCAACCCTATTTTCGTGAATCGGACGGCGTGCTGATTACTCACGCGGGCTATGACAAAACCTCGCAGCGCTTCGGTGTTTTTGATGCGCGTGAATTTGTCATACCTGAACCGACACCCGAGGCAGCGCGGGCGGCGCTGGCCCTGCTGGAAGAACTGCTCACCGAATTTCACTTCGTCGCGGATACCGACAAAGCCGCTGCACTATCGGCCATCTTCACCGCCGTGGTGCGCCCGTCGCTGGCATACGCCCCCGGCTTTCACGCGAAAGCGCCGGTCTTCGGCAGCGGCAAAACTTATCTGTGCGAACTGATCGGCGCGTTTGCCGGGCCTGCCGGAAATGCCAAGGTGAGTTATCCGACCACGTCGGAAGAAGCGACCAAGGTGATTCTTTCTCTGCTGCTGACCAGCCCGGCGGTGATTGAGTTTGACGATATGGACACGGACTGGATACCGCATGGCACGATCAAGCGGATGCTGACCGCAGAGCAGATTACTGATCGGATTCTGGGGGTGAGCAAGACGGCGACGGTCAGCACGCGAACTTTATTTTTGGGTTCAGGAAATAACGTCGGCCCGGTGCGTGATCTGCTGCGGCGCGTGCTGACGATACACATTGATCCACGCTGCGCGACACCGGCGACGATGACTTACAAAAACTATCCGGTCGATAAGGTGCGCAAGCAGCGCGGGCTTTATGTGGCGGCTGTTCTGATCATCATCCTGGCATGGCGCAAGGCGGGTTCGCCGCGTGCTGGCGTTGAAAGCATTGTCACCTTCGGCGGTGCTTGGTCGGACTATTGCAGGCATCCGTTGATGTGGCTCGGGCAACCTGACCCGGCAACGGCGCTGCTGGAACAGGTCAAGCATGACCCGGACGGGGATGCACTCGCCGGGCTGATGGCGGAATGGCGGGCTGCATTCGGCTCGACACCGGCGACGGTGCGCAAGGCCGTTGATCTGGCAGAAATGGCGCATCCCAACCTGCTCGACGCGATGCGCGAATTTCCGGTCGAAGAAAAAGGTTCGATCAATCGCTCGAAGCTGGGCTGGCTGCTGAAAAAGAATGCGAACCGCATCGTCGGCGGTTTTGTATTCCAGCAAGCAACGGCGGATGGCCGTGTTGCATGGCGGGTGGTTGCGGCGAATCCACCGCCTTTAACGCCTTCACCGCCTTTCACCGGGACAGTTGCAAAAACTGTCACGCAATCCTCAAATGTGGAGGTGGTGATATGACCCCGGTGGAAATCATCGAACAGGCAACGGTGGAAGGTGTGACTCTCGCGCCCTCCCCTGCGGGCACCATCACCGCGACCGGCGACCAGTCGGCAGTGGATAAATGGCTTCCAACAATCCGCGACAACAAGCCAAGCATCCTGTGCGAGCTACAGCGCGAACGCAGGCGCGCCAAGGTGCTGGCGTTGCTGGAGGGAAAGCGCTTCGCCCTGTTTGTGGATGACGATAAGACTGATCCCGTTATCGCGACGGTCGGCATTCGAGAGGTGGCTACTTTCGAGCTGGCAATACCACGGCATTCCTACGACGGCATGGTGCTGCTGGAACTTATTGAAAAACATTATGGTGAAAATTATGCAAACAATTGAAAACGATTCTGCCGTGATTCCATTACCGGCAACGGCTGCTGATGAAACGCCGCAGAACAACTACGAACCCGTGCGGTACAACGCCATGAAGCACGGCATCCTGTCCAGGCTGGCGGTGCTGGCCCATGAAGATGCGGGCGAGTTCGGCGACTTGCTGGCGGCGCTGGTGGAGGAACACCAACCGGCAGGCGCAACAGAGATGCACCTTGTTGAAGAGCTGGCGGCAATTATCTGGCGCAAGCGGCGGGTGCTGCTGGCAGAGGGCGCGAATATCAATCAGGGGTTGAAAGGTTCGGCACGGAATGCTGAAGACGTGATACCGGCGGCGGCACCTTTCGAGTTTGGGTTATCCGGCAAAGGCACCGACCTGCGCGATTTGATGGATATGACACCGGAAGACATCGCCGAGCAACAACGGGATACGCAGCACGATCTGGAAGCAACCCGGAAGGCATCGGCAATCCTGCGGCGTGGCGGCGCGAATGCCTACGACAAAGCACTGCGGGCACTGCTGCCTGATTCCCGCGAATGGTGGGAACAGTATGTCGAGGAAGAGGAATATCAAGCGACTGCGGAAGGTCTGGGTGATTTCATCAGCGAGCATCTGGAGCCGTTGTGCATGGGGATGGAGAAGACAGCACGGCACCATGAAGCCATCAAAGCGCAAGCCTTGGGCGAAGGGTTGCAGGCGCATCGACTGGAGAAGTTGAATCGCTACGAAACGCACCTCGACCGCAAGTTCGAGCGCACTTTGGCAATGCTTTTGAAGCTGAAACAGCTTCGCATCGGGCGTTGATGCCATTAAATCAGAACATAAATCGCATTATGCAAACCAGCCTGAAACGCAGGTTATATATAGGTTTCATGGTTTTTACACGGTAACAGTGATGAGTAAAATGCTAAATCTTGCTTATGATTTAGGCAAAATCCGGGAGAGAAAAAATGGGCGGCATGAATAGCGGGCGGCGGGATCAAAGCGGGAAGAGCACAACGGGCGATTACCGTGCGCTGGATGTGCGGCGGTTGCAACGGGATGGCTTGCTGACAGCGGGAAAATCCTTCGGCTGGAGCTGGACGCGCAACGGCGAAAAAGTTGCATCTATCAACGTGAGGACGGAAACCGACCGGGTTATTCTCGACTACAAGCACCGGAGCGGTGGTGGCGAATGGAAAAGCGAGAACTACCCAGTTCGAGTTGAATGGACGCCATGCAACTACGGCGGATCACGGGCATGGTTCCGCTGCCCTGCCGTTGGCTGTGGGCGGCGCGTGGCGATTCTCTACGGCGGCACTATATTCGCCTGTCGGCACTGCTACCGCCTGGCCTATTCCAGCCAGCGGGAAAATCTGGATGACCGCGCAACTCGACGGGCAGACAAAATCCGGGATCGGCTTAAATGGGAGCCGGGCATCTTGAACGGGCATGGCATCAAGCCAAAGGGAATGCACTCGCGCACCTATCAGCGGCTGACCATCCAGCATGATGCGCATGTCGGCATATCGCTGAACATAATGCAGCAGCGGCTGCGGATGATTGGGGCGAGGCTGGGCGGTATCGACGAGGACATGAATCTGTTTCGCAATATCGAGGTGTAGCGAATTTGGGGAGCCACTTGGGGCGGACGGGAAGCATGGCAGGATGAGCGGGAAAGGAGCAGCGCAGCGCGCCCCGCGCAGCCTGACACGCTAGGCGGGCGGGGACAATAAACAGAACGCGCAGCGACCAAGCCTGACTTTGACTCAGGGTGGTGTGTGGCAATGAAAAAGCCGGTGCCGGGGGTTTTGTCCGGCATGGTTTTTTTGTTGGCGCGCACGACCCGCACACGGCAGCGGTGGCGTGACGGTGAAGGCGCACTTGGTTCATGCCTGCACCGTGACGTTGCCGCGATAAACAAAATGCACTTCTGCTGTGAACGATACCGCGCAGCGACCACGCCACAAAAACAAACCAAACCGGCGTAGCCGACCGAATAAGCATTGCCTCGCCTTGCCCGTCTCTGCGCGAACCAGCGGGCGATGCAGGGCGCAAGCCAGTGGACGGTGCGCGGGATGCAGGTTTACCCAAGGCAAGGGGTGGCAGTGCGGACGGGTGCGGCCATGCCTTTGCTTCACTTGGCCGTTGGGGGGGCGGGGGGACGTTAGCGGGAAAGCGCCCCCCACATAAGCCGCGAAGCGACCACAACAAGACAAGACATAGACCGGCACGACCATGCTGCAAAAGGCGAAGGGGCGGCGCAACACCAGCCCCGTTTTGCTGCCCCTCGACGAAGGAGATGGAATTTGACTTTGACTTGTGTGGCGGCATTTACCCGAAGGGCGCAAGACATAAAGGCCTCTTATGCGAACCCGAAGGGCGGGAGCTTTTACCGGCGCACACGCTTTGCATAAGACGCCTTTATGTTAAACACCGGCACACACATAACCGGCGCAGCCGACAACGCCTTAACGGTACTGCGAAGGGGCACTGCACGTTCAGGCTACCCATGCACCAGCAGCCTGCGAACGGCGAGCGCTTGATGGCGTAGCGGTCTTTTGCGAAGCCATGAAGCGCGACGGCGTGAAGCGGCTGCGGCAACGGAGGGAAACCAGCGTGTAACAGCGTGGAAGCCGATGGCGGTTTTTTGCCTTCGGCGCTCTCCCAGACTGCCCATGCCCTAGCCGACAGCGCACCGCAAGCCCTTGGCGAGGACTTTTTCGCGAAGGGCGCAGTGGTGAGGTGGCGGCGGTAACGGAGCGGACACACTTGGCTACGGAGCTAAAGCAGAGGGCAGTTTCACCGCCTTCTGCGCTCTGTCCAATGCCAGTGCGATAGCGAAGGCGCGGGGCTTGCGGGGTTTATTGCAAGCGCCGTGACTGAGCGGTCAACGGAAGAGTTTGAGAGACTGCGGCTGCGGGAATTGCTGAAGCCGGTTCAATCGCCTAGCAAATTTCTGGTTTACCCATGGGTTTACCCATGAAGCGTAAAAAGAAAAATGGCTTGCCGGGATTAACCTGCAAGCCATTGATTTATTGGTGCGCCCGAAGAGATTCGAACTCCTGACCCCTTGGTTCGTAGCCAAGTACTCTATCCAGCTGAGCTACGGGCGCAAGTGACTACTTTACTTCATGCAACATTTTGATACCTGGCGGAGAAGGAGGGATTCGAACCCTCGATCCAGGTTTTGCCCGGATGCGCCCTTAGCAGGGGCGTGCCTTCGACCACTCGGCCACCTCTCCGAAGGCCGCGCATAGTAATGTAACTGACCAGAAAGGTCAAACGGTTATGCGTAATTATGCGTCTTCCTGGTCCAGGCCGAAGGCTTTATGCAGCACACGCACCGCCAGTTCCAGATATTTTTCGTCGATCACCACGGAAATCTTGATTTCCGAAGTGGAAATCATCTGAATGTTGATGCCCTCTTCCGCCAAGGTGCGGAACATCTTGCTGGCGATGCCGACATGCGAGCGCATCCCCACACCTACCACAGAAACCTTGGCGGCCTTGCTGTCGCCGATCACATCGCGAGCGCCGATATGCGGCTGCACCTTGTTCTTCAGGATATCCATCGCCTTGGCAAATTCGTTGCGATGCACGGTAAAGGAAAAATCGGTGGTGCCATCCACGCCGACGTTCTGGATGATGATGTCCACGTCGATATTGGCATCGCTGACCGGCCCGAGAATTTGATAAGCGATGCCGGGTTTGTCCGGCACGCCCATCACGGTGATTTTGGCTTCATCGCGGTTGAACGCGATCCCTGAAATGATTGCTTGTTCCATTTTGTCGTTATCCTCAAAAGTAATCAGCGTGCCTTCGCCTTCTTCTTCAAAACTGGACAGCACGCGCAGCTTGACCTTGTATTTGCCGGCGAATTCCACCGAGCGGATTTGCAGCACCTTGGAGCCCAAGCTGGCCATCTCCAGCATCTCCTCGAAGGTGATGGTCTTCAGACGGCGCGCCTCTGGCACCATGCGCGGATCGGTGGTGTACACGCCGTCCACATCGGTATAAATCTGACATTCATCGGCGCGTAACGCGGCAGCAACTGCCACACCGGTGGTATCCGAACCGCCGCGCCCCAGCGTGGTGATATTGCCGTCTGCATCCACACCCTGAAAACCAGCAACCACCACCACGCAATCGTTAGCCAGATCGGCACGGATGTTTTGTTCGTCGATGGAAACAATCCGCGCCTTGGTAAACGCGCTGTCGGTGAGTATCTTGACCTGGGCACCGGTGTAACTCTTGGCCTTCAGCCCGGCATCCTTCAGGGCCATCGCCAACAAGCCGATCGTGACCTGCTCGCCGGTCGAGACGATCACATCCAGTTCGCGCGGATCGGGATGCGTTTGAATCTCTTTGGCCAAGGCAATAAGCCGGTTAGTCTCGCCGCTCATCGCAGAGACCACCACCACTACCTGATGCCCTTTGGCTTTAAATTTTGCGACGCGCCGCGCCACATTCTTGATGCGTTCCGGACTCCCGACCGATGTACCGCCGTACTTTTGCACTATCAATGCCACGATGTTTTCTATGTCCGACTTAAAAAGTGGACGCGATTCTAGCGCAATTGACCAAAAAAAACAAGGTTGCCAGTACAGGCTACCAGTGCGGCAATTACATCTTGCAGATAAACATCCCACATGCGCCGCATGGCTCAGATTCATCGAGTTTTAATGCATTTCGCATAACGGACCTACGCTCGGGTTATCCATTCAGCTTGAAGTAAGTTTGGGCTAGCAAAATCGGCATGAAATGTTTCCGGCAGGCAACACTTATCGGCAAGCCTATGGGTTAAATGGATATGCAACACCAAATAAAAATGATGCGACCTACACGCCACTTCAGCGCCAAATCAATGGCGTTCCTGATCGTGGCATTAGGCATTTGCCATAGCGGGGTGGCTGCCACTGATGGGCGCAGCGTCAGTTACGGCCCTGCAGACTCCATGGTATTGCATAACGGGGCTGGCAATAAATTTAGCGTCGCAGACAACCGTGACTCGGCATACCCTGCGGAAAATATCAGCGCTCAACCCAAACCGAAAGGCCAGATTGCCGCAGGTAAAAATCCACGCGCGATCGTCGTCGATCAATCGGGCAAGTATGCCTACGTGGTAAATTTTGCCAGTAACAACATCTCGCAATATACACTGGACGAGAACGGTATGATGACCCCCATGACTCCAGCAACGGTTTGGGCTGGAGAAAACCCGAGTTCCATCGCCATCCACCCCTCGGGCAAGCACGCCTTCGTGACAAATCATGGCAACCACAGCATCTCTCAATACACCATAGGGACGGACGGAAAATTAACCCCGCTGACCCCGGCAACGATGACGGCGGATACCTGGCCGATCAGTATTGCCATCGAGCCTTCTGGACACTGGGCCTATGTGGTGAATCAACGCAGCAATAACGTCACCCAGTACGCGATAGGGACGGATGGTGCGCTGAGCGCAATGAACCCGGCGACGGTTACGACAGGCCGGATGCCCAGTTCCATTGCCATTGCTCCATCAGGAAGATTTGCTTATGTGACGAATACCGGAAGCAATACCGTCTCGCAATATGCTATCAGCGCCAATGGCAGCTTGACTCCGCTGGATGTGGCCACAGCAACGACCAACACCACCCCAAACGCCATCACTGTTGATCCATCGGGCCGTTACGCCTATGTGACGAACTTGTCCAGCAACAGCATCTCGCAATACACCATAGCCGCCAACGGCGAATTGACCCCCATGAGCGCTGCGACTATCGCTACCGGCCTTTGGCCATTTTCAGTCGCTACCGATTCATCGGGAAAGCATGTCTATGTGGCAAACTCATTTAACCAGAATTCAGGAGGCAATAGCGTCTCGCAATACACGATAGGCACAAACGGAATGTTGACGGCGATAGGCACGATTAGCGCAGGCGAGGAACCTCTAGCCATTGCCATCCCTGCTTCGGGAAAGTTTGCTTATGTGTCCAACCACAGCAGCAACAATATTTCGCCCTACATCATTGATGTGAACGGAAAATTGATCCCGCTTTCCACTGCGGGCACCAAGCCCAATTTCTTTGCATCGGGAATAGCCGGGCAATAGCTGAACGCTACACCCGGGGACGGCGACGCAGCGCCACTACCAAGCACATAATGGGAATGTCGCCGCTTACATCCAGACGGTATTCATGTATTTCGGAATTCAGCATTTCCACGGCGAAGCCGTCGGCCTCTGCCACGCGCATGACATATTCCTTGCCATGGGCATAACAACCGCTCTTCGCCAGCCCATCCAACTGCGAGACCACCACTTCTTTTCCATCTGGTTCGCCGTCATTCTGAAACACTGTAAATACGAATAAACCGTCATCCCTGAGACTTACTGCAGCGGCACTCAATACGGGCGACAAATCGCCGAAATGGATCAGTGTGGCGGCACAGGTAATGGCGTCATATTGATTGGGATGATCCTTCATGAAGGATTCCAGATCGCTCAGGTAGATGTTGTCATAGACCTTCTTCTCCTTGGCTTTCTCCAGCATGCTAGGCGACAGATCGACTCCATCCAGATGGCTTGCCTGATCGCGTATCAGCAATCCAACTTGCCCGGTACCGCAACCCGCATCGAGAATATCCAGCTTGTCTGCGGTATGCGACCGACTCTTCAGTGCCTGCGCCACCAATTGAGCCCCAAAGTATTTTTTCGAACGGTCTACAACCTGATCCCACGCAGCCGCCTTCTTGATATAAAAAGCTTCCATATGGGCTTCCGAGGCGCGCAACGGCATGGGTTCGACACCCAATGCCGCCAGCAATAGCCTGGCTCCCAAACGGTCATGAGGATCAATTTCCAGACAACGCTTGAAACAAGCTGCCGCAGCTTCCATTTGCCCCATTTTCTTAAGCGTATTGCCCAGGTTGTAATGTGCATCGATGTTATTCGGTTCGACCTGCAGAACCTGACGATAGCTGATCTCGGCCTCGGAAAAACGACCCTGATCATATAAGGTAACGCCCAGATTGTTATGCGCCCCGGCAAAATTCGGTTTGAGTTCCAATGCCCGTTTGTAACAGGCCTCGGCTTCGGCTAATCTGCTCTGGCTCTGCAGTGTGTTGCCCAGGCTGTAATGCGCATCGGCGAGATCGGGCTTGAGCTCCAGCGCACGTCGATAGCTGGCTTCGGCTTCGGACAGCAGCCCCAGCTTCAAGAATGTGTTGCCCAGATTGTAGTGAGCGACGACGAAACCCGGATTAAGTTTTATCGCCTGCCGATAACTGTTTGCGGCTTCAGGCATCCTGTTTAGCTGTGCCAAGGTGTTGCCCAGGTTGTTGTGCAACAGCGCGTCTTCCGGCGAAAGCTCGACCACTTTTTGCAGAGACGGCAACGCTTCTGCGGCCCGACCTTGCTGCAAGAGCGCGGTTCCCAGCGCTTTCCAGCCAAAGCCATGCATGGGAAAGCGCGCTGTCATCGCACGGGCGGAAGTTTCCGTCTCGGCAAATCGGCCTTGCCGGAATAGATCCACCAATATATTTATATCCTGCGGATCAGGCTCATTGATTTCGGCTTGAGGTGGAATCGATTTATGGTGGGCTCCCTTGATCACGATGGGCACCTCATGGTCAGGCCGGCTCCAGGGCAACCAAAGTGACGGCTATTTGCTTTGGAAGAACTCTCTTCCCTAGCGAAAAAATCCCCACCAAGACAGCTTGCAACCGCAGCAAGACAGATAAACCACATAATTTTCTTCCCAGCCGTATTGAACTCATTGACTACCAATCGGGTTTACTATGGCAAAGGTAACTTACATCAACCTGACGGGGTCGCTGAACTAAGTAATACAGCCGGGCAGAATCCTGCCCCCAGGCAACGGCACGCCATTAGCATGCATAACGCATGTCACGAAAACGAGGGATTGGGTATCAACGCTTGATTGCAGTCGCCGCTATCGGGCAATCCAGATGAATGTGCCCATCCTTCCGGTCACGCCATCGCGGCGATAGGAAAAGAAGCGTTCGGGTTCACGGTAAGTGCAGTAGCCGTCCCGACACGGTGCGGTGGAACCGTCTGGTGCGGGAGGGGCGGCTGGCGACTGCTCCCGCAATCGGCTGCTACGCAGTAACGTGTCACAGTCGCCGCCACCGTATATTTGCGTGACACCCAATACGTTCAGGCGCAAGCGTGCCAATGCATACAGATCGGCCTGCCATTTGCCGTTTTGGCCGGGAATGAAGGCCGCAGCAGCGTGCGGGTCGGCATCCACAAAAAGCGTGCGCACTTCTTCGCCCACTTCGAATGCCGGCTGGCTGATCGCCGGGCCCAGCCACGCCATCAGGTTTCGCGGCACAACCTTCATCGCCTGCACGGTGGCTTCGATGACGCCCGCCTCCAGCCCTTTCCATCCGGCGTGGGCCGCACCGACCACGCTGCCCTGCGTGTCGCACAACAACACCGGCAGGCAATCTGCGGTCATCACCACGCACACACTGCCCGCATGGCGCGAGATGCTGGCGTCCGCTTCCGGAGCGCCGCAGCCTGAGGTCGCCGTATCGACCACCACCGTTCCATGCACCTGCTTCAGCCACACCGGTTCGCTGGGCAGCAGCGTGTTGAGAGACATGCGGTTGCGTGCCACGACCAACGGCACATCGCCAACGTGATCGCCCAGGTTAAAACTGTCATAGGGTGCGCTACCGAAGCCGCCCACGCGTGTAGTCTGCAATGCGCGCACGTTTTGCGGTGCAGGCCAGTCAGGAACAATCAGGTGGCTTGAAAGATTTAAATGATCAGGCAGGCTCATTCACAATCGCCTTGATCTGCAGCAGCAGTTGCACCATGTCTTGCGGCAACGGCGCGTGCCATTCCATCCGCTCGCCAGTGACCGGATGTTCCAGCGCGAGACGCGTGGCGTGCAATGCTTGGCGCGGAAAACCGTTCAGTAGTCCGCGCAGTTTCGGCACGCATTTTTGCGGCCCCTTGAGGTATACGCCGTCGCCGACCAGCGGGTAGCCGATCTGCGCCAGATGCACGCGAATCTGATGGGTGCGCCCGGTTTCCAGACGGCAGCGCAGCAGCGTGCAGCTCGGAAATTTCATTTCAATCTGGTAGTGGGTCACTGCGGGCTTACCGTGTTCCACCACGGCCATCTTGACGCGCTGTGATGGGTGGCGGCCTATCGGCGCATCCACCTTGCCGGCACGCGTCAACTCGCCATGCACCAGCGCCAGATATTCGCGCTGCACGCTACGCGCCTCCAACTGCCGCACCAGTGCGGTTTGCGCAGTCAATGTCTTGGCCACCACCAACAGGCCGCTGGTGTCTTTGTCCAGCCGGTGCACGATTCCGGCGCGCGGTATCTCTGCCAATTGCGGCGCATGATGCAGCAAGGCATTGAGCAGCGTACCTTCCCAGTTGCCGCTACCCGGATGCACCACCAGACCGACCGGTTTATTGATCACCAGCAGGGCGTCGTCTTCATAAACGATGTCCAGCGCGATGTCTTCCGGCAAATACGGCTGTTCGGCTGGATGGCTTTGCGGCAACACTGCCAGCTTTTCGCCGCCCCAGACTTTTTGCTTGGCCGTGGCAAACTCGCCATCTACCGTAACTTGATGCTGGACAATCCATTCCTGCAAGCGGCTGCGCGAATATTCCGGAAAAAATTTGACCAGTACCTGATCCAGGCGCAGGCCCGCATATTCATCGGGAACGGTGAAATGCTCCGGCTCGGCGGGCTGAAGGTTTGCGCTCGCGTCAACTCCAGTGTCAATTCCGCATTCAGCTTGCTGAATAGCGAATTGCCTGCCTTTGGCACACGCGGAGTTCCGCGTAGTGGATTCACTAAAAGCAGGCGATCCCCCAAGTTCTTGCGAACTTGAGGAATCGTCGCGCCCGCCTTTGGTATAATTGGCCAAATTATTTTCTGGATTTGTCATGCGCTCATTTTTTGGTTTGATCATGCGCCATAGTTTAGCCGTATTCCTGTTACTTACGTTAACCGCTTGCGGTTTATTCGGCGCAAAGCCGGATGGCGGCCATTCGGCAAAAGCCCCGCCCGTCGAGGAAATGTACAGCACCGCAAAAAAACACCTCAACGAAAACAGCTTTGAGGAAGCCGTCAAACAGTTTGAATCGCTGCAATCGCATTACCCGTATGGGCGTTATGCACAGCAGGCTCAACTTGAAATCACCTACGCCTATTACCGCCAGAACGAGCCGGAGTCCGCGATTGCCGCCGCCGACCGTTTCATCCGGCAGTACCCGAACCACCCGCATGTGGACTACGCCTACTATGTAAAAGGTTTGGCCAACTTCAATGCCGATATCGGTATCTTTGGTCTGGCGAGCGGGCAGGATCCAACCGAACGTGATCCGAAAGCGGCACAGGATTCTTTCGCAGCTTTTAAGGACCTGGTCATCCGCTTTCCCTCCAGCAGGTATGCTCCCGATGCAAGGTTGCGCATGCAATATCTGCTGGGCGCACTGGCAAAATATGAAGTTCACGTCGCCCGATATTACTTGCGCCGAGGCGCAAACATCGCCGCTGTCAACCGCGCGCAGGAGGTGTTGAAGCAATACCCGAATACGCCGTCAATACATGACGCGCTGCAGATACTGGTGCAGGGCTATGGCGCCCTTGGTATGAAAGAACTGCGTGACGATGCGCAGCGCGTGCTGGACAAAAATTTCCCGGCGTCTCCGCCTCGGGAAGGTTGAGGCGATGAAATATTGCAGCCTGTGCGGCGCCCCGGTCGAACTGCGCATCCCCCCGGACGACAACCGCGAACGCCATGTCTGCACGAATTGCGGGGAAATCCATTACCAGAACCCCAAACTGATCGTCGGCGCAATGCCGGAATGGGAAGACAAGATACTGCTGTGCCGCCGCGCGATCGAGCCGCGTTACGGGCTATGGACCCTGCCCGCCGGATTCATGGAGAATGGCGAAACCACCGCCGGTGCGGCGATCCGCGAAACGCTGGAAGAAGCCAATGCGCGCATTGCGGTCGGCGACTTGTATTCGATGTACAGCCTGCCCTATATCAACCAGGTGCACCTGCTGTTCCATGCGAAACTGCTAGACCTGGATTTCAGCCCCGGGCAGGAGAGCCTGGAAGTCAAATTGTTCTCCGAATCAGAAATCCCCTGGGACGAAATCGCGTTCCGCCCGGTGCGCTACAGCCTGGAGTTTTATTTTGCCGAACGCCGCAGCGGCAAATTCAGTTTCCATATCGGCGAGCTGTCCCCGCCTGCACAGCGGGTATAGCTCGCTTTGCACAATCCAGTCTCGCCCCTCTATAATCACCGCATGCACTGCGCAAACTTTCTACACTATCGCACCCTGATTGTTCTCGCATCCCTCGCCGTGACGGGATGCGCCACCCATGCGAAGAACCCGTCCGACCCACTGGAGCCACTCAACCGCGGCATCTACAAATTCAACGATGTGGCCGACCAGGCCATCATCAAGCCCGTCGCCAAGGGATATAAAGCCGTCGTACCGAATGCCGGCAGGATCATGATCACAAATTTTTTCTCCAATCTGGACGACGTCGTCGTCACCGTCAACGACCTGCTGCAGTTCAAATTCAGGCAGGGCTTCTCCGACGGGATGCGCGTGTTCGTCAATTCGACGATAGGTGTTTTCGGCTTGATCGACGTCGCATCCATGGATGGCTTGCCCAAACACAAGGAGGATTTCGGCGTGACCCTGGGCAAGTGGGGCGTGGGCAACGGCCCCTATCTCGTGGTGCCGATATTGGGCCCCAGCACATTGCGCGACAGCATTGGCGACTATGCCGACGCGTTTCCCGACCCAATCTTCCAGGTGCAGGATGTGCCCACGCGCTACCAGGTCTACATAACCAAGAAAGTCAACCGCCGCTCCGAGTTGCTGGATCAGGAAACCATCCTCAACGAAGCGATGGTCGATCCCTACGAATTCATGCGCGACGCCTATTTGCTGCGCCGCCAGAGCAAAGTCGACGAAGACCAGCCGCCGCGCCGTTCACGATATGACGATGACGAGGGCAGCGATACTGCGCCGCCCGCGAACTCCCCACCACAACCAGCCTCGGCTCCCGCACCATCCGCAACGATGGCGCCACCCGATAGTTCTGGCCAATCCGCGCCGCAACCTGCGGCGGGAAAGCCATAGGTATGGATTTCAGAAGGCTAAAGAGCATGCTTTGCCTGGCTGTTTTCTCGCCGTTGTAGTCCATGATTCGCTTATGCAAGTTTGCTAACGGTTGCAAAAATGATGTTCTGGTCGGGGTCATAAAAGGCCTCCAATTTTCCGATGCGCTCCTGTGGCAATCCTGAAAATAGATCAATCACTTGTTCCGGCGAGCGATAAATCAACCACCAGTCCATCAACGCCTCCATGTAGCCGGCATCCGGTATGTCGTGCGTGAAATTGGCTATCATGATCTTTCCGCCGGGACGCACCATATCGAACATTTTCTCCACCAAACGCTTCCCAACTGGCTGCTCCAGATAGTCGAACAGACCCGCCGCATAAACTAGGTCCAACCCTGAATACTTCGCTTTCCCTCCGATCAATTGCCGTACCGTGCCTTGTATTGGGTGAATATTGAGTCCCGCATAATCATGGTTGACCACCGCCAGGCTCTCTGCATCCTGATCGAAAGCAATCAACTCGCCGACACGTTTCTCCCTGATCGCCTGCGACAACTCCGCTTCACGCAGATGGCCTGCGGCAATCGAAAGTATCCTCGCCTGTCCATCACCGGCTTTTTTTACGGTTTCATCTATCAGTTTCGCTAATATGTCTCGGCGAAAGCGGACTGCCCTTATCGACGCGGAATTCATCGTGGCAAAATAGACCTGCCCCTCCAGCGTTGCTGGATGCGGCGCGAACTTCGCATCCCCCAAACCGTAGATATGGTCTATCATCACCGCATCCCCGGCATAACCGCGCGGCTTATGGAAAGAGCGGGATGTCATCGGACACAGGTGCATGATTTCCTTGATCGGGTGCCGAACAGCTTCCAGCCTGGCGAACGCTTCCCAGGAATAGAAATCCATCGCAGCACGCTGTCTTGCGAGTATATCCCTCAGATGCGCACCTCCCTCAAATACGCGACCTGAACGGATTAACTTGTAAGCCTTGTCCATATAACTACCCATAAAATTAAAAAGGGAGCGGTTCAAGAACAGCTCCCTTAAGATGAGGCGCATCTCCCACCTTGGCCGGGATTACATTACGTTTCATCCGGCCTTGTGAGTTTTAATTGGCGCCAATTGCATCGGCGGGAGATTTGCTCACGTTCTGGATTACCTCATCTGCGCTAATCCCCAAAGCGTCTGCCGATTCGGTGACTACGTTCATAAATAGTACTTGACCAAGTGCACGATAACCTGTTTGAGCCCTCATGCTATTTATGTTATTTACGTATTGCATTTTGTCTGGCTCACCCGTGTAATAACCCAATTCTTGTTCGTTAAATGCCGCAACATTCATACGATTCTGTTCTTTTACGACAGGAGTCAGTTGAACGGAAGTAACACCATTGACAACTTTTACCTTCCCGCGAATCTGCATGTAATAATCGAATGGCGGGTTAGAATTCACTGAGGCAAATTTCTTGTATTCGGTGGTTACGATGCCCGACTCCACGTTGCTCATCTTCACGTCAAAGCCCCTATCAACTAAAACCCCGGTCACTTTTGTTATTGCCACAGCTGGCGTTATTCCCTGTTTCTTTAACTCAAATGACTGCACACTCACTTTCGTGACCGGTATGGAACATGCTGCAAGAAAAAAGGCAAAGCAATGATCAACGCAAAAAATTTAATCTTTCCCATCTTGGAACCTCCCTTAAAGCGGATACCTCTATCAAGATAGCGATGCATCGAGTTTTAAGAGGACACCCTTACATGCAGCGGAACGGCGCTGCCCCGTTTCTGTTTCTGGGCAAGTTTTTATCGCCCACTAAATTGTTTACGGCCCATACTCTGCCAACGATCGCTGTCCGGTGTGCTGTAGCTCTACGATAACAAATTGATGGGTATCGCTGCGCTCCACCCATCCTACAAGCTTTGCTACTGATAAAGTTCGGCGGACGATGCGGTGGATGTACCTGTACCGCCTCCGGCCACCAGCACCTTGCCATTGGGCAGCAAGGTGGCGGTGGGGAAAGTGCGTGCAGTGGCCAGACTACCCGTCTTGGCCCAGCTCCCTGTGGCCGGATCGTACAGCTCGGCACTGTTGGTAGAAATTGGCGTCATCATTGACGCGGATATCTCGCCACCCGCCACTAGCACCTTGCCATTGACCAGCAGGGTGGCGGTGTGAAAGTCGCGCGCAGTAGCCAGACTGCCAGTCGCGCTCCAGCTCCCGGTAACTGGATCGTACAGCTCGGCGCTGGCAAGATAAGATGGCGAAGAATTTGCACCACCTGTCACCAGCACCTTGCCATTGGCCAGCAAGGTGGCAGTATGCAGGGCACGCGTAGTAGCGAGACTGCCCGTCACGCTCCAACTGCCGGTAGCCGGATCGTACAGCTCGCTGGTACTACCATTCCCCACCACTAGCACCTTGCCAGTGTTTAACAAGGTGGCGGTGTGGGAAGAGCGTGCAGTAGCCAGGCTGCCCGTCGCGCTCCAGATGCCAGTGGCCGGATCGTATAGCTCTGCACTTGCGAGAACACCAAAATTGGTACCTGTACTTCTATAACTGAGCCCACCAGCCACCAGCACTTTGCCATTGGCCAGCAAAGTGGCAGTGTGACCGCCGCGCGAAGTAGCGAGACTACCCGTCGCGCTCCAGATACCAGAGGCCGGATCGTATAGCTCGGAGCTGGCAGTATCACTTGACGCTAAACCTCCTCCCGCCACCAGCACCTTGCCATTGGTCAATAGGGTAGCGGTGTGGCTACAGCGCGCAGTGGCGAGGCTGCCCGTCGCGCTCCAGCTCCCGGTGACTGGATCGTACAGCTCGGCACCGGCAAGTGATGACCCATTACATCCCCCTACCACCAATACTTTTCCGTTCGGCAACAAGGTGGCTGTATGAGCATTACGCGCAACGGCGAGACTGCCCGTCGCAGCCCAGATGCCGGTGGAATTAGCTGCGGAAACGGTGGAATTGGTTGCAGGTGCTGTTCCACCCCCACCGCCGCACGCGGACAACAATATCGAAACCAGCAACAGCGCACTGTAAATAATTTTGTTGAAATACATCGGTGATGCCTCCCTATAAAGTAACCGTTGGGTTTCTTTCGATTGCGCTATCTCCCAATGCAGCGGAACGGCGCGGCCCAATTTCCCGGCTTCTGCTGTATCTTCTTTAGTTTCTATCTGGGCAAGTTTTCCCCGCCCGCTCAGTCTGTTTACGATTCCCGCCCCGCTACGCGATCCAGGGCGTGGCGGATGCGACATCCGCATGCACTTCTCTGGAAATTCCCGGCTTAATTCGGCCCGACCCAAACCCCTGCCAATCGAGTGGCTTTCATATAATACTTTCAGTTACTTTATAAAGCAACCGTTAGTTTGTGCCATGGTGATAGCTTTTATGTATGAGTCTAATGAACGAAAAGGAAGCTTTCAGTAAGCGCTTGGCGCGGTTGTTGAACGACGCGGGTATCGGCACGGCCAGCCCCACTCACATCGCGCACGAATTCAACCGGCGCTATGCGGGCAAGCCGATCTCGGTGCAGGGGGTGCGGAAGTGGTTGGGCGGGGAGGCAATTCCGGCTCCGGATAAAGTCCGTACTTTGTCGAAATGGTTGAAGGCTTCTCCCCATTGGCTGCATTACGGTGAAGAAAAACCCGCCCAGGCATTAATGGCGGAACAGGCGCGCGCCGAGTACCAGGTTGCCGCTTTGCCGAAAGATTTCGAGCGGTTGAGTGCAGACCATAAGCTGATGGTTTGCGAGATCGTGCATGGCCTGCTACGTCTTGAAAAACGCTGAGAATGGATGCGCTGTTGAGCGGGCGTAGCCCGGTGGAATATCCGCAAGGGGTAGGCCGTGTTTGCCCCGAAGAGGTTAGCTTTGCATAGCCAACTGACTAAGCTGGCAAACAATGCCAGCAAGTCATTGGTTATTGCCCCCTGTGTGGGGGTAAAGCTACCGCTAACCCAGTCAGTTAATCGGTAACCGGCCAAAGGCCGGACGGAATTGACATAACCCCAACAACACACGCACCTCCGCAGGGAAGAAGGCAAGCGGGTCGCTACGCGTTCACGTTAAGGAAAATTTGCTCCACTTCGTGGATAAACTAAGGGGCACTTCAAAAATTCGTCATTTCGCGAAAGCGGGAAAACGAGGTCAGAGACTGAAGTTTCGAGGAACTGTCGTCCGGCTTATTGAATTGACGGAACTCCCGCTGGCCGCAAGCTCGAAACTTATTGATCCAGCATGAGTTATCCAAAAATCCGTTCGCATTGAGCTTGTCGAAATGTGAGCGGATTTCGGTGCTTCGACAGGCTCAGCACGAACGGCCATCGCGTTTAATTCGTGCCGGATCAATAGCTACGCTCGTTTTCGCAGAAGCGGGCGATAATGAATTTTTAGTGCTCCCCAAGGTTTATAGATGGTTGAATCACTGCGCCGAGCGCAGCGCCGCGATACGCTCATCCAGCGGAGGATGAGTCATGAACAGGCCCATCATCCCTTTGCCTCCGGAAATGCCGAAGGCCGCCATTTTTTCCGGCAAGGTAGCTTGCTCGTGATTGATTTTCAGCCGCTCCAGCGCGGCGATCATCTTGTTGCGTCCGGCCAGATGGGCGCCGCCCGCATCGGCGCGGAATTCCCGCTGGCGCGAGAACCACATCACGATAATGCTGGCCAGTATGCCCAGCACCAGCTGCGCCGCCATCTCGGCGACAAACGCGCCTATGCCCGGACCATTGCGCTCATCGTTTTTGAGCAGCACACGGTCCACGAAGTAGCCGAACAGCTTGGAGAAAAACACCACAAAGGTGTTCACCACGCCCTGGATCAGCGCCAGCGTGACCATGTCGCCGTTGGAGACATGGCTCATTTCATGGGCCAGCACCGCCTCGATCTCGTCCTTGCTCATGCTTTGCAGCAAGCCGGTGCTCACCGCTACCAGCGCATCGTTGCGGTTCCATCCGGTGGCGAACGCATTCACGTCAGGCGCATCGTAGATCGCCACTTCCGGCATGCCGATACCGGCAGCCTCGGCTTGTCTGCGCACCGTATCGACCAGCCAGCGCTCGGTCGGATCGATCGGATTCTCGATGACCTGCGCACCCACCATGCGCTTGGCGGACCACTTGGACATCGCCAGCGACACCAGCGAGCCGGCGAAACCGATCACCGCAGACATCACCAGCAGCGCGCTGAAATTGATGCCGCCGGCTGCGTTCAGCCAGCGATCCACGCCGAGCAGGCGTAGCGTGATGTTGATCACGAACACCACCGCCAGGTTGGTCAAAATAAACAGAAAAATTCTCTTCATGAACTTGTAGCCTCCAATGTCAAATTTGCGCCGCGCAGTCTACCACCCCTGTCGCAACGTTTCGGGTATGTTGGGGACAACCCGCCAGATTTCAAGGACTGACTTAAGGGCACTTCTAAAAATCCACATTTCATCCCAACTGATGCAACCACTAGCCACTCGACTAAGCTGCCAAAAGACGACAGCCAAGTCGCTGGTTATACTTTGTTGCGGAAAAAATTTCTTGCTTGCATATCATACATATGCGGCGCAGCGAAATTTTTTCCGCGCCTTGTATTTGGGCGAACTCTGAATTTTTAGAAGTACCCTCAATAGTGTTAAACTCGCCGCCTTCGTAGCCCTATCGGAGGTTTAGTTGCAAGAACTGTTCAATCATCCCGCAGTACAAGCTGGCCTGGCGCCGTTCCTGGTCGCACTCATCACTGCCGAATTATTCCAGCGCGTCAAATTGAGCGGGCTGGCGATCATCGCCGGTTTTGCCGTCACCGTTTACCTGGCCAGTGACTTCACGATAGAGCCGCTGACCGCTTCGCGCAAAATTGTGCTGCTGGGATTGATCGCCGCCGCAGCGGGCCTGCTGCTGAGTTTTTTGCAGGCAAGCTGGACAGGCCCGTTTCTGGCCGTGCTCGGCGGCGCGGCTGCTATCTGGACGGCACAGCGCATCCTCCAGCAGCAATCCCAGCCCGCAGTCATGTTGCTGTGGGGCACAGGTTGCGCAGCTTATGTCGCGGTTCTGATCTGGAGTATGGACAAACTTGCCCATGAACCGCTGCGCGCCGCCAGCGCAGCTACCGCGTTGGGCATAGGCACGGGCGCCGCAGCCCTGGTCGGCGCATCCGCCCTGCTCGGCCAATTCGGTCTGGCGCTGGGAACTGCCGCAGCCGCACACTTGCTGATCCAGATGATCACCAACCAATCGCTGCCAGCGGGACGCTCGTTCACGCTGCCGCTCGCGCTGATTGCCGGGCTGACCGGTTGCATTGCCGTACTCAGCGCCAAACTGCTCTGGTACGCGCTGCCCATTCTTGCCGCGATCCCGCTTGCTGCCTGGCTGATGCCGCTGCCCAAGCAGTCTCCCCGGATACAAGGCCTGTTGCTGACGATGCTGACTTGTGCTTTTGCGGGCGGAGCCATTTACGTGACATGGCGTGTGGCGGGCGACGTACCGCTTTAACCCGCCACCTTATTCAATCTTATAACCGCAGTCCAATCCGCAGATTACACAGATTTACGCAGATTTTTTAAGGTTGCAGACAGTTCTGCTTTCACCAATAGGTTGCTCAAGCAATATTGATAACCGGAGGTTTAATCTTGTGTAATCGGCGTAATCTGCGGACAAGCAAGTTTTGTAGGTTCAATAGTCGGTATAGCCCTTTTCGCCCGGAGTGTAGAAGGTATTAAAGTCGGGGGCGGTCAGCGCGGTTCCGTTCTGCAGCTTTTGCACCAGATCGGGGTTGGCGATGAACGGGCGACCGAATGCCACCAGATCGCCTTGCTGTGCATCCAGATCGGCATTCGCGCGCGCCAGGTCATAGCCGCCGGAAAGAATATACTTGCCTTTGAAGCCGGCGCGCAGCTTCGCTTTCAAGGCGGGGCTGACCTCCGGCGCACCCATCGAGCTGTGATCGACAACGTGGATATACACCAGGCCTACACCATTCAGCTCGGCAATCAGGCGTTCGTACAATGCATCCATCTCGGCATCCGGTGCCATGCCATTGAACACGCCGTAGGGCGAAATCCGCATGCCGACGCGCTCAGCCCCGATTGCGGCTGCCGTTGCCTTGGCGACCTCCAGCGCAAAGCGGATGCGGTTTTCGATGCTGCCGCCCCAGCGATCGGTGCGCTGGTTGGATGCGGTGTTGAGGAACTGGTCGATCAGGTAACCATTCGCTCCGTGCAATTCGACCCCGTCGAATCCTGCCTCAATCGCATGTTTGGCGGCGCCCACGTATTCGGCGATGGTCTGCACGATGTCGGTTTCGCTCATCGCGCCGGGAACGGGCTGGGGCTGTTGACCGCTGCCGTCCGTCCACATCTCGCCGGGTGCGGCAATCGCGGAAGGGGCCAGCAGCTTCGCCCCTGCCGGCATGTTGGCGGGATGGCTGACTCGGCCGGTGTGCATCAGTTGCACGAATATTTTTCCGCCTGCCTGGTGCACTCCATCCGTTACGCGCCGCCAGCCTTGCACTTGCGCATTATTGAATATGCCGGGAATGCGCGCATAGCCCAAACCATTCGCGGATGGGGACGTGCCCTCTGTAATGAGAAGCCCGGCTCCCGCGCGCAAACGATAATATTTTTCCATCAGCTCATTCGGCACGTTACCGATGGCGCGCGAACGCGTCATCGGCGCCATGACGATACGGTTTTTCAATTGCAGCTTGCCCAGGGTAGTGGGGGTAAACAGGGTAGTGGTCATATCTTGCTCCTTGTTGGTTTAAAGTAATACGATTCAGGCAAAGCGCCCATTTCTGAAATCATCCAATGCCTGATGAATTTCTTCCTGCGTGTTCATTACGAACGGTCCGTACTGCACGATGGGTTCGTTGAGCGGCTTGCCCACGATCAAAATCAGACGCGCCTCCTCCCCCGCCGTCAGCGTCACACCATCCGATGCGGGCGCATTGCTCAAAATTCCCATGCGGCGCGACTCCACCCGTGTGTTGCCGACTTGCACCGCACCCCGATAAACATAGATGAAGGCATTGTGTGTCTCCGCTAACGCGGTTGAAAATGTGGCGCCCGCAGGCAAGTGAATATCCAGATAAAGCGGCTCGGTTTCATCGCGCGTCACCGCGCCCGCTACGCCGTTGCTGCTGCCCGCAATCACGCGCACCGTGACGTTTTCACCGGTAACGTATTCAGGTATTTCCGCGCTCGGGAAATCTCGATACCACGGTTCGGCCATTTTGCGTTGCGCGGGCAGGTTGAGCCACAGCTGGAAACCTTCCATCACACCGTCTTCCTGCTCGGGAATCTCCGAGTGTATCACCCCGCGCCCGGCGGTCATCCACTGCACGCAACCGTTTTCCAGCAAGCCCTCGTGGCCCGCGCTGTCGCGATGGCGCATGCGACCGGAAAGCATGTAGGTCACGGTCTCGAAGCCGCGATGCGGATGATCGGGGAAGCCCGCGATGTAATCGTCCGGGTCGTCGCTGCCGAATGCATCCAGCATCAGAAAAGGATCCAGGCGGCGTTGCAGCTTGCCGGTCAGCACCCGGGTCAACTTGACGCCCGCGCCGTCCGAGGTCTCGATTCCTTCGACCAGATGGTCGATGCTGCGCGATTGTTTTAGCGTTGCTTGAGTGATGGTATGCATGACCGCCCCTGAAAAATGAAAGTGACCACATTTTAAATGCGGCCAAAAGATAGATAAAGCCATGAATACGGGATAGGCTGTTCCATAAATGGAACAAATAAAACTCTCTGCCGACGACTATATCCTGTTCGCCGCCATCGTCGAACAGGCAAGTCTGGTGCGCGCCGCCGAACATCTAGCCATGCCCAAAGCCACTGTTTCCCGCAGGCTGAACAACCTTGAGGCATCGTTGGGACAGCGCTTGCTGATACGCACCACGCGTCGCCTGACGCTCACCGAATTCGGCCAGAAATTTCTGGAACACTGTAACCGGATTGCCGAGGAAGTTGCCGCCACGCAGGTTTTTGTGCGCAGCCAGGAAGCACGGCCTCGCGGTCGCCTGCGCGTCTCCATGCCGGGCGATTATGCCAGGCAGCATTTTTCGCGCGCCATCGCCACTTTCATCGAAACCTATCCCGAGATACAGCTCGACCTTGATCTGTCCGCGCGGCGTGTCGATCTGATAAGCGAGCGCTTCGACCTGGCGATACGCATGGGTGCGCTGGCTGTCCGCACGGGGCGCCGCCATCCCGTGGAAACTGATACGCGGCAAAACCGTATGGGAAGTCGTGCCGCCCGGCAGGCTCACGTTAAATTCCCCCGATGTTATCCAGCAACTCTTGCTGGATGGCGCAGGTATAGGTTCCTTGCCCTGCCGATTTGTTGCTGACGATGTCAGGTTAAAGCGGCTGGTGCCCGTGCTGCCGGAATGGCAGCTTCCCACAGTGCCCGCCTGGGCCGTGCTGCCGATGCGCCGCTACCTGCCGGCCAAGACCCGTATTTTTCTGGAGCACATCGTGCGCTATATGGACAAAAAAGAGTGATCGCATGCAGATATTACAGCCCTGATTCGTAGCTCGCCACATCCTCGATTTGTTCATCGTTCATCAGATCGGCAATCAGCCCCATGATGCCGTTCGCTTCATTGGTGCGCGTGTTGCTCCTGAAATCCTTGAGCTGCTTGACCAGATAACTCTTGAACTGACCGCCTATCACCGGTGCGATGGGATTGTTGGGCGCCTGGCCTTTGCCGTTTACCCCATGGCAGGTTTCGCAACCGTTACCCGATAGAAACCGTCTCTTGCCCGCTTCATTGATTACCGGGCTCGCCGCCTGCATTTTTTTCTGGCTGGCAAAATAGGCGGAAATATCGAGCAAGTCCTGCTCGTTGGTTAATCTGGCCGCGATGTCGGTCATCGTCGGATCTTTGCGCGAACCGTTCTGAAAATCCCTGATTTCCTTCTGGATGTAAACGGCATATTGCCCGGCCAGTTTGGGGCAATCCGGGCTGGATGGACTGCCGTCCGCACCATGGCAGGCTTGGCATATCAAGGATTTAGTCTTACCCGCTACCGGATCGCCGGAACCGATGCGCTGTGCTATTTCCTCCGGATTCTCTTCATAATGATTTTCGTCCGCATACGCGAACGAAGCCGAGAACCACATGGCGATCAGAACCGATAGCATCAGACGCACCGTTGCCCTAGAAAATTTACTCACCGCCAACCCCACGTCAATTGGACAAAACATGAAAACTGCCTGAATTATTATTGTTTACTTTTTTGTATTATTGCATGCACGGCGCCGGATACGGTATTGGTTTGCGGGGCAAGATGTTGCAGCCAGGCCGCCACTGCGGCCAGGACAACGATGCATGCCAGCGCCTGCTTCCAGGTGTTTTTCAGCAGCCGCATTTTCCAACCGCCCAACTCGAAATCGCCTGACAGGCGGCGCACCATCACGCCGGCAAACGCGGCTTCGAATGCCGCCTCCAGCAACATCGGCGCGCCGCCCATTGCCAGGAACACCCCGCTGACCAGAAAGCCAATCAGCATCAAGGCGATCGCCAAGAGGCAGCCTTCCGGACTACCGAAATCGCCGCCTCCCAAAAAATATCGCTCCAAGAGGTTTTATCCGCAGGTTCATTCTGCACCACATAAATCCAGATCCTGACGGACGGAAAGAAACTTCCGTAGGCGAACAGGAAGGCGATGATATAGCGTATCGGCAAGCTGCTCGCCCACGCATAAGTATTGGCAAAGAAACGCCATAAGAACCAACTGCACAACCAGGCTGCCCCCCACGACACCGCAAAGATCAGCGTGAACTGGCTCCACAGCGGGGATAAGTGTATCCGCCGCTGAATAAATCTGCGCTTCTCCTGTTCGTAGCGCTTGCTGTCCCATTTTTCGCCCTGGGTTTTCATCCGGATCGGGATGCTTATCCTATCGTCAATCTTCTTCTCCCGCTGCAATCCTCGCCACAAGCGGCCCCTTGATCGTCAGCTTTGGTTGTGCTCCAAAGTGATCACCACTTTCCCTTTGGCGTGTCCCGCCTCAACATAGCGGATCGCCTCAGACACATCGCTTAATGGGTAACGCCTGTCGATAACCGGTTTGATCTTGCCGGATTCAAGCAGCTCCTTCAGCAAGAGCATATCCTTCTGGTTGGGCTTCGATGTCAGCGCACCTAACTTCCTGCTCCCGGACAGGGATAACCATGGCCCCAGTAGCAGCGCCTGGAATAGCTGGGCTGGATGACCTCCGGTCATCACATATATCCCGTGCGGACTCAATGCGTGCTTGTAGTCGAAGATCGAATGGAATCCGTTCACCGCAAGGATCAGGTCATACTGCTGCCCGCTCCTGGTGAAGTCCTCACTGGTGTAGTCGATCACGTGGTCGGCGCCGAGAGCACGCGCCTGCTCCATCTTGCCCGTGCTGCACACGGCGGTCACTTCCGCGCCGAAATATTTGGCAAGCTGCACCGCAAATGTACCGACACCGCCGGACGCGCCGTTGATCAACACCTTTTTTCCCGGACGTATCTGTCCATTGTCGCGCAGGCCATGCAAGGCGGTGAGCGCCGCCAAGGGCACGGCTGCCGCTTCCTCGAACGATAGATTGGCAGGCTTCGATACCAATTCATCTGCGCGGGCGCACTTGTATCCGGCAAATCCGCCGAAGCCGCTTGCGAACACATCCCCGAACACCTCGTCGCCGGGTTTGAACTGCGTGACATTCTTGCCCACCGCTTCGACACGTCCCGCGATGTCGGCGCCGAGTATCCGGAATTTTGTTGGCCTCAGCAGCCCGGCATACAGGCGCACCAGAAATGGATCGGCGCGCATCATGCGCCAGTCGGCGGCATTCACCGAAGCCGCACAAACTTTCACCAGCACCTCGTCGTCCTTCGGAACCGGCTTCACCACCTCTTCAAATTTAAGAACCTCCGGCGGACCGTATTCTGTGTAAACAATCGCTTTCATCGGCATTCCTCCCAATTGATTGGATAAAACCATCTTGCAAGTTCGTAAGAGTACAAGCCGCAAAGAGTATGCATACCGGCAAATCCAAGTGCAGGGTTAATCATTAAATCTCACAAACGAACCTGCTTTGGGCGCAGACAAAATTTGCCTGAGCCATTGTCCTTCTGCACTTAACAATTCATAGCCATCGAACACAAACGGCAGCACTTTCGCAGCAAATGGATTTGCCATCTGGTCGAACAAATTGATATGCAGATGGGGCGCGGTCGAGTTGCCGGAGTTGCCCACCCTGCCGATTACTTCTCCCTGCCGCACATGCTGGCCTTCTTTGACTGAAACCGATTGATTCCTGAGGTGGGCGAGGAACACGATATGTCCTTGCTTCGCCTGTATCATCACATGGTTCCCGGCATTGGGACGGATATCCAGCCTGCCGTTTTTTTCCTTGGGCCGGAATTTGTAAGTCGCGTTGTACCATATCCGAACGGTTTCCCAGATGTTGGTGTATTCGTGATCCGGCCAGCCGTCTCCCACGCCGATGACTTCGCCATCGATCGGCGCATAAACCGGCTGGTTCCAGCAATGGAATTCATTCGACAATATGCGATCGGCAAAGTACCGCCACCGGGCAGCACGGTGAGTAGATCTCCTTTGCACATCCGTCTGCACGAAGTCGAAGGCATACGGATGATGGCCGGGCGGCCTCAGGAATTTCCACTCTCCATCAACTGGCGGGCGTATTGTTATTTTCTCTGCAATAGCCATGGATACCTGATCCATTCTTTTTACGTCGCGATGGAGTAGTGATACACATAGAACTGATCGTCGCGCTTCCATCCTGCGGAACGATAAAGCGCCTGGGCCGTTTCGTTGGTCGTTGCTGTCGATAGCGTGACGCGCACCGCGCCCAACGATTCTGCATGCCCGACGGCAGCGGACATCAGTTTCGATGCAACCCCTTTCCTGCGGGCCTGCTCGGCGACGAAGAGGTCGTTCAGGATGAACGTGCGGGCGAGCGAGGCCGAAGAGAAACTCGGGTAGAGCTGCGCAAAGCCGATTGTGCTATCCCCTTCGTATGCAATGAACAAGACAGACTCGTTATGATTGAAGCGAGCCAGCAGGAACTTGCGGGCAGCTTGAACATCGCTGGTCTTGCCGTAGAACTGTCGGTAGGCATCGAGGAGCGGCGCAAGCGCGTCGAGATCGGACCATACAGCCTGGCGAACGGTGATGTTGCTCATGAGTTCACCCATATCGGCATATTCCTTTTGATTACCAATTGTCATGGCGATTCCGGCGCTCCTGGCGGTAGTTGGTCACTTCCAGGCGGATGCCATCCGGGTCAGTGAAGAAGGTTGCCCAATAGTCCGGTGCATATTCTGCATAGAGTTTCGCATCCGTAGCCTCGATGCCCAACGCGCGAAACTGATTGGCAACCGCTGCGACATCCGCAATGGAGTCTACCCGAAGACAGAGATGGTGCAGCCCTGGAGCGTAGGAATCATGTGTGTTGGCGCTACGCGAGGGGCGCAAAACGTAACCGAAATGGCGGTTGTAGTAGTGGATGTGCGGATCGCCGCCCAGGGTGAAGCTGTTCTTGCGAAAGCCCAGCGTATCACGCAAAACGAGATCGTAGAAAGACTCCGAACGGGTAAAGTCGGATACGGCGATGTATATGTGGTCGATACCGGTCACTTCAGTCATGGCGATAAATTTAGAACAGGAGAGTTAATCGGTGGCTTGTGATAACGGCAGATTAAACTCGATTCCGGCTATAGTTATATTGGTGCGATCTCCGGCTGTGGGTGGCGACGAGATGACCAAGAAGACCACCTCCTCATCCGAATGATTTGTAAAGCGGTGGGATGTCAGCGGCGGCACATGAACTCCCTGGCCGCTTCTGAAGCTCACGGTCTTGTCTTCGAATTCGAGGCTGGCAACACCGGACAGGACAAAGAAAAACTGTCTCGCGTAGGAATGGAAGTGTTTGACTTCGCCGCGACCGGGCGGCACCCGTTCCTGAATGACACTCAGATCGGCGCTCTTGAGAAGATGCCAGCCTTCGCAAACCTCACCCCAAGTGTAATGTTCGGCGGAAGAAAGGTTTATCACTTGCATAACAACTTAACGGTGCCGTGAAAAATTATCATTTGATATATCCCGCTCATTACGCCCCCTTTTCATAACAGAATGTTTCCTGTGTCGCTGCAAATTCAAGACTAACCACCCGGCAGCACCCACGCGCGCGGGTTGTGCTCGAAGCCGATTTTCGCATAGTACGCGTTGGCATCCGGCGCGGCCAACAGCACGATCATGCACTCCCGCCCCAGCCTGCTCTTCGTCTCCTCGATCAGACGCTTGCCTATGCCGCGCCGCTGGTAAGCGGCGTCAACGGCGAGGTCTGCGAGATAGGCCACATAGCTAAAATCCGTGAGCGCGCGTGAGATGCCGACAAGGCGCTCGCCATGCCAGGCGGTGAGGGTGATGCTGGCATGATCGAGCATGCCAGCGAAGATATCCGGGCGATCCACGGGACGCCGCTCGCCCAGCGTGGAGCGTTTGTAGAGATCAATGGCGGCCTCGACGGTGATCTTGGCATCGTCGCGATAAATTATGTCCATGAAGCGGCACCTCGAATTTTGGCGGTTGATCCGGCAGTACCGGATGATATAAACGGTGTGTCAGAAAACCGGTTCACAGCGCACCTCGGTGTTCACGGAGTTGGCGATGTAGCACAGCTCATGCGCCTCATGGTGCATCCGGTTGATTTGCTCGCGCGTCGGCAAGTGATCCCCGGAAAAAATCACTTCTGGTCGCAGCGTGACTACGGTCATGGATATTTTTCCTTCCGCATTTTTATCCAGTACGCCAATTGCCGCATCAAAATAGCGATCAACGCAAAACTTCTGCCCGGCCGCAAGGGACAGGAACCACAGCATATGGCAGCTCGATAGCGCGGCGACAAACGCCTCTTCAGGGTCAACCGCCGATGCGTCGGACATCGGCAGCGGCACGATGTGGGGCGATGAGGAGCCGTGCACTTCCGCGCCGCCGTCGAAACGAAACGTGTGCTTCCTGCTGTAGCGGTTATCGAGAAAGCCCTGCTCTCCCCTTAACCAGAGTACTTCTGCGGTGTATTGCGCCATGATGTATGTCAGGCCTGGTGCGCCGTAAGCCATGCGATGACTTCAGCCGCATTGTTGTTGGGCGGGAACACCGGATAAAAAACCTTGCGGATAACGCCACCCGTCGCGACAAGCGTTAAGCGCTTTATCAGGCGTATGCCCGCATACTCGAATGTGGGCAGCTTCATCGCCTTGGCCAACGCAAGTTGCCCGTCATTGAGTAACGCAAAGGGGAGGTGCAGTCTTGCATGGGCTTCTTGTTGGTCTTCAAAACGTTGCGCGCTCACACCAAACACCTCGACACCGAGCTGTTTCAACTCGGTGTGTGAATCGCGGAAGGCGCAGGTTTGCGGAGTGCATCCCCTGGCGCCGGGTATTTCATTCCAGCCGATAAGGGGCGGGCTATCGGGACGACCCAGCATGGGGTAGAAGTAAATAACCAGTGTGCCCGTATAAGTGCTGAGATCAACAGCTTTTCCTGCGGCGCTAGTCAGCGGCACCGAAGGCAGGGTACTTCCCGGTAAATGGTCGCATGCGCCGTCATCTACTGGAACCGGTAAATTAGCGGGTAAAGTGTGCAGGTCTTTTATCATTTTCATCTCCGTGACAATTGTTTCAGGGCTAATGTTCAAATTGAGGGACGCACTGCTTTGTGTGCGTCCCGCTCGAATGCAGTGCTGGCCGCTGCCATAACAAAAGCCGAAAAGATCGGGATGTCCTGTAGGAAATGGATGAACCATGCCCAGAATATTCCATTCGTTTCGATCACCGACTTTGCCAGCAGCCAGCCTAGAAAGCCTGCCATCAGCGCACCCACAATACCGTTGGGCATGCCGCGAAGATGCGGCGCGCCAAAGGCAATGGCCGAAATGAGCAGGATGTAGCTTGTATCAATCGAACCCGCGAGCGGCACAACAACGCCGAGACGATAAACGACCTCTTCCGAAAATGCATTGGTGCAGGAAAACAGCAGTATCCACGACAGATAGTGGAAGGCATGCTTCAACGCGCCGCCTGATTTGCGGAATTGCAGATAGACGAAAGTTGACGTGCCGAACGTGATGAAAAAGGAAAGTGCGACACCCACGCCAACCCACGACTGATGGTCATAGATGCCCAACCATGCCACGCCCTTGGCCGGTGCGCCAATATTTCCCGGCGCGAGATACGACCAGAAATTTTCGGCATTCACGAAATAGAGGCCAAGCAGAACTATTGCGGCCACACCAAGCAGCAGAGTTTGATATTTGAATTGGGTGTCGATATATGCCAAGCCGCTTGCGGAGTATGGCGACCTGTTCGCGAAATGTCCAAGATTAAGTATCACCGCAGTTGCTGCGATGACAATAACAAGTGCAAGGATGATAGCCATGCTATTTTTTCTCCATAATGGTTAACCTGTAGTCAATAAATCGGCATATCACACTTGCGTGATGGCTCATGTGCATAGTGCTATACCTCGACCTTGAAGCCCAGCTCGACATCGCAGCCAGCCTGGCCGCCGCGTATGCCCCAGTTCTCTTTCTGAATTTCACGAAGCAATATCTTTACGTGATCCTTGGGTACCCCAAGCGCTTCCAGGTTGTTGACGACGGCCTTGTACAGGTTGCGCTTGGCATCGAGGGAACGTCCCGCAAAAGCGTCTATGCTGATGTGCGTATAGAGCTCGGGATGTTCCTTGTCGGGAGGGCAGATAAAGCGGTGCGGTTCGTGAACCACCAGCCGCACGTTCCTGTCGTCGGGTAATATCTTGAAAGCCTCACGCAAGGCGGTATGGACCGCTTCCATCAGCGCGACTTCTTGCGCTTGAGTGTATTGTCGTCTTACTTCGATCAGCACGCTGGGCATGTTTTTTCCTTTTATGAAATTGCGTTTGTTTAGCGAGCTCCGCCATATTCCATTGCCAGCTGATCGTAATGCGCATGCGCCTCGGCTTCCTTTATCGCCGCTTCATACCATTCCTGCATCGCGGGGTGAGCCAGCATCGTGTCGCGATATTCTGCCGCAATTTTCGGCAGCGGCACGTTGTAGATGTGGAAGCGCCAGACTATGGGCGCGTACATCGCATCGCTCACCGAGAACGCGCCGAAGAGATAGGCTGCGTCTGGTGTTGCGAATCGGGTGCGGGCTTCCGTCCATATTTCGACGATGCGATCGATGTCGCGCTGCACTGCCGCCTCAGCCGGTTTGCCCCTGAGTTTGAATTTCAGATTCATCGGCATCGCCCGGCGCAGGTTGGCGAAACCGGCATGCATTTCCGCCGCGATGCTGCGCGCCCGCGCGCGAGCCTTGGGATCGGCTGGCCATAGATCAGGATATTGTTCTGCTAGGTATTCCGCTATCGCTATGCTTTCCCAAATCTGGAAGCCGTCCACATGCAGGCAAGGCACCCTGGCATTCGCGGAGATGGGCAGCAAGGCCGCGTTGTAATCGCGCCCGGCGACCGACACCATGTGTTCGGTGAACGGTATGCCCAGATGCTTGAGCAACAGCCATGCGCGCAACGACCACGACGAATAATTCTTGTTGCCGATGTATAAATCAAATCCCATCACGCCTCCCTATGTGCCGCCTACAGCTTGATGCCATCCACGGCGATTGCCTCGAATCTCGCGACCCCTCCGCGTAGCTTGCGCGCCTGCGCATACTCTGGCGAGTGATAGAACGCCTGCACATCGGACAGCTCTGGAAACTCGATCACGACGATGCGGCGCGATTCTTCCGGCCCTTCCAGCGTGACCGTGTCGCCGCCCCTCACGATGAATTTTCCCCGGTATTTTGCGACGATGGGCGGAACAGCCGTCTGATAATCCCTGAGCTGAGCGGAATCGTCTGCGGCGACTCTGATGAGCATATAGGCGGGCATTGCATTTTCCTTTCTTTACATTAGAGGAGTGCAGATATTCTATTCTCGCGGTAGTTGTCTTTCGTAGCGCAACTGACATAGCTCGATGCCATAACGCTGTATGAGCCGCTGCTCTCCGAAAAAGGCAAAACCGAGTTGAACCGAATCCTGTTCGTACACAAACGAGCTGACAGCGTCGCCTGCGAAATAGCCACGCCATCTCTCCTCGAAATCACAGATCGCTACGCGCGCCAGATTCTCGGGCGGAAAGTGTTTGGAAAATGCCAGATGCCACAATGCCGAATAAATTTCGGCAAGCTTGGACAGCTCATACCTTTCGGCGCTGCGTATCATGTACACCTCTTGCGACATAATCCGTTCACTTTGCATTCCATTCATAGACCGTGACTACCGAAGATTGAGACGTATGCACCGGATCGCTGAAGACCAGTTCTCTTGCCTCTTCCAGGTTCGCCGCATTAATCAGATAAGCTCCGCCCGACTTATCGGTAAACGGCCCGGCCAGTTCTAGCTTGCCCTGCTGCCGCAACCGCTCCAGGAATGCGTAGTGCGCGTCTATGACCGATGGTTGAAATTGCGTGGTGCGGAATGTTGTCACCAGATATCGCATCATTTTCCTTAATATGCCGACAGAAAATCAGACATTAATCTTGTAATTCAACTTAACTTCATCGCCATGCATGCCCCTGAATCCCCAGTTGTGTGCCGCGCTTTCCGTGATGCAAATTTCCAAGTCTTGATGCGAAATATTCACCCGATCCCTGATCTTGTTGAAAAGAAGTCGGATAAATTCTTTCCTGGTTTCCACGATGCGGCTCGATCTTGGCATACTAGGCACTAAACAGCGGTGGCCGAGTGGCCGGTTAACGTTCGCTTCGCAAGCGCGTGGAATTGATGCAGCGATGGGATAAGCGAAATTGCGAACATCATGCTGCTTTTGCACAACCTGCGGGCTTGAAAATATGCTCGGTTGAAGCTGGATACGCGGCCAGTTTGCAGGATGGGCGCCTTGGTCTTGCAACAAGTTCACCGCCACAGTTTGGACATTTTCCGTGGAGCACTAACTCTGCGCACGATACACAGAAAGTACACTCGAACGAACATATGCGTGCCTCAATGGACTCGGGCGGAAGCGCCTTATCGCAGCACTCACAGGAAGGACGAAGTTGCAGCATTTAATTCTCTTCTGGGTATATCGCTTAACGTAAAGGGGCTACCGGATTAACCTTGGACGTGGTCATTCCCGTCCCTCCGGCTTTTGACGCCACTGCTTGTTGGCCGTCCATCCTTCGCTTGCTGAAGGAATTGCATCATATTTCGGAATGTAGGGTTTGATGTCCAGGAGCGGCGTTTCATCCAGCACGTCAGCTCCCTCGACGATGAGAGCATTGCCCTCTCTCCGAATGAGCTTGACGATGGACATCCCGATTCCGTTTGGTCTGCACGGATGCCTTGAGGCAAAGATACCGTGAGGGGTATCGTCCAAAAAGGTGGAACGAACCAAGCTGATCGCATCAGCTCGGTCGAATAAGTAAAGCAGATAGATGTGGGAAAAGGTTTCAATGTCCTTCAACCCCTCGGCGTATTGTTCCAATACCTCTACGCGCCCTAAAACGCCGGATGTATAAAGCGGCTGAATCGGACAGTCCTGCTTTGTCTTGTAGGAAGTGCGAATGGTACCGATAGATTCCATGGCCTGATATTCTCGATGATTAAAGTTGAGTTAGGGGTGGCTGAATGTTATCACCAGATATCTAAGCATTACTTTCCTTTGTTTGCCGACATGAAATCAGACATTGATCTTGTAATCCAGCTTAACTTCATCGCCATGCATGCCCCTGAATCCCCAGTTGTGGGCGGGACTCTCCTGTATGCATATCTCGATATCCTGATGCCGGATGTTGGCCTTGTCCCTGATGTTGTCGAACAGCAACCGGACAAGCTTCTTTTTGGCTTCGACGCTGCGGCCTTCGATCAGGGTGATTTCGATGATCGTATAGGCATCGGTGCGTCCTGCCGGGCAGAGCATATCTTCTCGTTCCATCAAAAAGAAACGGTGCGCCCTTTTATCGGCTGGCAATTGCAATGCTTCCATCACGCACTCATGGATAACCTCAGACAAACGCTCGCGTACCGGAGCCAGCTTTTCTTTAATACCGTATATCTTGATTTGTGCCATGGCGTATTCCTTATGACGACCAATGAAAAAAGGGGCTTACAGCCTAACCGAATTCAATGCCTTCTTGGCTTCATCAAGTTGGGCAGTTAACATTGACGCTGCCTCTTTATCAGCGGGCGTATCCGACTGTATTACGATGGGCACCCCAAACGTGACGCGGATAGCCGGTCGGCGCAGCAAATGGCTGAACCGGATTTTCGCAGGGCCCTCGTACTGCGCGGGGACAATTTGCGCTTTGGCCTGCAGCGCGATCGTTGCTGCACCACGTTTCGCTTCGACTTGCTCTCGCGAGCGGGTGCCATTGGGAAATAGGAGAACCAGTTTGCCCTGCGCTACGAGCGAAATAACTTGTTTGATGCCCGCGGCGGAAGGGCGCCCATGTATGAACAATGCACCGCCGTCACCTTTTTTAATTTCAGCGGCACCGACCCCGTCCCCAGAAGGGGCAAGCGCAAACAGGCGGGCCAGAAAGCCCGGCCCCCTTCTCATGATTTCTGGCTTATGACTGACTGCATCTCCCAACGCATTTTTTCCAGTGCAGCGCGATATATTTTCTCCGATCCCGTCAGGCAACTTCATATCTTGTGCGCCAATAAATAAATGCGATTGAATGTCAGTTCCACTTGCCCATTTGTTTTCGTTTGCGCGTGAAAATCTTGTGCGATCAATTCGCGCGCCGCACCGATATAAGCTGAAGGCAGTGTGACATCGTAACAGTCCGGGTTGAGATACCCCGCAGCAGCTCCCGACTCGAACATCTCCATGACCTTTTCCGGGCCGCAAAGTTGCGGCACTTGTTCAATGTCGGACGACAACACCTTGAACCCCGCATTTTTGAATAAGGCAGCGTACTCTTCTGCGGTATCAAGAAAAAGCCAGGGAGAAATAAAATGCCCGAAAGTATCCCGCGTGCGCGTATCGTCACCGAGTGTGGCGACTGCGCGCAGAAAATTCGGGCAATAATTTTGTCGGGCCGGAGCCTGAATAGCCATGCGTCCGCCGGGGCGCAGCGCATTATGGCAGTTGGAAACGGCACGCGCCGGATCACGAAACCATTGGAAAACGGAGTTGCAGAATATGGCATCGTATTGTTCGCTTGCCGACAACGTTTCAGCTCCGGCAACACTGAATTCAATTCCTGCCGGATAGTTATGCAGCGCTTCGGCGATCATCCCCGGTGAAGGATCAATGCCCGCCACGACTCCTTTCGTCATCGCGCGAATTTTGTTGGCAAGGTGACCGGGACCACAACCAAGATCCAGCACATCATCTTCGCGACCGATGTCCAGCATCCCGAACAGCCGCTCGGCTGCCGATTTTTGCAGCAGGGCTGTTTTCCGGTAATGCGGCGAGATGCTCGTAAAATTGCTCAAGAATTCTCCATTTTTAAATGGACTATTTATTTTTGGGCGCGACCCACATCGTGATGACTGCGTGGACTACAGTTTGCCCAAGACTGTCCAGAACCTTAACCGTCACCGGCAACTCCCCGGAACTTGCAAATGCGGGGACGGGTTCCAGTTCGGCTATCGCGCGCAAATCGGTTTCGGCCTTCTTAAGGTAAGCGACAGTCATGCCCTTGGGTATCCAGCGGTGCGTGGCGGGAATAGTGACATCGGTCATCGAACCTGCGACGAGTTCGGCCATGTTGCACATCGCGATGGCATGCACTGTGCCGATGTGGTTGAGCACCGCGCGGCGCTTCCTGATATACACCTCGCAGTAGCCGGGACGCAAGGCCACAAACTTCGGTTTGATGCTGGCAAAGTATGGAGCTTTCCAGCATACCAGTTTGGCAAACGCCCATTTTCCTCCCGGCCAATGCGACAGGCGTTGCCAGGTGGAAAGCATAAAGTTGGATTTGCTCATCGACGGATTTCTTTCAATAACAATTCAGATGATTCTGAACACAACGTGGAGAACTGCGCTGTAGCCTTGATAACCGGCGGAGCCTCAAGCCGGGATAGGGGCATGTAACCCAGCCTGGCGAAGAAAGCGGAAGCCGTGGTGGTCAGCAGAAACAATGTATCCACTCCAACGGATGCCGCAACATGTTCGGCATGTTCAACCAGCCGGCGCGCCAGCCCGTGACTACGGTATGCGGGGGATACGGCGAGTGAGCGGAGCAACGCCGCCGAGCCGAATAACTCAAGGCCGACGACTGCGACCATGCCCGATTCTGCACGGATGCCAAAGAACAGCGGCAGCTTAGAGTGGGCAATGTCGGCGACAGGCAGACCGCATTCGGCAAGCAGTGTCTTGACGTTTTCAATATCCGTAATGGGTTCGATGTCCATGATTACAGGTTGGGCTGGTTGTATACAGGCATTGGTTTCAATAGGGCTTGCCGTCTTTGTGTGCAAACAGCCATTTGCCATCGACGAGAATCGCTTGAAGGTCATCGTCCGGGTATACGACGGAATCGCCTGGACTGCGATCGCCTATTTCAAGATAGATTATTTCTGCATCGGTGCGATTAAGCAACTGGTGAGCGTTGCCCGTACCGGCTTTAAATCCAGCGCACATTCCGGGAGAAAGTTGCGTCTCCCCCGCATCGGTAAGCAGCACAGGATGGCCCTGCAATATGTAAACGAACTCGTCTTGCCGGGCATGAGCATGGCGCAGCGACGATCCCGCGCCGGGCAATAGGCGTGTCAAGTTAACGCCGAAATTTGTCAGGCCAAACAAGTCGCCGATAATACGCTTCTCACGGCCTTTCATCCGCGCGGCAAAAGGTTCCGGATAGATCGACAGCTTAGCGCGTGGCACCACTTGCATGGCTTCGACGGCGATGGGAATTTCCTGGTTGTTCATGGCGGCCTTTCTGTGTCAGATGCGTTCTAGATGCTTGATGGTTTTGTCGGTTTCGATGTTTCCCGTGTTTAGCGTGGTTTGGGGTTCGAACATCAATACGTGAGTTTCCTCATGAGCGACAGGCATGTGCTCCACGCCGCGAGGCACGATAAAGAGCTCTCCTTCATTCAGCACCACGTCACGATCGCGGAGCTTGATAATCAGGCAGCCTTTCACCACCATGAACAGTTCTTCCTCCGCCTCGTGGTGGTGCCATGCGAACTCGCCCTTGAGTTTCGCCAGTTTCACATATTGCCCATTCAATTCGCCGACGATTTTTGGCGTCCACAATTCGGAGAATTTCCCGAATTTCTCAATAAGGTTAACTTTTTCCATGGAACTCTCCCTGATATGCACTGGCGTAATTGGACTAATGTTTCCCGGCTGGCTCATAGATGTGCTGCTTGCGCTGCATCATGTTGATCTATTGAGTTGATGGCTTTAATTGGTGTCGCCCCGGCTCTTCTGCCGATCAGCACGCAGGCAATGACAATCAGCGCCGCCAGCACTTCCAGCCACGAGACCTGCTCATGCAAAAGCATGGCTGCGGCGGCAATGGTCAGGAATGGTTGCAGCAATTGAAGCTGTCCAATGTGTGCAATTCCGCCAAGCGCGAGTCCTTTGTACCAAACAACAAACGCCAAAAACATGCTGACCACGCCGACATAGGAAAATCCGCACCAGCTTTGCCAGCCGACAGCGGCGATGTCCTGTGGCATGGTTTTTACGACGGGATAGATCAGCAAGGGAGCCGATATGACCAATGCCCAACTGATTGTTTGCCAAGCTCCGAGTTCACGGGATAGGCGCGCGCCTTCGGCATAACCGAAACCTGCTGCTATCACTGCACCCAACAGCAACAAGTCTCCCGTATGAAAAGAGCCACTGCCGGACGACAGCGAAAAAATGGCAATGGTGATACCGCCCGCCAACGTTGAAGCCCAAAAAAGCGGGCGCGGGCGTTCGCCGCCCAACCACGCGCCAAATAGGGCAGTCGCTAACGGCAACAGGCCGACGACCACCGCGCCGTGAGCCGCCGGCACCGTGGTCATCGCCCAGGTCGAAAGCACGGGAAAGCCGATCACTACGCCGATGGCGACCCCAGTCAAGCGTAGCCATTGCATACCGAACGGTCTAGGGGCACGTGCCAGCGCGAGCGCAATTCCTGCCAAGACAGCCGCAACGATTGCCCGCCCGAGAGCGACAAAAGTTGGATCGAGTTCGGCAACTGCCAATCGCGTCGCGGGAAGCGTAAGGCTAAATCCCAGCACACCCAGCATGCCGAATATAGTGCTTTGCCAATGAGGCGAAAGTTTTTTCATTGTTGGTCCATCGTTGCGGTAACGCGGATCATGCCCGCAAGTCCTGGTTCGATGCGAACCGTAAATCCTCTGGCTTGAAGCGACGTGGTAACCCATCCCGGCGATAGCCGGAGTTTTCTATAGGCGCTGACTCGCAGTTGCCAGGCAGAACCATTTCGTTCATGCAGCACATCGTGGACGGTAACGTAGTCGGGAGAGTATTCAAGGAAGCAGGTCAATATTCTATCGTCGTCACTCCTTATCGGGATGAAGCGTTTATCTTCAAGTATGGAGGTGGTGTAGTCACGGAAGGTCGCGATGAACTGGCCACCCGGCTGCAGCGACTCTGCGACCTGCGAAAATAATTGCTCGACGGTCGTCAATCCTGACAGATGGGTCAACGTATCGCCCATACACAGGATGAGGTCTGCCTTGTGATTCAGGTGTTTTTGAAAGGCCAGCAGATCATCTTCCACGGTTCGGATTGGTAGCGTGGCGACATGATCTCGAAGTGTATCGAGCAATATCGGAGAACTATCGATGGCGAGCACCAGATAGCCACGACGGGCCAACGGGATGGCATGCATGCCGAAACCTGAGCCGAGATCGACGGCGGTGAGACCGTTCGATTCATTTGGGCAGATGGCCGCGATTTCAGTCGCACCGCGAGCAACAGCGGCATCGAAACCTCCTGCCATCCACAGGTAGACTGGGGCCAGATGATTTTCGTAGTGCTCTGTGACAGTAGTCATTACGGTAGACCCCAAAGGTTATCGTTCAACGCAAAACTGAGCGAAACTGCAAATAATCGTCAGCGCATTGCTGCGGTTGTTCCAGCATCGGTAGATGGCCGATTCTCGGCATGATGGCGACCTGCGAATGCGGCAACAGCTTGTGCAGTATTTCTGCAGTGGCGACGGGAATCGCGCGATCCTGATCGCCGAACACGATCAGCGCCGGGGTGGCCAGCCCTGCGATTTCATTTTCGACGGAATAGGCGGCGATCTGTTGAAAGATGGGCTCTTCCAGTTTGAAATTCCCGATGCGTTCCTGCGCCATCACATCAAGCATAGGTCTGGGAATGAATGGAGGATCGCTCATTACGAACGAAAATGTCTGCGCGAAATCGTCTTCGTTTTTGACCAGCAGGAAGTTATGCCCTGTCTTTACAATGGCTTTGGATACCTCGCTTTCGGGGGCGCTCCACACCCCGGCTGGGCCGAGCAACCAAAGGCTTTTGACTTCGTCCGGATAGTGCGCCGCATAGGTCATGGCGATTTGCCCACCCATAGAGCTGCCGCCGAGGTGAAGAGTCTTGATGCCTAGAGCTTGCGCCAGCGATCTCAGCCGCTCCACTTGGGCTGGCGGAGAATAGTCGGCCTCTTGCGGATGGGAAGATTCGCCGAAACCAATGTGGTCGGGAATAATCACGCGATAGTGCGGTGTCAAGAAGCGCGCGGCCCTTGTGAAGTTGTCCTTGTTTGCGCCGAATCCGTGCAGCAGCATCAACGGCTCGCCCTGACCGCCCTCCAGATAGACATAGTGCAAGCCACTAGGCAGCTCGATTTCCTTGCGGACGAGGTCAGCGCGATAGCGCTCAACGTTGAGCGCTAAATGGGTGGCTTTCTCGGGTGCTACATAAGGGAAACTGGCTCCGATGACAACCAGCAAGATCAGCACGGCAAACATATTCGACTCCTTAAAAACAAAAACACTCCAAAACCCTGACCTTCTAATTGAGCACCTACGCACTTTTGCGCAGTCACGCCCAGACGCGCAATAATTTGCCCATCATATTTTTTCCGGGGAGTATCAAGCTCGGGCCGTTATTTTTCCTTCGATGCAAGTCACCGCGTTGCCGCCCAACCATATATTGCCATCGGCAGCGAACTCAACTTGCACATAGCCATCGCGCCCCAGGCAGCGCCCCTGCGATGCAGTATAGGCCGACACCGGCAGAATTTTATGGCGGCGGATCAACGCCGCCACGCAACCGTTGCCGCTGCCGCAGACCGGGTCTTCCGGCACGCCGCATGCCGGCGCGAACGAGCGCACTTCGACAGCCGCATTGCCTGCCTCATAAAGCCCGAACACGGTCACGCCTATGTACTGGGCGCAACCTAGCGCCGCCAGTCTTGCCATGTCTGGCTTGAGTCCGATCACCCCTTGTGCGGACGGCAACTGCAAGGTCAGCCAGACTGCGCCAACATCGACGATCGCGTTTGAAACGATCCCGCTTGCCTGCACACCCAGCGCCTCAGCCACGGCAGCAAGCTGCGCTGCATCTGGCGCGGCGAATACCGGTTGAGGCAATGCAAAAAACAGACTATGCCCAACTATGCGCAAGTCGATCAATCCCTTGCCGCACTCCTGCACTAGCCTGCCGGGTGTGCGGGGCTGCAAGCCCTGTTGCAACAGCGCATGCGCGCTGCCCAAGGTCGGATGCCCGGCGAAGGGCAGCTCGCTCCTCGGCGTGAAGATACGCAGGCGGTAGTCAGCGTCCGGATGTGTAGGCGCACACACGAAAGTGGTTTCCGACAGGTTGGTCCAGTTGGCGATGGATTGCATTTGCCCAGTTGAAAGGCCTTCTCCATCGAGAATCACCGCAACCGGATTGCCCATGAACGGCACAGAGGTGAAAACATCCACTTGCCTGAAGGCGACTTTCCTGGCGCTACCTGCTTTCATTTGTACGCTATCCTTCTCCGAAAATCTATAAATTGCTTGGGGTTGAAGAGCTTGTAGATATTCCCTTGTATGGGCTGCACAAGCAATCTGCCACGGATGCCATTGCACTATAATTCAAATGCGATGGGTAGCTGTCAGAATTGACAGGTTAGATATTGAAACGTTTGAATAAATTGGGGCGCGGGGAGACGTGGAGATGTGGCAGAAATATCAGTTGAAGGAGATGCGCTTCATCGATTGCGAGCAAACGATGTTCGGAAAGATAGCACTATGGTCCGCTGAAATGGGCTTCGAATTTTGCTCTTTCGCGATGCGCGCTCCGTTACCTGTCACCAATCCAACGGGCATGGCCATTTCCAATTATCCGGAAATCTTGAAGCAAACCTACGAACGGGCCGATTATGTGAGCATCGATCCGCTGATCCAACAAGCGTTAAGCTCGGTGGAATTGATAATCTGGACAGCAGATGAGCGGTTTGCCCGCGATCCCGAAGTGTTGCATGCGGCTCGCTCTGCAGGAGCGCTTTCCGGGGTCTCGCAGCCTACGCGCGGCTCCCATGGTGTGGCCGGCCTGTTGAACCTGTCGGCTCATAACCGGGCCATATCTGCGGCCGAAGTCGAAGAGAAAAAAACCAGGATTATCTGGCTGGCCAACATCGCCCATCAGGGTTTGTCGCCTTATCTGATTGAGAACTATCTGCCCGGCGCCGGAGCGAAACTTACTGACCGGGAGATAGCGGTGTTGCGCTGGCTGGCGGAGGGCAAGGTATCGAACGAAATCGCCGATATCCTGAATATCTCCGAGCGCACCGTCAATTTCCACACCAACAATGCCACAAAAAAACTGGGGGCGCCAAACCGCACCGCCGCTGCCGTTCAGGCAGCGATGCTGGGGTTGCTGGAGTGAGTTATTTCTCATCGGCCCCATACTGCTCATCCATCGCAATTCCCGATGACCGCTTATCGGTTAAAAATGCCGCTGAACGATTGACAAGCGCCGTCCATCTTCAGGGTATCCCACTTATCTTTCCGTAATTGCAATAAGCTTAGCGCTGCCTTATTGTGAAATTGCATGGAATGTACATGCATCCAATTTGATAGGAGTTATGCTATGAACATCGCTAAACGAGCTGCAGGCAATATTCCAAAATACATGGTGACCGCTGCTTTTCTAACCATGTTGTCCAGTACTTCCACTGCTTTCGGACAAACTATCACATCTACATGTTTTCCTCTACCACCGGGTGTGACTTCAATGCCTCGCGGTGTGCTTCCTCCTCCCGGAATGGCACTATGCCCGCCCACGACTCTGCTTCCCGCTGCCACCGCCCCGGTATTGAGCGCTACCTCGGGCGATAACGACGATAGCGGCTCCGCAGCAGAAAATCATGATCGTAGCGAACTTGCTGATCGCGAGGATCGCTTGGTCATGGCCGGCACTATTTCCGGCAATACGTTGAACGTAACGACCATCACTTCCGGACGTTTGAAGGTGGGCACCCAACTGTCGGGAGATGGTATTCCACCGGGAACCAGAATCAAAGCACTGGGAACGGGTAGGGGCGGTGTTGGTACCTACGCCATTACCACTCCCGATGATTGATGGTGAAATCGCTATCCGATCCATCTGACCCGTCTTGAGGCTTGGGCATGCCAAGTGAACGATCAAACTTGGCGACCGAACATACAAGTACGGGTCAGTATCATTTCCACATAACTCTAAACTTGATGAACTGCCTGTCTTTGCGCACTTCGCGCTGCAATCGAAGCCACTCGCCTTCCGTGCCTCTGTAAATCGACAGGGGGCATTACTGCTTTTACACAAATCACATACCACATATTGGGCTGGTTTTTGGGCCGCTTATATTCGCCATGCAGAGAACGGGCAAAAGAATTATGATTCGCCCACCGTTGATTAACATGAGGTCACCATGAAAGCACCCGTCCGCATCACCATCACCGGAGCCGCAGGGCAGATCGGCTACGCCACGCTGTTCCGTATCGCCAACGGCGACATGCTGGGACGCGACCAACCCATCATCCTGCAATTGCTGGATTTGCCGCAGGCGCAACAAATGCTGCGCGGCGTAGTGATGGAACTGGAAGATTGCGCCTTTCCGCTGTTGCAACAAGTCATCATCACCGACGATCCCAAGGTGGCTTTCAAGGACACCGAGATCGCCATGCTGATCGGCGCGCGCCCGCGCAGCAAGGGCATGGAACGCAAAGACCTGATCGAAGCAAACGGCGCGATTTTCTCCGCGCAGGGCAAGCTGCTCAACGAATATGCCGCGCGCCACGTCAAGGTACTGGTGGTAGGCAACCCGGCTAACACCAACGCGCTGATCGCGATGAAGAACGCCCCCGATCTCGACCCGCGCAATTTCACCGCGATGATGCGCCTCGACCATAACCGCGCGATTGCGCAGGTTGCGCTCAAATTGTTCCAGCCTATCCGCGACATCAAGAAAATGGTCGTGTGGGGCAACCATTCCGGCACCCAATATCCCGACCTCGACCACGCCGAGATACGCGGTCGCCTGGTGCGCGACATTTTGCCGGATCAGGATTGGGTGGAACGCGAATTCATCCCCACGGTGCAAAAGCGCGGTGCAGCGGTCATCGAAGCGCGCGGGCTGTCCAGCGCGGCGAGCGCGGCGAATGCCGCAGTCACGCACATCCACGACTGGATGCTCAGCTCGCACCACAACGACTGGGTGACCATGAGCGTGCCGTCCGACGGCAGCTATGGCATCCCGGAAGGCGTGATCTACGGCTTCCCGGTCACCTGCAAAAACGGTCATTACCATATCGTGCAGGGGCTGCCGATCAGCGCACTGGGACGCCAGCACATGGAAGAAAGTTACCGCGAGCTGATCGAAGAACGCAATCATGTGAAACATTTGCTGGGTTAATGAACCTAAAAAACCTATTTGCCCGCAGCTTGCGCCGATTACACAAGATTAAACCACTGGATATCAATATAGCCGGAGCAATCCATATGGTGAGCGCAAAACAGTCTGCAACCATATAAAAATCTGCGTAAATCTGTGTAATCTGCGGATTTAACTATGGCTTAAGGATAAAAAATGCAATTCAAAATGCCCATTCCGAACAGCGCCGCACTGTTGAAACGACCAGCCTCGTTGCTTGTATTGCTCACGGCAACCGCCTTGTCCGCGACGCTCAGCGGCTGCGGAAAATCCGAAACACATTCGGCTGCGACAGATGAGACGAATAGATTGTGCGGTGCAATACTGGATACTGGCCTCACCAAAAAATGCGCCCTCAACGACCGGGACAACACCGTCAACATCGTGATCAACACCAATGACGAAGCGGCAAGAAGCCTGTGCGTCGATATTGCGAACAAGGTCAAGCCATTGACAGCGGAACTGGACAGCCGGTTGAAACTGCAAGTATTTTCACCATACCGGGACGACAAGCCGCTGGCCTATTGCGCTCTTCATTATTAATGGGCGGCGCTTAAGGTGGAAGCGGTAGGGCGGATAACGCCTTTTGCTCATCCGCCCTACCGTGCTACCAAACAATCTACCCATCAAATCGCCAGCCTCCGATAGGCCTTATCCAGCTTTTCTGCGAATGATTCATTCTGCAAATTGCTGCAGCGCACCATGGTCACGGTCCAATCGCGCCGGTCATAACCGATCAGATCGTTGAACATGAGCGCCCTGCCCCGATCCACATCGTCTGCCGCGCGCCGTATACCCATGCTATCGAGCGTGATAGCGGTCTGTTTCAGGCTCAGATGCTCCTCGGGATGGAGCAGTACGGCGTCGAAATCTGCCGCATAATGGCTTAACTCCAGCGAACTGACGGTAGTCTGCAGGGTGTCCACCATCCCGGCCAGCTGATGTTCCAGCGTACTGTCCCGGCCATTCGCCATATGCAACTGCGCCGTCAGCAGCTCTTTTTCCAGCAGCTGTGCTTGCTTGTCCCGCTTGCGTTGTTCCACCCGTTTTTTTACCTTGCGCACCAGACTGTCAAAGAAACTCATCGCGGCCAGCTCTCTGGCCTGCTGTTCGCTGGGCGCGGGATGATCTATCGTATGGCTGGTGAAATAGACCGCCTGTTGCAGCACATCGCGTTGCACCGTAAGTCCGGACAACTCCATTCCCACCACGCTCTTTTCGATGCGTCGCATCCCCATCAGGGCATATAACTCGTCGCTGGCGGGAAAATCGCGCTGGTAATCCTGCAAGGCCTGGCTGGAACGGATCGCCTCTGCGACCGTGCCGATATCCGGAAACAACGCATGTACAAAGTCGTCGCTGGCATATGCCCTGCGATCCACCGTCACCGGGCCGGGCACCTTGGCCGCAAGCAAGTGCGCATATTCCAGCGCAGCCGCAACGGGTTTACGGTAATTGTCCGGATAACCGCCCACCTGTTTGAGCAGCGGCTCGACCACAGACACCGCCCGCTCGATGGCGGGCAACAATGCAGGCTGCTCGACACGATGGTCGAATAAGTTTCCAAAGATGCCCATTGGGTTTAACCTTCCATCCCTATTCAATGAATTGCATTCGGGCTATGCTACTCCGGTGCTGTCCGGCAAGGAAGACACTTCTTGCACAGGAGCTATCGTAGCGTTTTTTGTGATGCACCTTGATTCTGCCCGCCCCATCCTCATATTACGTACATTGCGTGAAGAGAGGTTGCCATGTCCAACGTTCGCCCCCCTGCCGTTGCAGGTTTGTTTTACCCGGCGGAACCCAGACAGCTTGCCGATGAGGTACGGCAGCTGTTGCTTGACGCGCGCCCGTTCAATCTCGGTCCCAAAGCTTTGATCGTTCCCCACGCCGGTTACGTCTATTCCGGGGCGATCGCGGCCACGGCATATGCCGCGCTCCATACGATCTCACATGGCATCCGCCGCGTGGTGCTGCTCGGCCCCACCCATCGCGTAGCGGTGCGCGGCTTGGCGCTGCCAGAAGCAGATGCTTTTGACACGCCGCTGGGCCGCGTGATGCTGGACATTGCCGGTGCACGCGCCATCGCAGCCCTGCCGCAAGTCAGTGTCAACGCGCCAGCTCATGCGCTCGAGCACTCGCTGGAAGTACAACTGCCGTTCCTGCAAAGCGTGTTGTCGGATTTCACGCTGCTGCCCCTGGCGGTCGGCAGCACGACACCGGAAGAAGTCGCCGAGGTGCTGGACAGGGTATGGGGCGGCGATGAAACGCTGATCGTGATCAGTTCCGACCTCTCCCACTACCTGCCCTACGCCACCGCCAAACGCGTGGACAATGAAACCGCTCAATCCATCCTGGAGCTGCACCAGCCGATCGCACACGAACAGGCCTGCGGCGGCACGCCTATCAGCGGCCTGATCGTCGCAGCACGGCGCCATCGCCTCACGCCCCACCTGCTCGATCTGCGCAACTCCGGCGACACCGCTGGCTCGCGCGATCAGGTAGTGGGTTACGCATCGTTCGCCTTCACTGCGGAGGAAAATAACCATGCTCATTGATCGAGGTAAAATTCTATTACCCATTGCGCGAGCCGCGATTGCGAACGCGTTGAGCGCGTCGCACGCAGCAGACGAATCCGCACCGTGGCTGGCCGAGCATGGCGCATGCTTCGTCACATTGACACAACATGGCGAACTGCGCGGCTGCATCGGCTCGTTGCAGGCGCACCGGCCCTTGCTGGCCGATGTCAAAGGCAACGCCGTATCCGCCGCCTTGCGCGATCCGCGCTTCATGCCGTTGACCGTCGATGAATTGGTCATCACCCGCGTCGAGATTTCATTGCTCTCGCCTACCCAGCAGATGGAAATTCGCGATGAAGCCGATGCGCTGGCACAACTGCGCCCCAATATAGACGGAATCTTTTTTGAGTACGGAAGATACCGTAGCACTTTTTTGCCGCAGGTATGGGAGAGTCTCTCCCAGCCGCGCGAATTTCTCGCGATGCTAAAGCGCAAGGCCGGGCTGCCCGATGACTTCTGGGCCGAAGGCGTGAAGCTGTCGCGCTATACCGTGACCAAATGGAAGGAATGAAGCTGACTGTGGGAGCGGCTTCAGCCGCGATTGCTCTTCGTGGCTAAAGCCGCTTCCACATTACCTTAGCAAAGACGCGACAAGGAGAACCAACATGGATGAAGCTATCAGCATTGCCGAACGCTACCCGGCAAAATACTGGCACAAACTGGATGACGGACGCATCCAGTGCGACCTGTGCCCGCGCGACTGCAAGCTGCACGAAGGCCAGCGCGGCGCGTGCTTCGTGCGCGGCGTCGCAAACGGGCAAATGGTGCTCACCACCTACGGTCGCTCCTCGGGTTTCTGCATCGACCCTATCGAGAAAAAACCGCTGTACCATTTCTATCCCGGTTCCAGCGTGTTCTCGTTCGGCACGGCAGGATGCAACCTCGCCTGCAAATTCTGCCAGAACTGGGATATCTCCAAGTCGCGCGACATGGACAGGCTGATGGACCGTGCCACCCCTGAAGCCATCGCGCTGGCAGCCAAAAAATACGACAGCAAGAGCGTCGCGTTCACCTACAACGACCCGGTGATCTTCGCCGAATATGCGATGGATGCCGCCGATGCCTGTCATGCCCACGGCATCCAGACCGTTGCGGTCACCGCGGGCTACATCCACGATGCGCCGCGCCGCGAGTTCTACGCCAAGATGGACGCCGCCAACGTCGACTTGAAGGCGTTTACCGACGAGTTCTACGTCAAGCTCACCGGCTCGCACCTCCAACCGATCCTGGACACACTGGCTTACGTGCATCACGAAACCGATTGCTGGCTGGAGATCACCACGCTGCTGATTCCCGGCCACAACGACTCCGACACCGAACTCGCCGCGCTGTCGAAATGGGTAAGCCAGGAACTCGGCCCCGACGTGCCGCTGCATTTTTCCGCGTTCCACCCGGACTGGAAAATGGCCGATGTTCCGGCAACTCCTCCGGCCACGCTGACCCGCGCGCGCAACATCGCGCTGGATGCCGGGCTGCATTACGTCTATACCGGCAACGTGCACAACATCGAGGGCGACACCACATTCTGCCCTTCCTGCCACGCCAAGCTGATCGAACGCGACTGGTATGAAATAAACAATTACCGCCTCACCCCCGACGGCCACTGCCCGGATTGCAACGCACAGATCGCCGGACGTTTCGGGAAATTCGGCCAGGCCTTCGGCGCGCGGCGCATTCCCGTTGTCATGTCAGGCGTCATGGCGTGAAAATGATCGCGCAGGGCGCATGACCTATTCTGGAAAGGAGAATATCATGAGCAACATCTGGCGCAGCATCATGCTTTTCATCGCAATGGTTTTGATTCTCGGTGTGCTGGGATTTGTTTTTTTCCCCGGCCATTAATTGCCCGTGAATTGATTTCCCAGCCATTGGCGCAGCCAAACAGGCAGCCCGGATGGAGTCCTGCGACAGGCTCATAACCAGCCACTTGGCTGTTGGCTTTTAACAGCCTAGTGGATTAGCTAGTAGTTTCATCAGGACAGGCTAGCGCAATCGGGGGGAATATCACCGCCGCCCCTCTGGTTCCATATCTGCCCGCATTCCAGCTATGGGATCGCCATGCCAAAATCGAAATTGGCTGGCAACGCATCCCAATCGTGAAGGGAGGAACAACATGAGTACCGTTCATTTTCCAGCAGGACACGTTGAACTTGATGGCGAACTGATCCTGCCGCCCTCTACCAGGGGCGTCGTACTGTTCGCCCACGGCAGCGGCAGCAGCCGCTTCAGCCCGCGCAACACTTTTGTCGCCGAAGTGCTGCAGCAACGCGGCATCGGCACGCTGCTGTTCGACCTGCTGACGCGCGCGGAAGATCAGAATTATGAGACGCGCTTCGACATTGCGCTGCTCACGCAACGCCTGCTCGCGGCGACTGCGTGGCTGCAAAACAATCCGGGCACGCAAGCCCTGCATTTTGGGTATTTCGGCGCCAGCACCGGTGCGGCTGCGGCGTTACAGGCCGCAGCGCAAATGGGCAGCAAGATCGCCGCCGTGGTGTCGCGCGGCGGACGCCCCGACCTGGCCGGAGCAATCGCACTGCGTCGCGTGACCGCGCCGACACTGCTGATCGTAGGCGCGGCGGACTACGGCGTGATCGAGCTGAACCAGCAGGCCGATGCGCTGCTCAACTGCGAAAAAGAACTGGTGCTGATTCCCGGTGCGACGCATTTGTTCGAGGAACCCGGCACGCTGCAACAGGCGGCAAATCACGCGGCAGACTGGTTCTCACAGCATTTATAACCGACGTGCCACAAGTCCAGAGCTTCCCGCCTATCGAAAACCCAAGCGCGCATATCCTGATACTCGGCAGCATGCCGGGCAAGGAATCGCTGCGCGCCGGGCAATATTACGCGCATCCGCGCAACGCTTTCTGGCCCATTATGGGCGAGCTGGTCGGCGCAGCCCCAGCCTTGCCCTATCAAACGCGCATCCGAAAACTGAAGTCCGCCGGCATCGCGCTATGGGATGTGCTCGCCTGCTGCACGCGCCACGGCAGCCTGGATGCCGACATCGAGGCGGACTCGATCCGCGCCAACGATTTCGCGGACTTCTTCGCCCAACATCCGCACATCACCCAGGTCTTCTTCAATGGCGCGATGGCCGAACAATGCTTCCGCAAGCATGTCCTGCCATCGCTCGAACATCTGTCGCTGCATTATCAGCGACTGCCTTCGACCAGCCCGGCGCATGCGTCGTTGCGATATGAACAGAAGCTGGAGGCATGGCATATGATCCTAACTATTGATCCGCAAAAATAAGGCCGTTCGTGGTTAGATATCGAACCATGAACAACAACATGCAAAATCAAAGTCCCGGGGTGCGGCCCCGCACGCCGGTTCCTTTCTTTATCCGGCTAAAGAAAGGAACTAAAGAAACGCCGCCCCGGTTTCCCGCCCCTGCGGGGTACCCTGCGTTGCTCGACTGGTCAGGCGGCTGCGGAACTCGCACGATCCGCTACCCGTCCACGTGCTTAAACATAACCAGCGACTTGGCTGGCGTCATTTGCCAGCTTAGTCGATTGGCTATGCAAAGCTTCCTCGCCGACATCCCCTGACCAGCCTGCGCGACTCGGCGGCGCACAGGGGAAAAAAGCGAAACCCAAAACCTCAAATCGGGTGGGCAACAAGTTGCCCACCTTTGCAGTCGTTCACAAGTTTCTGCTAACGACACTTTGCTGTCTTTGCATTTCCTGATAGCGGACGTTCTATCATCTCGCTAGTGTTTATAAGCACAGGCTATTTTTTATGTCCACGATCTTCATCATCATCCATGCGCTTCAATACATACTTGAGATCGAAGTCCAACACGCGAGCGGCTAGGCGGCCGATCAGCGCGGATTGCCTGTCGTCGTTTTTCTCCTGACTCTTGTCGCTGTCATGTTCCTCGTCGTGGCCCAGGTCCTGGTGCTCTTTTTCGATGAGTTCGCGCATCGTCTCGATTTGTTTCTTGCCGACCTTGGGCTGGTTCAGGCGGTAGGCGCTGATCGCGGACTGGAAGTAGCGGTCGAGCTGGGATGAGAAGGTTGGGTCGAGCAGCTTCATGCCTATCCAGGTGTGCATCTGGGTCTGGATGCGTTCCAGCAATACGGCGGCGTTGAATGGCACAGGCACGGCGATGGTGGGAACGGCGGCGGGGCGAGTGACGAAGTCGTTGTCACGTATCCGGTCCAGTTCAGCCTTGATGGCGCTGCTTTCTATCGGCCCTTCGTCGGGAAAGCCAAGAACCTCACCCAAACCATCCATCTGGGACGGCCCTACGCCCGGCAAATCCACGCTGCTGAAACCGAAGCCGGTTAACGTGTGACCGGCCGGAATGCCACCCATTCTAATCGGGGGTTTGGGCCTCCAAGCGACTCGGTTCAATTTGCTACCGTCTTCGTTGGTTACACGAATGATACTTCCGTACCAGTTGGCTGGGGTAGAGAGCGCTGCCTTGGTAGCCGCTCTGTATGCGTCAATATTTTCCTTAGTTTCATTTTGATCGAGTGGAAACGGCAACTCGCCGACGATGGGGTCGATGATCTGGTCCAGCACCACGCTGACGATGGCCTGTTTCGCCGTTGTGCCGTTGGACACGGTATAGCGGTAGACGATAGCGCTTTTTTCCCCCAAGTGGAAACCGGAACGGATGGACGGCACGACCTTGGTGGAGGGGACGAATACCGTCTGCGACAGGTCGGTCGAATTCGAGTCGCCCCGGTAGGTGATGGTGTAATTCCCGGTGGCGGGATCGAGCACGATGCTTTCGCCCGGATAGGCGTGCGCATGAAGCGATATTGCCAATGTCGCGATGCCGGTTAACAGCTTGCGGGATGTTTTCATTGCGGTCTCCTAAAAGTCGACATGGAAGTGACGGTTGTATGGTATGCCCAAGCAAACTGCTGTAACTATGCTGCCCTGGCAGTGCAGCGCTGCTCTGGCATGTGCGTCCGCAGCCGCTTTTATGGTGTCGTCGAAATATGCAAACGGCACCGCGCCCTCATACTGGCCGCCGCTGTTTTCGGCGCGGATGTCGATTGACCTTCCCCGGTCATGCGCGGTATGCGGCGATTTCCAGGGGGTGCTCCCCACGTCGAACAGCCCACCCCACACCAAGCTGGCGTCATTGAGGTATAACTTTGCGCCGGGAAGAACGGTGCCATTATATCTTTCAGCAAAATCCTTCAATTTCTTTATCGCAGCGTTCGTCAGGTAGTGGTTATCTGAATGCTTGTTCTTGACCGCACCGATCACCTTTCCCGCCGAATCCTGGAGCGCATAGTAAGGCGAAGCCGTAATCAGCTCCAACCCATCCACCTTGACCTTAATCTTGGCCGTTACCGGGTTGTTGGTGCAGGTGGGGCTGTCGCATTGAGCGGTGAAGGTGTGGGTGCCGGACACCTCCGGTGCCATGAAGGTGAAGCTGACGGTGCCGTCCGGCCCGGTGCTTCCGCCTCCGCTCAGGGAACCCTTTGGGCGAGCAGCGTCATGATGAGCGTGCCCGCCAGTGCCAGCATCCACATCGACCTTGATGCTCACCGCCACGCCCGCTGCGGGCTTCTGGGTCACGGTGTTGATGACTGTGGCGATGACAGTTGCCTGCTTGCCAGGCTCAACTTGCCCGGGCACGATTCGCAACGAGAGCGTGTATTGATCCAAAATACAATTTGAGTGTGTAGGGTCGGGCACATAGGGGTCGTCACAGGTGCAAGAAGTCGGATTGGTGGCGGGCGCGCCGGTGGAATGGGGTGGACATGTTGATATCGGGTATATCAGATGGCAGTCATGCCCGCCACTCACATATCCCGCAGGACATAGCGTGTAAAATGGCCCAGTAACCACGCTGGAAAATGGGGAGATATCACCACAGTTGACGGGGCCATACTGGTTACGGCAAACAGTAGTAGGCAGAGCTAACCAAGCATTATAGGCAGCCTGCATTTCAGCCAGAGTCCCTGATACAGACAAGAACTGTAATATATAAGCGGGCAAGAAGCCGACATTGTTGGGGGCTTGAATCGGAAAAACATTTCCCGAGGCATGAGCCGGCTTGATCATAGTCATCGACAAAATCACGATGATAGAAAAATACAGCGCAAGGGTCAGTGAGACAGATTGAACAAATCTTGTTGCATTTAACGTTGGCGTAACCATCATTTCGCTCCTTGATTATTCGAACTTGTTGTTCGTCAAGCTCAGCACCCGTTCGCTGTGATGTCCAACGTGAGTGGCATGAAATGAACTTGCCGTACGACCAGGCGCACAATATTGATTTTTTATACAACTGCAATTGAAATGCGGACAAAGGGTGACCAATCGCCGACTAACGGGAGCTTTCAGTTTGGTGTAAGGTAAAACCGGTGCGAAAGAGGAAATTGGCGCTTTGCATTCTGCATGATCGGCGGTTTAGCACCCCGCGACTTTGATGTCGTATGTTGTCGTTCATGGATTGATACCTCACCACTAACGGACTTGGCTGCCGGACTACCTCCGGCGGATTTAACTTTGTACTCCCCCACCCCAACCCTGATAAAACTATTAGCCATTCGACTAAATCCGCAAGCGGACAAGTCGCTGGTTATCCCCCGGAGGGAGAGGGGGCAAACGAATCGCTACGCGAATTTCACGTTACCCATCTCGCAAATCCCTGTTGCGATAAATCCGCATAAGGCGTTTAATTCCAAACAGACGAGATCGCCCGGTACACAAGCTGAAAAATAATATGCCGACATCTGAACTGACACCCGCCGAGCTGCGCCTCACCATCGTCCCCGACACGCTGGGATTCTCCGATACATCCGAATTGCTGGAGCAGACGCTGCCCTGGATAGGCCAGGAGCGCGCGGAGATGGCTGCCCGCTTCGGCCTCTCCATGGACCAGCCGGATTACAACCTGTTTGTGCTGGGCGAGGTCGGCAGCGGGCGCTCTTCGCTGCTCAAGCAGGCGATGCAGGCCACCGCCGCGAACCGTGCCGTACCGCCCGACTTGTGCTATCTGCATAACTTCGACACGCCGGAACGCCCGCGCGCGTTGCGCCTGCCCGCCGGGCAAGGACGGCTACTGCGGCAACTGATGGCGCAGATGATCAAGACGCTGCAACGGGAAATTCCGCTACGTCTGGACGGACAGGATTTCAAGGCCGAAAGCGAACGCATCGAAAAAACCCACAAGGCGGAAGAAGGTCAGGCCTACGCCGAGCTCGAAGCATTTGCCGAAGCGCGCAGCTTCACGATGCACCGCGAAACCGGCCATATCCTGTTCACGCTGCTGGGAAAAAAAGGCCGCGCCTATACCGAGGATGAAGTGCTGGCCCTGCCCAAGGAGCGTCGAGCCGAAATCGCACAGGCCGAACAGGAGCTGCGCGCGGAGATCGCCCGTTATTTCGAAAAAACCCGGCCTATGGAACGGGTGATGAACGAAGCCCTGGCGGCATTGCGCCGCCAGGTGGTCAAGCCGCTGCTGGAGCATGAATTGCAGGAAATCCGCATCGGACTGAAGAAGCAGATCAAGGATACGGTCAAGCTCGGCGCTTATCTGGATCAGGTGATGCACGACGTGCTCGACAATCTGGAGCTGTTTAAGGTATCCGATAGCGATGACGAGATTCGCCGCGAGGCATTGAGCACGGTGCTGTCGCGCTACCGTGTCAATGTGATCGTGGACAACGACGGGCGCGAGGGAGCGCCGGTGATCGTCGAAGACAATCCGCTGTACCGCCCGCTGTTCGGCAGCATCGAATACCAGACCGAAAACGATGTGCTGATGACAGATTTCTCGAGAATACGCGCCGGCAGCCTGCATAAGGCGCATGGCGGCTTCCTGATGCTGCACCTGCGCGACCTGATCGCCGATGGCCTGGTGTGGGAAAAGCTGCGGCGCTTCTTGCGCAGCGGTCGCTTGCAGATCGAAGAACCGGGTACGACATTCACGCCGATCGCGACCGTTTCACTCGAACCGGAGCCGGTGGACATCGACGTCAAGATCGTGCTGATCGGCTCGCGCGAACTGTATTACGAATTGCAGGAAGAAGACCCTGAGTTCGCGCGCCATTTCCGCGTCAAGGTGGATTTTGCCGAGCGCTTTTCGTCCAGCGACGAGACCCGGCGCGCTTCGGCTATCTTCCTCGCGCACACCTGCCGCGATCTGGGGCTGCCGCATTTTTCCGCCGCTGCGGTCGCACGCCTGCTGGAAGACGGACACCGCGATGTGGACGACCAGTCGCGCCAGAGCGCGATCTTCGGCCGCACCGAGGCGCTGGTGATGGAAAGCGCCGCATTGTGCGGCGCCCGCAACGGGCAACTGATCGAAGAACGGGATGTGGAGGCGGCGCTGAGCGCGCGCATCAAACGCCACGACTACCCGGACCAGCGCATGCAGGAGGCGATTGCCGAAGGAGATTTGCTGATCGCCGTGCAGGGCGAAAAAATCGGCCAGCTCAACGGGCTGACGCAGGTCGATCTGGGCGATTACCGTTTCGGCTATCCGGTGCGCATCTCGGCGCGCACGCATGCAGGCGAGGATGGCCTGCTCAACATCGAGCGCGAGGTGGAGATGTCCGGGCCTATCCACGACAAGGGCGTGCTGATCCTGCAAAACTACCTGTCCGCGCTATTCTCCCGCAACGCCCCGCTCGCGCTCAACGCTTCCATCGTGTTCGAGCAGGAATACAACGGTGTGGAAGGCGACTCGGCTTCCTGCGCCGAACTGTATGCCTTGCTCTCGGCGCTATCCGGCCTGCCGCTCAAACAAGGCATCGCGGTGACCGGCGCGGTCAACCAGCACGGCGAGGTGTTGCCGGTAGGCGGCGTCAACGAAAAGATCGAAGGTTATTTCCGCGTATGCGAAAAGGCCGGGCTGGACGGCAGCCAGGGCGTGCTGATCCCAAGCCGCAACCGCCGCCACCTGATGCTGGAACGCCGTGTCGTCGCCGCCGTCGAACAAGGCCTGTTCCATATCCACACAGCCGAGCACATCACGGCGGGCATAGCGCTGCTCACCGGCCTGCCCGCAGGCAACGCGAACGCTACGGGCAGCTACCCGCGCGGCAGCGTGCTGGGCCACGCGCAGAAAACCTTGCAGGCCTACCGCCGCGCCTGTCAGGAGTCGGAACACACCAAGACCGTGCGCAAGCGTTCACGCAAATAACCAATCCGAAATGGATGGAGGTATCCGTATGCCTGTCCATAACGCCGATATCACAGCAATCTTTAGCGAAATCGCCGACCTGCTGGAAATTGAGGGCGCAAATACCTTCCGCATCCGCGCCTACCGCAATGCCGCGCGTATCCTGGGCGACCTGCCGCAGGAGGCGCGCGTGCTGGTGGAGCGCGGCGATGACCTGACCCGCCTGCCCGGCATCGGCACCGATCTCTCCGGAAAAATAAATGAAATTATCACCACCGGACATTGCAGCCTGCTGGATCGTTTGCGCCGCGAGCTGCCTCCCGCGATCACCAAGCTGCTGAAAATCCCCGGCCTGGGGCCGAAGCGGGTCAAGGCGCTGTACCACGATCTCGACGTGCAGACCATCGAACAACTGCATCGCGCCGCGCAGGATGGCCGCATCCGTGCGCTGCACGGCTTCGGCGCAAAAACCGAGCAGAATATTTTGCAGGCCGTGCAAGCGCACGCCAGCCAGAGCCGCCGCTTCAAGCTCGCCACGGCTGCACAATATGCCGAAGCGCTGCAAGCCTTTTTGCAAGCAATACCCGGCGTGCAGCAGGTGGTCGTGGCAGGCAGCTTCCGGCGCAGGCGCGAAACCGTCGGTGATCTGGATATCCTGGTCACCGCCGCGCCTGACAGCGCGGTGATGCAGCGCTTCACCGCCTATGATGAGGTGGCCGAGGTGTATTCGGCTGGAAAGACGCGCGCCAGCATCCTGCTCAAATGCGGCATGCAGGTTGACCTGCGCGTCGTCGCACAACAAAGTTATGGCGCGGCGCTGCACTACTTCACCGGCTCCAAATCACACAACATCGCGATCCGCCGCATCGCACAACGGCTCGGCCTGAAGGTCAACGAATACGGGGTGTTCCGCGGTGCAAAGAAAATTGCAGGAGACAGCGAGGAATCGGTGTATCGCGCTGTCGGCCTGCCCTACATTCCGCCGGAGCTGCGCGAAGATCGCGGCGAGATCGAAGCGGCCGGCGCCGGACGCTTGCCGCAATTGGTGGAGCTGTCCGAGCTCAGCGGCGACCTGCATGCGCACACCAAGGCCAGCGATGGACACGACAGCCTGCGCGACATGGCGCTGGCCGCCAAGGCGCTGGGGCTGGAGTACCTCGCCATCACCGATCACTCGCGCCGACTCACCGTCGCGCATGGACTCGATCCAATACAACTGGCGAAACAGTGCGACGAAATCGATCGCCTCAACGCAGAACTGGACGGTATCACCCTGCTCAAGGGCATCGAGGTGGACATCCTCGAAGACGGCGGCCTCGACCTGCCGGATGGAGTGCTGGCGCGGCTAGACCTGGTGGTGGGCGCAGTGCACAGCCGCTTCGACCTGTCGCGCGCCAGACAGACCGAGCGCATCCTGCGCGCGATGGACCATCCGCACTTCACGCTGTTCGCGCACCCCAGCGGGCGCCTGCTCGACAAGCGCGAGCCTTACGATGTGGACATGCTGCGCATCATCCGCCATGCCAGACAGCGCGGCTGCTACCTCGAGCTGAACGCCAATCCGGAACGCCTCGACCTGACCGACAGCCACTGCCAGAGCGCCAGGGAAGAAGGCGTGCTGGTCAGCATCGACTCGGATGCGCACAGCACCTTCGATTTCGCCAACCTCAAATATGGCGTAGGACAGGCGCGGCGCGGCTGGCTGGGAAAATCCGATGTGCTCAACACCCGTTCACTGGCCGCACTGCGCAAGCTGCTAAAGAGCACGATGTAACCTTTACTATGGGCGATATCAATGACAATCGCTTTTTCTGTTGATGTTTGAGCATGACAAGCTGTGCCGCATCGAACTGCTGCCGGTGTCATTGAACGTGGCGCATGTCGCATTGGCGCGCGGCAAGGAATTCGCAGCGATCAGCGCGCACATGGAAATGTTGTACGCGGGGTTTGATACAAAGCTGAAGCGGCAAGCTGACCGGCTGATCTGGCAGGCATAACAGCATATCGAAGAGTAGAATGAACACTGATTCGTGCAGACCGGTTGTTGTTTTTTGCTGTGATCACCAGTCCGGCTTGCACCTGGAGCATTGAACCGCACGGGAGCACACCTTATGCTGTGGCTTGCTTTCAGAATGTTATTTCAGGAGCGCGGCAGGCTCGCCATCACGCTGGTCGGCATCGTCTTTTCCACGGTGCTGACGCTGATCGAGGTCGGCATCTATCTCGGCATGATGGGCAATGCCACCAGCGTGGTGCGCCATACCGATGCCGACATCTGGGTGGTATCGCAGAACGTGCCCAACTTCGATTTCTCGCAGCCCTTTCCCGCCTATCGCATCAACCGGGTGCGCGCACTGGACGACGTTTTATGGGCCGAAAAAATCCACGTCTGGTTCGCGTTCCTCAAGCTGGCGGACGGTCGCCGCGAGCAGGCGCAGGTGATAGGCTTCAATCCGGATAACGGCATCGGCGGACCATGGTCCATGGCGACCGGCAAGCCGTCCGATGTCAAAGGCGGGCATTACATCATCATGGATGAAAGCTCGCGCCAGCGGCTGGGCAAGCTAGAACCGGGCTCAAACTGGGAACTCAATCTGTTCCGGGAACAGTCGTTCAAGCTGGTCGCGTTGTCGCGCGAGGCGCTCAGTTTCACCACAATACCGGTGGTGTTCACCTCGTTCAACGAGATCGACCAGAGCCTGATGGGCACCGACTTTGAAGGCCAGATATCGTTCATCGTCGTCAAGCTCAAAGACCCGGCACGAGTCGAGGCAGTGGCACAGAAGCTGCGCTCGGTGTTGCCGGACAACGATGTTTACACCAAGCAGGGTTTCATCGACCGCACGGTCAACTACTGGACGATACAGACCGGCATGGGCATGGCATTCTTCCTGACCGCGATACTCGCAGTGCTGATCGGCGGCGCGATCGTCGGACAGACCATCTATGCAGGAACAATAGAACACCTGCGCGATTACGGCACGCTCAAGGCGATGGGCGCAAAAAATTCCGACATCAACCTGGTGATCCTGACCCAGGCTGCGGTCAGCGCGATACTCGGTTTCGCAATCGGCGTAATCGTCACCCTGGCGTCGCGTCACGGCATCGTCGGCGCGGGAGTGTCGATGCAGCTGCCGCCGCTGCTGTTCGCCGTGGTTTTTGCGATCGTAATCATGACCTGCCTGGCTGCGGCGTACATCTCGGTGCGCAAGGTCAAGTCGCTCGATCCGGTGATGGTGTTCCGGGAGTAATGAATATGGATAAGCCGATACTGGAGACGCGTGCGGTCAGCAAAACCTATGGCGAAGGCGCCGGAAAAGTGGCCGCACTGGAATCCGCCTCGGTCACGCTGGCGCAGGATGAAGTGCTGCTGATCATGGGCCCTTCCGGATCGGGCAAGACCACACTGCTGTCCATCATGGGCTGTATCCTGCGGCCCACGGACGGTGAGGTGCTGGTGCATGGCCGCGACATCAGCGCGTGCGATGAAAGCGAGCTGGCGAACATCCGCCGCCGCTATTTCGGCTTCGTGTTCCAAGCCTTCAATCTGTTTCGTTCGCTGACGGCGCAGGAAAATGTCGAGGTGGTGCTGAGGATGAAGGGCAGATCGACACAAAAGGTTCACGCCGAGGCGGCGGATCTGCTCGCGCGCGTCGGTCTGGCGCGGCGCGCCCACGCCTATCCGCGCGACCTGAGCGGAGGCGAAAAGCAGCGCACCGCGATCGCAAGAGCGCTGGCCGGCGACCCGCCCATCATTCTGGCCGACGAGCCTACCGCCAATCTCGACTCAAAGACAGGCCGCGATATTTTGCAACTGTTGCGCGGCCATGCGCAAGAATTGCACAAGGCGGTAGCGATCGTCAGCCACGATCCCAAGGTCGAAGAGGTCGCGCACCGGGTAATACATCTGGAAGACGGGAGGTTGAGATCATGAAATGGAAGCCTTTGGCAATCGCGGCAGCAGCCGCCATCATCGCGCTGGCGCTGTATCAGTTCCCGCATACCGACAACATCGGCGCACCCGGCAACGGGAGCAAATCAAACAACAGCAATTCCTCCGGCACGCAATCATCCGTGCACACAATTTCAGCGGAAGGCAAACTCGAGGCGCGTCCCGGCGCTGAAATGCAGGTCGGCAGCGCGATGACGGCGCGCATCGAGCGTTTTCTGGTCTATGAAGGCGATCACATCGACAAAGGCCAGGTGATCGCCGTGCTGGATTCCAAAGAACTGGTTGCCCGATTACAACAGGCCGAGGCGGAAGTGGCGGTGACAAAAGCCAAACGCGTGGAAGTCGCGGCGGGCGCCCGCGACGAGGAGATCAAACAGGCACAAGCCGTGCTGCAACGCGTGCATTCCGAACAGATACAGGCCGAAAATGAATTCAACCGTACCGGGCGGCTTTTCAAAGACAAGTTCGTATCGCAAGCCACTCTCGACACCTCTGCAAGCGCCTATAAAGTTGCGACCGCGCGTGTCGCAGAAGCCGAAGAACATTTGCGGTTGCTGCTGTCGGGTCCGCGCCACGAGACGCTGGCGTTGCACGAAGCACAGGTGTCCCAGGCCGAGGCCAACGTGCGCCATATGCGCTCGCTGCTCGACCAGACCCGCGTGACGTCGCCGATCAGCGGTGTCCTGATTGAGCGCTATCTCGACGCGGGCGAAGTGGTGATGCCGGAAAAACCACTGGTCGTGATTGCCGACACCAATCGATTACGCATCAATGCGGAAGTGGATGAGACAGACGCCGGACGCCTGAAGCTGGGCGATCCGGCAGAGATCAGCGCCTACGCTTATCCGGGCAAGGTATACAAGGGGCGCATTGAAGAGATCGCGCACTATGTGGGCAAACGCGAGATCAAACCCAACAACCCTGCGGTCAATCTCGGCCTGAAAATTATCCAGGTGAAGATCGCACTGCTCGAAGCGACCCCGCTAAAACTGGGCATGACGGTGGATGTGCGGATCACACCGACCGAGAAATGAATCTGAAAAACTTAGTTAGCCACAGAGAACACAGAGATCACCGAGATAAAACAAACGGCTGAACCAAGAGATTGACGCACCTTTGGGGTGAGCATATAGAAGCGCGTGGAATCGCCGCTCTCTCTGTGTACTCTGTGATCTCTGATAAAACTACTAGCCATTCCACTAGGCCGCCAAAATACGGCAGCCAAGTGGCTGGTTATGTGGCTTGAATTGCGGTTTTTAGGATGAGTGATCTTACAGCGAGAGGAGTCAACATGAGCATCCTGATCGTGGTCAATAACCCGCGCGACTGGCCGCTGGACATACCCGGCGTGACCGTCGTTCCGGCGCGTGCTTATCTGTCCGATCCGGCTTATGGCGGCGAGCACCTTGCCCGCGTGTTCAACCTGTGCAGGAGCTACCGCTACCAGACCCTGGGCTATTACGTCTCGCTGCTCGCCGAGGCGCGCGGCCACAAGCCGCTGCCCCTGGTGAACACCATCGAAGACCTGCAATCGCGCAACATGGTAAGGCTGCTGACCGAGGGCCTGGACGAACTGATCCAGAAATCGCTGGCTACGGTCAAAGCTGATACCTTCGAACTCAACATCTACTTTGGCCGCAGCGCGGCGAACAGTCACGATCAACTCAGCCGCCAGCTTTTCAACCTGCTGCAAGCGCCGTTGTTGCGCGCAGATTTCCAACGCCGCAACCAGCGCTGGTATATCCGCAGCGTGCACCCGATTGCCGCCAGCGATATTCCGCCGCAGCTTCATGAAATTGCGGTTCGGGCCACCACCGAATATTTTTCGGGTCGCAGGCGGCGGACGCAAAAGCATGCGCCTCGCTACAATCTGGCTATCCTGCACGATCCCGCCAATCCGGAACCTGCTTCCAATGCGAAGGCTCTGCAAAAATTCGAAAAAGCGGCACTATCCCTGGGCATGCATGTGGAATTCATCACCAGGGCCGACTACGGCAGGCTGAGCGAATTCGACGCGCTGTTCATCCGCGACACTACCTTCGCCAATCACTATACCCACCGCTTCTCGCGACGCGCCGCCGCCGAAGGACTGGTGGTGATCGACGATCCGGATTCCATCCTGAAGTGCAACAACAAGGTCTATCTTGCCGAGATACTCGCGCGGCACCGCATCCCGGCACCGAAGACGTTGCTGGTGCACCGCGACAATGTGAACCAGATCATCCCCACGCTCGGCCTGCCCTGCGTGCTCAAGCAGCCGGACAGCTCTTTCTCGCTGGGCGTGGTGAAAGTGGAAACGGCAGAAGCCTTGCCCGGCATGGTGAACGGGCTGCTAGACAAATCCGAGCTGATCGTCGCGCAGGAATACCTGCCCACCGAGTTTGACTGGCGCGTAGGCATCCTCGACCGGCGCCCGCTGTTCGTCGCGAAATATCACATGGTGCCCGGCCACTGGCAGATCATCCTGCACGGCGCCGGAAAACAAAATGATCGCAAGCACGATTTTGTCGATGGAAAAACCGAGGCCTTGTCGGTCGGCGAGGCGCCGGACCGTGTCGTAAAAATCGCGCTCAGGGCGGCCAGGCTGATCGGCGATGGATTCTATGGCGTGGACATCAAGCAAGTCGGGCGACGCCTGTATGTGATCGAGATCAACGACAACCCCAATGTGGACGCCGGCAACGAGGACAGCGTGCTCAAGGATGCGCTGTACCGCGAAGTGATGGGCGTGTTCGTCAAACGCATCGAAGCGCGCAAGCGCGGCCGGTGACGCGCTGCTTCAGGGCTGCGTCTCTCCGCCCTTCTTGAGGTCGGCACCTTTTACCATATCGGCACAAGGATCGCCGCGCTCGACTCGCGGCGTGAACCAGATCACATCATAGGGCGCTTCGCCGGTGGCGCTGTCCGCCGCGTAAATATTGGGGTCCAGCGCTCCCGGACTGACTTCGACAAAACCGATCGAAAACACCCGCGCGGACGGAGCGCGCGCGGCGAAATACAGCGGCAGGCCGATATCTCGGCGGGCATGGCCGCTGCCGACGATCGCGACCACGCCGCGCGCCACGCTCGCTAGCGCGCTATCGGCGATCAAAGCATCGCGCAGTCGCTGACTGCGGGTCAGCCCGGCGCGCAATTCATCCCTGAGCTGGCCGCAGTGCGCGCCACCCATGTGCGCGAGCAGGTAATTCTGGCGGCTCTCGCTCCACACTGCCTCGACGGCCAGACGTTTCAGCTGGCCCGCATCGTATGCCGCGTAGCCGCGCCAGATGACAGGCTGCAAATGCTGGTTGGAAACATTCGCGGCGATGACAGGCAATTGATTATCGACCGCGATCGCCAGCAGCGGCTGATAGGGCTGGGCATCCGCGAACTTGACCAGCTTGATCACACGGCGCAACACTGCGTCGCGATCGCTGCCGACCAATGCCTGATCGAGCGCCGCCTGGTCTTCTACATTGAGTTGCTCCATCAACAACGCGGGACGCGCTCCCGAATCGATGCGGGCTTGCAACAGCTTCTGCTGGTTAGCATGATGCACCGGGTTATCGTGCGTCTCGCCCAGCAACAGCACGTCTGCCGCGTTGGCCCTAGCCAGCAGCGCGGCCTCGTCGATATAGCTGCGGCCGTTCGTGTCCCATATCTTGCCCGCCAGCGGATGGTCGGCCAACAGCATTTCACCGGCATGCACACTGCCCCATGCCAGCCATAACAGCGCAAGCGCACCCAATATGCTGCCCGACCATATTCTCGTCATGATGCCGCCCACTGTCCGATATAAAATCGCAGTCTATCCGATATTGCGGCATGCAGGCATCGCGCCTCCCAATATCTCGGCATTGCAATATTGCCGCTACCCCGGTAAATTCGCGGGTGAGTTTCCTCTATCATAAAGGACGACATGGCAAAGCTGCACTTTGATAAATGGCTGCCGGGACTGGTGTTTATTGCCGGACTGATCGCAACCAACATTTTGCAGGACATGTCGCTTTACACCGCACGACAGGCCCAACAAGACAACTTCGCTTACCTGTCCCGCGAAATCACGCTGAGCATCGAACAGCGCCTGTCTACCTATATGTATGTGCTGCGCAGTGTGGAAGGACTGTATGTCTCGTCGCAACACATTTCCCGGGATGCGTTTCACAATTACGTCAAGAACCTGCGGCTGGCGACCTATTATCCCGGCATCCAGGCAATAGGCTTTGCACCTATCGTGCCGCAAGCGGAAAAAGCTTTGCACACCCTGTCTATCCGTGAATCCGGCTACCTGAATTACGGGATATTCCCGGAAGGGGAACGCGAATTTTATGCCCCCATCGTCTATATCGAACCCTTTGCGGGCACCAATCGGCATATCGTCGGCTACGACATGTTTTCGGAGCCGATACGCCGCGCGGCGCTGCAGCGGTCGCGCGATTCGGGCAACCCGGTGATGTCCGGCAAGGTCACGCTGGTACGCGATATCGGCCCGTCCGCACCGCCCAGTGTCCTGATGTACTTGCCGCTCTACCGCGGCCCGCACGCCACGCTGGCGGAGCGCCGCGCCAATCTCGCCGGATGGATACAGGCGCCGGTCCATGCGAACGAACTGTTGTTCGGCATAATCGGCGAGCAAGCCAACCTTGTCGACCTGGAAATTTACGATGGCGTAAACACATCGCCGCAAGCGCAGCTATACCACAGCAGTTTAAACCGGGAGCGCGCTGCAGAACCGTTATTCGAAACGACCAGTCGTTTGGATTTTTCCGGCCATCCCTGGACCGTGCGCTTACACTCCCTGCCGCAATTCGAGGAAAACGTTGATAAGGCAGAGCCGCGTATCATACAAGCAACCGGGGTCATGATCAGCCTGCTGCTATCGCTGCTGGTCTGGCAGCTGGTCACGGGACGCACCCGCGCGCTCAAACAGGCGCAGGAACTCCGCATCGCCGCCACCGCATTTGAATCCCGTGAAAGCATGTTTATCACCAATTCCGACAAACTGATCGTACGGGTGAACCCCGCTTTCGCCCATGTAACCGGTTATACCCCGGATGAGGTCATAGGAAAAAATCCACGCATATTCCATTCCGGCCGCCATGATGAACAGTTTTACGCAGCCATGTGGCGGCAAATCGACAACACGGGTTCATGGGAAGGCGAAATCTGGAACCGGCGCAAGAACGGGGAAATTTTCCCGCTATATCTCACCATCACGGCGGTAAAAGATCAGCACGGCATCAACGCAAATTATGTCGCGACATTTACCGATATTACCGAACGCAAAAAAACCGAGGAAAAATTGCTCGGCTCGATGAAAGAGCTGGAAGAGAAAGAACTATCCAAGACCCGCTTCCTCGCCGCAGCGGGACATGACCTGCGGCAACCGGTCGCGGCCGCCAACCTGTTTGTCGACGCGCTCAAACTCACCTCACCGACCCCGCGCCAGAGCGAACTGATCGCCCGGCTGGACCAGTCCATGGGCGTGTTCTCCGGCCTGCTGGAACGCCTGCTC
>JACPYR010000094.1 GCA_016195965.1 Nitrosomonadales bacterium | reverse complement strand
GCCGTCGCCAGCAAGTCGATCGCGGTCACCAGTGCCAATGTGGAAATCGGTGCCAAGGCGGCAGGTGCCGCAGCGGGTGCGGCGCAATCCCAAGCCTCCATTCCGTTTGCCGGGTGGGGACTGGCCGCCGCCGCGTTTGCTTCGGTCATGGCCTTGGTGCTGGGCGCGAAGAGTGTAGTCGCCTCGGCTGCCGGAGGTTTTGATATTCCGGCGGGCTTGAATCCGATGACGCAGTTGCACGAGCGCGAGATGGTGTTGCCTGCTGAGCATGCGGACACGATTCGTGGTTTGTCCGGCACAGGCGGACAACAACCCATCAACATCCAGCTGAGCACGTTCGATACTCAAGGTGTGAAGCGCTTTTTGATGGACAACGGCAACCTGATCGCCGATTCCCTGCGTGCGCAGGCCAGAAACTTTAAAACCGTCTAGTCATGAGCAATCATGTTTTTCCAGCATTACCGGGGCTGACCTGGAATGTGGTGCGCGCCCCCCAATGGGCGACCCGCATCCAGAAGGCCGTTTCCGGCAAGGAGTTCCGCAGCGCGTGGATGTCGGCACCGATCTACACGTTTCGGTTGTCCTACGAGGTACTGCGCGAAGCGGCAAGCTATCAGGAAATCCAACAGCTGGTCGCGTTCTTCAATAACGTGCGCGGCTCGTTCGACTCATTCCTGTATTCGGACCCGAACGACAACAGCATCACCGCGCAAAACTTCGGTACCGGCAACGGCGTGCAAACCGCCTTTCAGTTGATGCGCAGCTATGGCGGTAATCTGGAAGCGGTCGGCCAATTGAACGGCGCACCCTCGATCTATATCAACGGCGTGCTACAGGCGACCGGCTACACCATCAGTGCCACAGGACTGGTGACGTTCAGCGTCGCGCCCATCAATGCTGCCGCCCTGACCTGGACCGGCAACTATTACTACCGCTGCCGCTTCCTGCAGGACGCGATGGAATTAAACGAGTTCATGAACACCCTGTGGGAAGCCAAGAAGGTCGAGTTCATCGGCTCCCTCACTCCCAACCGCATCTGATATGAAAACCGCCACACCCGCGCTGCTCGCCATGCTCAATGGCGCAGGCAATGCGTATGTCATGGCCGACCTGTACACGCTGACGCTGATCGGAGGGCAAGTGCTGCGCTATACCGACTTCGATCTGGACCTGACCGCAGGCGGCAATGCCTATGCCAGCGCCTCGCTCAAGTTCAAGCGCAGCCGGGTGCGCTGGATCGCAGGGCTGGAGGTCGACACACTGGACATTTCCATCTTTGCATCGACCGCCGATCTTCTGAACGGTCTGCCGTTTTTAGCTCAGGTCGAGCGCGGTGTGCTGGATGGCGCATCGCTCAAACTCGAACGCGGCTGGATGAACCTCGGCAGCACCGTTGCCGAAACGCTCACGCTGTTCAATGGCCGGGTGGCGGAAGTCCAAGTCAGCCGCACCGAGGCACGCATCAAGATCAAGTCCGATCTGGAACTACTCAACGTCAGGATGCCGCGCAACCTGTACACGCCAGGCTGTCTGTACACCCTGTACGACACTGGCTGCGGCATCAGCCGCGCTGCCTATGCCGTCAACGGCTCGGTAACCGGGGGAGCCAACCGAACCTGGTTCCCGTCGGCACTGACGCACGCGGCCAACTGGTTCGATCTGGGGACAGTGACGTTCACCTCGGGGGCCAACAACGGCATCACGCGCACGGTGCGGGATTTTACGTCAGGGGCATTTTTGTTCTCTCAACCGTGGCCCAACGTGCCCGCCATCGGCGACACCTTCACCGCATGGCCCGGCTGCGACAAGTCACAAGCCACCTGCACCGGCAAGTTCGCCAACAAGACACGCTTCCGGGGGTTTCCGTACATCCCGGTTCCCGAGACATCGATGTGATGAGCATGACTGATGCACAGCGCGCCCGCGTGATCGAGGCAGCACAGGGCTGGCTCAACACGCCCTATCACCACAAGGCGCGCGTCAAAGGGGCTGGTGTCGACTGCGCCCAGTTGCTGATCGGTGTGTATGCCGAGGCGGGCCTGATCGATCCGTTTGATACTGGCGACTACCCGATGGACTGGATGCTGCACCGGGAGGAAGAACGTTTCCTGCTCTGGCTGGAGCATTACTGCACTGTCGTGGCATCCCCATTGTCCGGCGACATCGCGATCTGGCGCTATGGGCGGACGTTCTCCCACGGGGCGATCGTGACCGACTGGCCCGCCATCATCCATGCGTGGCGTCCGGCAGGCCGCGTCGTGATCGGCAGCGCGGATGAGGAAGAACTGGCCGGTCGGCCAGTCAGGTTTTATCGAATCAAGGAATAAACATGGGCGGATTATTCGGCGGTGGCGGACAGAACATTGCCACCAGCGAAACACGCCTCGGCGCGATCCGCTTCCAGACCTCGGCTTTCGGCTATCCCATCCCCATCCTCTATGGCCAGAACCGCATCTCCGGCAACCTGATCTGGTACGGGAATTTCACGCCGATCGCGCACACCACCACGCAAAGCGCCGGTGGCAAGGGCGGTGGTGGCGGCACCAGCAGCAACACGACCTATACCTACACCACAGGGCTCATGATCGGCCTGTGCGAAGGTCAGGTCGCAGGCATCCAGCGCATCTGGCAAGGGAAGAACGTGATGACGCTGGCGCAGGCGCGTCTGACGCAATACGTCGGTGCACCGGGTCAGGCGGCATGGGGGTTCCTGACCACCAGTTTTGCCGGGCAGGATTTGAATTACCCCAACCTGGCCTACGTCTGCTCCAGCAACTTCGATCTCGGCAACAGCGCCAACCTGCCCAACCTGTCCTACGAGATGGCGGGCAAGCTGCGCTATTCCACCGCCATCGTCGATGCGAATCCGGCCAGTTTCATTGCAGACTTCCTGACCAACGACAGCTACGGTGCGCTGTTTCCGGCAGCGAAGCTCGGCAGCATGACGCAGTTCTCAAACTACTGCGTGGCCAACGGTATCTTCCTGTCGCCGGTGGTCGATGCACAGAAATCCGCCGCTGAATGGATCACGCAGTGGCTCAAGGCCTGCAACTCGACGGTGATCTTCTCCGACGGGGTACTGAAATTCATCCCCTATGGCGACGAGGCGGTGACCGGCAATGGCGTGACCTTCACACCCAGCCTCACCCCGCTCTACGACCTTACAGACGACGACTTCATTGGCGACACCGGTTCCGATCCGGTGATCGTCACGCGCACGCCGCAATCGGATGCGTTCAACCGGGTGCAGGTGGAATTTTCCAGCCGGGCCAACAACTACAACCCGGAGATCGCGGAGGCCAAGGATCAGGCCAACATCGAGGCCTACGGCCTGCGCCCGAACAATCCGGTCAAGATACCGGAGATCTGCACACTCGCCGTGGCACGACATGTCGCGCAACTGATGCTGCAGCGCGGGCTGTATGTCCGCAACCATTACGAGTTCCGCCTGCCGTGGAAATTCGCGCTGCTGGAACCGATGGACATCGTGACCCTGACCGACAGCGCACTGGGACTCGACCGCGAGCCGGTGCGCATCGTCAGCATCGAGGAAGATGCCGAAGGTTTGCTGTCCGTCATCGCCGAGGAACTGCCGATCGGTGTGGCGGGTGCGGCCAAATATGTCACGCAGGGCGGCACCGGATTCCAGATCGACTACAACGCAGCGCCGGGCAACGCCAATGCGCCGGTGATCTTCGAAGCGCCCGACCTGCTCACCGCTGGTAGCGGTCTGGAAATCTGGATCGCCACCTCGGGTGGAGTCAACTGGGGCGGCTATGAGGTGTGGGTGTCGCGCGACAACGCTACCTACCAGCGCGTGGGCGAGATGCATGGCAAAGCGCGCCACGGTGTGCTGACTGCGGCCATGGCCACCGGCGGCGATCCCGATACGCTGCACAGTCTGGCGGTGGATATATCGGTATCCGGCGGGCAACTGACCGGCGGCACGCAGGCCAATGCCGATGCGCTCAACACGCTCTGCTACGTCGATGGTGAATTGCTGGCCTTCCAGTCGGCCACGCTGACCGGGGTGGGTAAATACACCCTCGGCACTTATCTGCGGCGCGGTGCCTATGGCACGACCATCGGTGCGCACAACAAGGGCAGTCTGTTTGCGCGACTGGACAAGGCGATCTTCAAATATCCGTTCACCGCCGACATGATCGGCACGCCGGTCTACCTCAAGCTGCTGTCGTTCAACCTTTACGGTGGAGCCAAGCAGACGCTGGATACAGTGCAGCCGATCACCTGGAACGTGACCGGTGCGGCACTCAAATCACCGTTGCCGAACGTGACAGGTCTGTCCAATGCGTATCGCAACGGACAAACCTTGCTGTCGTGGCAGCCGGTGACAGATTTCCGGACGGTGGATTATGAGATTCGCCGGGGCACGAACTGGCAAACCGCCATCGTGCTGGGGCGCACGCCGCTGACCGAGTTCGTCATCGCGCAAAACGGTACCTACTGGGTGGCCGCGCATTACAGCAATGCGCAAGGGGTGACGGCCTATTCGGCCACACCGGTGGACATCACGATCGGCGGTGCGATCCTGCCTGCGAATGTGGTGGCTAGCTGGAATGAGGCAGCGACCGGCTGGGCTGGCACCTGCACCACGCCAGCCTTCCGTGATCCGGTCGAGCAGGCCGTCAAACTGGGCGGCTCGGCGCTGTTCTCGGCCATTCCGTTGATCTCTGCCGCCAACACGGTCGAGTATTACGGCGGGATTGCAACGGGCGGTTATTACCAGATCCCGGTATCGCACGAGATCGACATCGGCACGGCGCAAGCCTGCAACGTATCAGTTGGTGTGCAAGCCGCATCCGATACGCCGTTTGCGCTGGTGTCGACGATTCCAGTGTTCTCGGCGCAGGCGAGCGTGCAGGGGAATTTCTCGGGCAAGTCGAGCCTGGCGATCGAGATCGATACCGCCCAGAACAACCTCGTCTGGCAAGGCTGGCGACCGTTCGTACCGGGGCAGTACATCGCCCGGCGTTTCCGCTTCAGGGTCAAGCTGATCTCGGCTGATCCGACCGTATCCACCATCCTGACGGGCATGACCTTCTCGGTCGACATGCCGGACCGGGTGGATACTGGAACGGCGCTGGCGGTTCCGGCGGCGGGCAAAGCGGTCGTGTTCGCCACGCCGTTCCAGATCGTACCGAACGTACAGATCACCATCCTCAACCCCGTGGCTGGAGACGTCATTGCGTTTCCAGCACAACCCACGACGGCTGGATTCACGGTGCAGATCACCAATGCCGGTGTCGGTGTGGCTCGCAACATCAACTGGCTCGCCAAGGGCTACTAAGGAATCCCATGTCTCAAAACTCTCTCGTCATTGCCGACGGCACGGGCGCGCAGGTGCTCGCCTCCGTCAACAACGCGCTGGATACGCTCAAGACCTGTTTCTCCGGAGCCACGCCGCCGGGCACACCCAGTCCCTACCAGTTTTGGGCGGATACCTCGACCGGGCTGCTCAAGATGCGCGATGCCGCCAATACTGTCTGGGTACCGATCGCCGCCATGAGCGGCATCGGCGGCAATGTGGTCAAAACGCTCACCGGGGGGACCTATACGCTGACCGAGGCCGAGGGTGAAGCCGCCAGCTTCGAGGTGAACGGCGCACTGACGGCCAACCAGATACTGGTGGTACCGAACAACATGCCCCCATTCGCCGTGGAAAACCTCACGACCGGCGCGTTCACCCTGACCGTCAAAACCGCACTCGGCACTGGCCAGACGATCTCCCAGGGTGAGATTTCGATGCTGTACTGCAACGGGACGAACTGCGAGTTCATCTCGGATACATAGGGCACCTCGCCCAAGCGTGGGACGTATTCGGCTTACCGCTCCGGGGCTGTGCAAACCATGACGGCAGCGGCTTGGAGCCAGATCATTCTGAATACCGCGCTGGTGAACACCAATGGCAGCGCCTTCATCTCGCATAACGCGGCGACAGGCCTTTTCACCGTCCTGCAAAGCGGCCAGTACGAAATCTCGGCGGTGCTCACCGCCATCAACCCTACTGCGGCCTACAACGCCTTCAACGTGGCATTGGCGCTCAACGGCGCGGTCGCGCACTACTTCGGCTGCGGCTACTCATGGGCTGCGGCAGCCGGTCTCAAGATCAGCGTATCGGGCCAGACCACACGTTATCTGGCTGCAGGCACGACGGTGGCACTGTGGGGGAACCCTAACGTGGCGATGAACGCCGACTTCTGGGGTGATAGCTGGGGCGTTGGCGGCTGCCAGCTTGAGATGGTCTACATGGGTTAAGGAGCAAAACATGGCAAACATCAACGCACACGGGATGGCGCGAGCCTTCCCGCAATACAAGCTGGATGTCGATTACCACCTGGTGGATTTCCATGATGGCAACGGCGTGCAACTGGTCTGGCTGCATGAGCACGATCCGACTCCCGATCTCAACTCCATCGAAGCCGAAACTGCCGTCTGGCAAGCCGAGCAGGATGCCATCGCCTATCGCGACAAGCGCGTCGCCGAGTATCCGCCGATGCAGGACTACATCGATGCGCAGGTGAAAAAGGCATCCAGAGATCCCGTCGTCCAGGAAGCTGGGTTGGCACAGGAAGCCGCGTACATCTCGGCATGCGCCGCCATCAAAACCAAATATCCAAAGGGAGAAAGCAAATGAATCCGAACACCACTGGTGAACGCGAACACTGGCACGTCGGCAAGGAAATCCCGCTGGCGCTAATCGTGGCGATCGTTACCCAGACCGCCACCGGCATCTGGTGGCTGTCCAGTGTGTCAAGCAAGTTGGACAACCTGTCCGGTCAGGTGAAGGAGATGCGCGACGAGCGCTATACCCGAAATGACGCCATGCGCGATGCCGCGCTGGTCAACCAAATGATGCATGACATGGACCGCCGTGTCACCACTCTGGAAGCGAGGAAGAAATGATCGACAGTCGTGATTTGAATGAACTATCCCCCGCAGCCCGCAAACGGGCGGAAGCCTTCTTTGCGGCGTGTGCCGCCGATCCGGAATTGCTGGCACAGGGCATCACAGTGATCGCCACCAGCACCTATCGTGACTTCGATGCGCAGAACGCGATCTACGCGCGCGGCAGGACTGCCCCCGGAAATGTGGTGACCAATGCCCGCGCCGGTGACAGCTGGCACAACTGGCGCTGCGCTTTCGATGTACTGCCGCTGCGTTGCGGCAAACCTGTCTGGGGCAACACCGGTGCTGATCGTGCCGTGTGGCAACGGCTCGGTGAGATCGGCGAGCAATGCGGGCTGGAGTGGGCAGGAAGGTGGACTACCTTCCGCGAGATGGCGCACTTCCAGTACACGGGTGGGCTGATGCTGGCGGATTTCAAAGCTGGCAAAACGATGATGGCTTGAGGAGAGAGTGATGAGTGACTTTGATTGGAAGAAAGCGGTAGCGACGATTGCGCCGAGCCTAGCAGCCGCGCTGGTACCGGAACTGGGATTGGCCGGTGTTGCCATCCGCGCTATCGGCGAGGCAGTCGGGATTCCCAATGCCACTGAACAACAGGTGTCGGCTGCAATCGCACAGGCCACGCCTGCCGATCTGCTCGCCATCAAGCAGGCCGATCAGCAGTTCGAGAAGGATATGGCTGCCATCGGTGTCGATCTGGCCAAGATCGCTGCCGAGGATCGAGCCAATGCGCGGGAGCGGGAAATCAAAACCGGCGATAGCTGGACGCCACGTATTCTGGCTGCCGTGGTTGTCGTTGGGTATTTGTCGGTGCAGTGGTACATCCTGTCACACATCGTGCCGCAGGAGATGCGTGAAATCGTGTTGCGCTCAATGGGCACTTTGGATATGGCGCTTGGATTGGTGCTTGGCTACTACTTCGGCTCCAGTGCCGGAAGTGCGCGGAAGGATGTGGTGATTGGACACTTGTCCACAGAAAAATGAACCCCACATAGATAAATTCTAAGTTGGTAAAGATTGATGCACACTGTACCCGTCACCATTCAGATTTTTGCAAGCCGTCAGGATAATAGCAATACTTTTTCACTTAGGATATTTCCCACCGCAAAACAATCGCAGCACTTGCTGCCAGCATTGATGCAGCGATTAAAAATGGCGTGCCAGGCTGAGCAAAAAAAAGTGCACCCGTTGAGGCTGCAGCAATAGCCTGCCCTAAATTTGCAGCAGATGCCTGTTGACCAAACGCCTTACCCTGCCCTTGCCCCGCTGCCGCAGAGATCACACTGGACAGAATCGGGACGAGAATGCCGGTTCCGGCGGCGATCATGCCAAACAGTACGTCTATGGCTAGTATGGATCTCGCATAGGGAAGCGCCCCCAGCCCGATCGTACCAAGAACAAAAGCGATCACAAGCAGGGTCTGAATTGAGAATTTGTGCATCAGCATCGGGAAAATCCCTATCTGGACGGTAATCATGACAAGGCTACAAACCACAAAAAACTGGCTGATTGCGCTCGGATCAAGTAATAAAGATTGTTTACCCAGAAGGGTTATGCCCACCTCGGCGGTACTTACGCCAAACACCGTTATGACGGTAAGCAACAGCGCCAATCGAATCTGTTTCTTATCTGTGGGACTTACTTCATCATCTGCGGCTATGCGAGGCTGGTTATGCGACACGGACAGCAGTACCGTCCCCAATGCACACAAGATACTTACTAGGGCGATTACAAAAAATGGCGAGTCCGGCATTAGCACACCAACCACCCGCATGCCGTCTGAAGGCGACAGGATCATGGATGAAAGCCACCCGCCAACCATAGGACCTAGCATGAAACCAAGCGATGTGAATGAAGCGACAATTGCAAACTTTCTTGGACGTTCAGATGCTGTGCATGCTTCGGCGATATATGCCAGTACGGCGGGAAGTACCGCAGCTGCAAATATGCCTCCCAGCATCCGTGATGCGTATAGCATCGTTAGGTTCGAAACATTATCGAGCAAAACCAAACTGGCACCGCTGCCGATCAGCCCAAGCGAAATCACAACACGCCGGTTAAGCCGGTCTGACAACACGCCCCACAGGGGCGAAAGAAGAAACAAAGCCAAGGTGTATGAGGCTGTCAACAAACCGGTGTGCCATGGGACAGCACCTAGCTGCCCCGGTTGCAATACCCTTTCCAGAATGAATGGCAGAAACGGCAAGGTAACGCCATATGCCATGGAAACCGCCGTGGCGGCGGAAAGCAGAACCACAAAGCGGCTTGGCGTCAGCGCCGTGGCTGGAATTGTGCGTCCCATGTCCATCCCGGTCGCCTTTTACCTGTCACGCCAATGAGCATATCCGTCATCACGCACCTCCAGATTCCCTACCTCGCATTCCTCTTCATAGTGCACGAATGCCCGGCGCAAGCACTCCGGCCAGTCTTCGCCCAACTGTACGCCGATCTCGGCCAACCGTTCCTCAATCTGTTCAGCGGTCGCTTGGAGCAGATCATACGTCACCAGTATGCTATTTCCTTCGATGCCCACCGCCTGAATGCCCATCATGGACTGCAATGACTCGTTCAACAACTTTGCATGATCTGGCGACAAAGGTTGGGCCAGCCGCAATTTTCTCTGCTTGATCACTGACATCCCTTCCTGCTTCGGGGCCTTCTGCCCCGGAATGCCAATATACAAGTGCGGATTCGCAAGGAATCTCTCTCGGCATTGGCTGGAACAGAAAAAATACGACTGACCGAGATATTCAATCTGGTGTTTGCCCGATTCGACCTGCATTCCACAAACTGTATCCTTGGTTAACATTTCTGATGGCTCCATTGATTGATGCTAAAACGCGACAATTTCATCCTCTCATGCGCGGAAAAAATGCAGGGGTCTGTTCGGTATAGCGTCGATATTCGCCGCCGAATTGCGCCAGCGCATCACACTCTTCCTGACGCGCCAATCGCACGTACATCCATACCAACACAGGGAACATTAGCAGTGTTAGCAGTGTCGGCCACTGCAACAGGAAGCCGAACATAATGAGCACGAAAGCATCATATTGGGGATGACGTACCTTGGCATAAGGACCGGTTATCGCTAACTGGTGCGTGCGTTGCGCTCGATAAAGTACACCCCATGCGGATGACAGCAGGATGAAGCCCCCACCGATGAATGCGATGCTCAACATGTGTGGCAGGTCGAAATGCGGATTACCCTTCATACCGAGCAGGGTGTGCCACAGGTGCCCTGCATCATGGGAAAAGACATCGGTGCCGGGATAACGGCTCTGCAGCCAGCCCGACAGCAGGTATATGGTTAGCGGGAAACCGTACATCTCGACGAAGAGCGCCACAATAAAGCCAGAGAATGCGCCGAACGAACGCCAGTCGCGCTTGCTTTGCGGCTTGGCGAAGCTGAAGGCAAATATGATGAACACCAGCGAGTTGATGATAACCAGTGACCAGAGGCCGTAGGCCGAAGATTGATCGCTCATTTCGAGTCTCCTGTGTGGTTGTGCTGGTGCTGGTCGTCACCGCTCTGTCCATGCCCATGATGCATGAAGAAGTGCATCAACGGACACGCCAGCAAAATCAGATACGGCAGCATCCCCAGAACATGCGCCCGGTGCTCTGTAAACAACAGCAGTAAGGCAAAAGCGAGAAAGCCGATAAGCACCATCCGCCCTTTCGACAATTGCCGTTTCTCCATTTCGTCAGCCATAACTTCCTCCCATTAACCAGTATTGACCACATAGACATACCGGCAGTCATTCCATTGAGCGGTGACCACCGGCCGGACGTGATAGGCTTATTTCGCCTGCATGGCGTCGCGCATTTCCTCGCGCTGTATCATCTGCTCCATCATGGATTCCATCATCTCCATGCGCATTTCCATCATGTTGTGGGTCTTCATCATGTCCCCCGTCATCATGCCGCCGCCCTGCTTACCGCCGCCTCCCATGCCCATCATCATGCCACCCTGCTTGCCGCCGCTACTTTCCATACCCATCATGGAGCCACCCAGGGCGCGCATATGCTTCATACCCTCCTGCATGGTCTGCATGTGTTCCTGCATCAGTTTTTGACGTTCCTTAGGATTCTTGGTCTGGCGGATTTTTCCCATCAGGTCCTGCAGGTTGCGCATCGATTCCTGCGCTTCTCCCATGTGGTGTTCAGGCGCAACCTCGGGGCTGGTAGTCTTCTCCATCGTTTCCGCCTTGGGCATGGGCGCCGCCTGCTGCGCCTTATCGGTGTGATGTTCATCCACTGCATAAAGCGGCGTCGCCATCATGGACAACGAAGTAACGGCAGCCAGAATCGTGATCTTGTTCATGTTCGGTCTCCTCTCAGGTTAAAAATCAATACTCGAAATAACTAAACCAACCGTTCCGTTACCGTACCTCCTTTCTCCGTCCATGGGCGGAGAATCACTCGACCGAAAACACTTCCGGCTCGCGCCCTCTCTTGGGAACTGCATAAATGGTCAACGTCCCCTTTTTCATTTCGCCCATTCCCGGCGAATTCTGCGGCATGCCCGGAGCGCTGATCCCGATGATGGCGGGCTTCTCCTTCAGTAGCTTGCGGATGGCGGCAACCGGAACATGGCCCTCGACCACGTATCCACCGACCAGCGCCGTATGACAACTGGCGACATGAGACACCCCGTAACGCTTCTTGACCGCATCCATGTCGTTTTCATTGATTGCCTTCACCGCGAAGCCGTTTTCTCGCAGATAGTCCACGTATTTCTCACAGCAGCCGCAGGTGGGGCTCTTGTACAAGGTCACCTCGGTCGCGGCATGCGCCAGCGAAGCTCCAAACAACAAAACGGCTGAGCAGATGCGTATCCATTGATACATTTTTTCTCCTTAAAGGTTGGTGCGGCGCAGCCGCAGGGCGTTTAAAATCACGGACACCGAACTGAAGCTCATCGCCGCCGCTGCGATGATAGGCGACAGAAGCAGGCCGAAGAACGGGTAGAGCACGCCTGCAGCCACAGGGACGCCGAGCACGTTGTAGATGAAGGCAAAAAACAGGTTCTGTCGGATGTTCTTCATGGTTGCGCGACTCAGGCGAACGGCGCGCACAATGCCGCGCAAGTCGCCCTTGATCAAGGTGACACCCGCGCTCTCCATCGCCACGTCGGTACCGGTGCCCATGGCGATGCCCACCTGTGCCTGCGCCAGCGCGGGGGCATCGTTGACGCCGTCGCCCGCCATCGCGACGAAGCGGCCCTGAGCTTGCAGTTGCTTGACGATGGCGGCCTTCTGCTCTGGCAGCACTTCTGCCTCGACTTGGTCTATGCCCAGCTTCTTCGCCACTGCCTCCGCCGTGGTGCGGTTGTCGCCGGTCAGCATGATGATACGGATACCTTCCTCATGCAGCGCGCGGATCGCATCTGGCGTGGAAGCCTTCACTGGATCGGCCACGCCGATAAGTCCTGCGGCCTTGCCGTCCACAGCAAGCAGCATTACCGTCTGCCCGTCTCCGCGCAATGTATCGGCACGTGCAGGCAGCTCGCCCGCATCGAGTTGCAATTCCTCGAACAACTTGAGGTTGCCAAGCGCGACCGCACGGCCCTCGACGGATCCCGTCACGCCCTTGCCGGTGTGAGACTTGAAGTCGCCCACTGTGAGTAGCAATAAACCTTTCTCCTGCGCGCCGCCGACGATGGCCGCTGCTAAGGGATGTTCGCTCGCACGTTCGAGACTTGCACCGAGACGCAGCACTTCGTTTTCATCGAAACCATTGAGGGCAACAACCGACACCAGCTTGGGCTTGCCCTCGGTCAGGGTGCCGGTCTTGTCCACCACCAGCGTGTCCACTTTCTCCATGGTCTCCAGCGCCTCGGCGTTCTTGATCAGTACGCCCGCCGTTGCGCCGCGCCCGGTGCCCACCATGATGGACATGGGCGTGGCTAACCCCAGCGCGCAGGGGCAAGCGATGATTAGCACTGCCACCGCATTGACGATGGCGTGTGCGAGGCGCGGCTCCGGCCCGACAATGCCCCACACCGCCAGCGTGACAAGTGCAATCAGCACCACTACCGGAACGAAATAGCCAGAGACGACATCAGCCATACGCTGGATAGGAGCGCGCGAACGCTGCGCCTCGCTGACCATATGCACGATCTGCGCAAGCAGCGTGTCTGCGCCGACGCGCTCGGCACGCATCAGTAGGCTCCCTGTACCGTTCACCGTCGCACCGATCAGCCGCGCGCCCGCAGTCTTTTCAACGGGAATGGATTCGCCGGTGACCATGGATTCGTCCAGCGCGCTTGCACCTTCGAGTACCACTCCGTCCACCGGCACCTTCTCGCCAGGACGGACACGCAACACGTCATTCGGCTGCACCCGTGCCAGCGGAATGTCTTCCTCGTTGCCGTCAGGACGCACAATGCGCGCAGTCTTGGGCGCTAAGCCAAGCAACAGCTTGATTGCCGCGCTGGTCTGGCTGCGCGCGCGCAGCTCCATCACCTGCCCAAGCAGTACTAGCGCCATAATGACCGCACCCGCCTCGAAGTACACCGGTACGGTACCCATCATGCTGCGCATCGTCTCGGGGAAGATGCCTGGCAACAGCATGGCGACGACACTATATGTCCACGCCACGCCGACGCCGAGCGCGATCAGCGTGAACATGTTCAGGCTACGGTTGACCACGGACTCATAACCGCGCCGGAAGATCGGCCAGCCGCTCCACAGCACAGCGGGAGTCGCCAGCACAAATTCGATCCATTGCAGCATCGCCATCGAGACGGACTCCGATATAGTCTGCGGAAAGAGGTCGGAAACCGTCGCCAACAGAAACACGGGCAGTGCCAGGATCGCACTCGTCCAGAAGCGCCGCGTCATGTCTCGCAACTCGGCATTATCTTCCGCCGACGCACTGCGTGGTTCCAACGTCATGCCGCAGATTGGACAATTTCCCGGCTCGCTGCGCACAATTTCGGGATGCATCGGGCAGGTATACTCCACCGCTGCCGAAACAATGGGAGATTCCGACTCCAATGTCATGCCACATTTTGGGCAGTTCCCCGGCATGGGTTGACGAATTTCCGGATGCATGGGGCAGGTATACATCACGCCCGGCTGTGCCTGATCTGCTGGACGCGTCCCAAGATAGGTGCCGGGGGATACTTGAAACTTGGCCTCACACTTCGCGCTGCAGAAACGGTATTCGATACCGCGGTACTCGAAGCGGTGCGGCGAATCAGATTTCACGGTCATGCCGCATACCGGGTCTCTGTTTACACCGGCTTCTATATGGGCTGCCTCAGATGGATAGTGCGCCATGACTGTCTCCTTTTGCAATGAACATTGCTTCAGTGTTTACTCCAATGCCTTCTTTAGCTGCTCCAAAGTATTATCCTCATGCAGCACCACTAGATCATGAATTGCTGGCTCTTCTGGCAAAGGTAATTGCCCATGGTTGCAGCGCACCTCCCAGCGGCGTTGCAGCACATTCCTGCAATAGGCATAACGACAGTCATCTGGCCTTCCCGTCACGGGTATGCTTAATATCTGGCAGCTGCACTTGTCTCCATGACAGCATTCCATATGCTTTCCTCACCAATACGCAGCATCTAAAAATACTTGCCAATGATCGTCTTCAGTGCCGCCTGCAAATCGCTCTTGTCAGCTAAGCCGATTTCGCCATATAGCGCAGTGGCAATCGTTTCAAAAATGCTTACAACATCAGAATCGAAATGCTTACCCGCGCCATCCCGCAAAATTCTTAGGGAGTCTTCAACAAACAAGGGTTCCTTGTATGGACGTTTTGACATCAGTGCATCAAACACATCCACCACCGCAAACAACCTTGCGCCAAGCGGGATATCCTTTCCGTGGGCACCATGCGGATAGCCGCTACCATCAAATTTTTCATGATGAAAAAGCACTACATCTCTGGCACGCTTCAACCAAGTGGAATCCTGAATAATCTCTCCGCCAAATACCACATGACGTTTCATGATCTCGAACTCTTCCGCAGTCAATCGCCCCGGCTTGAGCAGTATCTGATCCGGGATGCCGATTTTTCCGACATCGTGCAGGAATGCTCCGATGATCAGGGATTCGATGTTGTCCCGGTTCAGCTCCATCGCCTCGGCAAGCCTGACCGCATACAGCGTCACCCGGTAATTATGCGTGTCGGTATCGGAATCCCGTTTGGCGATGGCGCTGCCCAAGGATTGCAGCAATTCCAGATTCGAATCCAAAAGCGACTTGGACAAAGATAGGGAGCGTCGCGTCAGCCCAAGCAAAATCGGATAAAGCAAAATCGGATAAAGCAAAATCGGATAAAGCAAAAACAAGGCTGAAATGACCGCCGTGATAGAAGTCAGCGCTGCACCGCGCGCCTGATGTTTTCTCGCGTATAACGTTCCGGCATCGGGACGATAGATACCTTCAAAATACGCCACTGCTAGATTCATGGAATCCAGCAGTGGTATGACCACTTGCACGAAATCTCCCCCATCGCTCGTTAGCCAATTATTGTGATACTTGCCCGGTATCGGGAAATCATGCCGATGCGCTTGTACAGAAGATCGAAGGTTTGTTGCCTCACCACTCCCCCATGCCTCCATCAACACTTTCCCGGAGAGATCGAAAACACGAATGCCGATAAATCTGGATTTCTCCAATTGGTCAGCAAGCTCCGGATGATCCGCCTGGCCACCAGCCGCAAGCAGTTTACGCATCGCAGGAGAATCAAAATGCTTTGCGCTAACTACCGCCAGTTCAAAAGCCCTCATTTCGACCCGCCAGCTTTCCCAGTAATAAACCAGCGCACCGACCAGCAGGCTGATCGCTACCCCTGAAGCAAGAAATCTTGTAATCAGGTAGCGGTGCAATTCGCCTGGATTGCCGGGGATAACGTTGAACATTTGTGTTGCCCTTCCAATTGGTGCCTACTCAAAACTTACCGGGAACGCCGTACCGGCCTGATCCGTGCAAAAACCAGCGGGCTTTTTGCCGAATTTCCATATCAAACTGCACGATAGTTCATGCCCATCATCTGACTTGGTGATCGTCTCAGCACAATATGTCACATGACTGTTATCGAGGCCGGAGAAAATTCGGTCCCATTGTTTCGGACTGGAGAGGTAGTAACGTTTACGCAGTTCTCCCAAATGGGTATGGCGCTCGACAGCAAATCCATGGGCCTCGTAACGCCGGTTCGACATCTCCAGCACGAGGTGATTGTCTTTCCCTCGTTCGTGGTCATGAATCAACTCTCCGGCAGTGAATGGCTGCCCGTCATTCTTGACCATTTGATGAACATGGGCGGAATTGGCGCAGCCGGTTAACCACAAAACGGCTAGTACGCTAAAAAATGTTCTCATCGTATTTCCTCCACGAGCGGTGACGTAAAAGGGACAAACTCATTAAAACTCTTCTCATTCGCGAGCTATTTCACTGGCGGACGATTACAACATGAAGCATTTTTGCTGGGTGCATTCAGATTGCTGATTTCACTTTCCTCGGCGTAATGCAACCAGGCACGGCTCAACCTTGCCCTCGGCCCCATTCCAAGCCTCACATTTGCTGTTTGCAACAGTTTTTCGATTCCCTCCAGATCAGTCCCGGCGAGGTCATAACTCACCTCTAATCCGATAACCTTTGCCGAAACATCCGCTGACTCCAATATGGCGATCAAGGATTCCGCTTCCTCCAGAGTCACCGCCTGCTCAAAGACGAGACGCCTAGTTTTCAGTGTCGCCGCTTGTTTGCCTGCTTCTTTTGAATCATTCATGGCAACCTCTGGAGCACCTGCCTGTCAGGTTGTAGCAGACTGCAAACAAGGCTCCGCTCAGAAAACCGGTCAGGGTAACGCCGAAAAGGCCATAGACCACTCCGCCCAATGCCCACGGCTTGTCGCTAATGATTATGGAGAGATTCAAACCGTGAACCCACGCGTTCACGAAGCCGATGGTCGCCTCAGGAAATAAGTACACTGCTGCCGCACATACCAAATTGATAGCTGCTGCAGACAATGCCAAAGTAATACCGATGCGCAAGGGATTCAGTTTCATCTTCTTGCTCCTCATTCACAAACAAGTGTGGACATCATGTAATACGTTCAGCGTTTGCGTTCAATACGGATAATTACCCATTCTTTCGAGTTGATTTGTTCCAGTTCAAAACGCACGTTCTCGCCTACCATTACGTCCTTGGGCAACGGATCACGCAGCGCAAACCACATAGTCATTGCCGGCCATCCCAACGAGGGTATTGCCTCATGTGCGAGCCGTACCTTGCCTGCTTCCGTGTTTACTGCCTTAAGCACCCCGTAACCTTCCTGTTTCGCCTGAATTTGGGCATGCTGGGCATCCTCATGGCTGTGGGACGGCGTTACGGCATACACCGCCCCTGTCATCGCGACCGTTGCTGCCATTGCAGCCACCAATACTTGGGACAAATTTGCTGGTTTCATCTCATTTCCTTTCATGCATTGATATCGCCTCGCCCACCCGGTGTATTTCGTCTGGCAGGCGAGCCTCTGCTTCAGTGCTTCTCTTTCATATGATCATGCCGGTTTTTCGGCATTTCCTTGTCCGTATGCGGTGCCGGTTCGGGCTGCGGTATATTCGTCTTTTCTTCCATATGGTTATGCCTCTTTACCGGCTTCTTGACCGGGATGTTCGCCTCGCTCTGCCCGGTGGCTGCGGCTTCATGTTTCTCTGTCTCGGCGGCGATTGCAGTTGCGGTAGCGCCGATGAACATCGCAAGGACGGCGGTCAATAATTTCGATTTCAATTTCATTTCATTCTCCTAAAAGTTTGGTTGATCGAATCTGCTGCAACACCCTGAAAATACTCTGATTGGACACCTCCTCTCGAAACAGGTTGATGACAACGATAAAATTCAATGCGCGTGATCGTGTGCATGTCCAACCTCATCGTGCGGCATCATGTCTTGCACGGCATGAACATCCGGCAAAGACATGACCCCCAACCCATGGCGATACACCAGTTCGGCACCGTGCCAGGCCGTGCTTGCCACTAGCATCCATACAGTAACCAGCAATCCCAAGAAACCTAGTGAGGATGTTTTGCGTGAGCCCCCGCGCCATACATCCCAGGCGGCGAGCACAACCAGAACCACCAGTGTCCCAAGCGCCCAATTGCGATGCAAGGTCATGGCGGCATGACTTACTTCATCATGCTCAACGCTGTTGAAGGCAAACCAGCCGAACGCGGCAGCAATCAATGCAAACAATGCCGCACTCCATAACATCCAGCGTCCCGTTACCACGCATTGCACCGCATGTGGCCGGGTTCCGGAGAATGCGCCGGCAGCGGTGAATGCCACCGCAGCCGTGGTGAGTACGACAGGAAAATGCACGAATACCGGATGCCAGTTTGGAATAATCTCAATCATGTTTTTCGACTCCCATTGAAAGTTTGATTTCGCGCACCTTGATCAAGGCATACAGAACCGTGATCACCACCAACTGTTGCAGTTATTGCGTTAACGACTCTGAGTTCCGTAATGGACTCACGCAACACATGCAGTGCAGAGCGTAAAAATAATGCGGCAAGTGCCAACCCGATGATGATGTCTGGCCAGCCGGAATGGGTGAACCACACACCGAGCGCGGCAAACAACACCGAGATATTGGCAATGATGTCGTTACGGGAGCACAGCCAGACAGAACTCATATTGATATCGTCCTCCCGATGCCGCCAGAGCAAGATGAAGCACGCGCCGTTTGCTGCAAGCGCCAGCAAGCCGATTGCCCCAATGGCCTCGTATACGGGAAGCTGAGGAACTGCGATCCGGTAGATCGCCTGACTAAGCACAAACAGACCGAATGCCGCCATGATGCCACCCTTGAACAGCGCCGCCCTGGCTTTCATCGCCGCGCCGCGCGCCACGACGTACAGGCTGAATCCGTACACCAAGGCGTCACCCAGCATATCCAGCGAATCGGCAACCAGCGAAACCGAATTCCCGAGCAATCCTGCCGTGAGTTCGACGACAAACATGACGGCATTGATAGCCATCACTATTTTTAGCGTCGAACTTTGGCGGCGGCGGAGCGCGTCAAGTTCACAAGATTTGTCATTGCAACAGTTAGCCATTACCTAGCTCCAATTAAAATTAGTCATCTGATTTCTCGGCTTTTGACTAGTGCATAGATCACGGGGATCACCACCAGCGTCAGCACCGTCGAGGAGACCATGCCACCAACCATGGGAGCGGCTATGCGGCTCATCACTTCCGAGCCAGTGCCGCTGCTCCACATGATCGGCAGCAGGCCTGCCATGATTGCCGTGACGGTCATCATCTTCGGGCGCACGCGTTCCACCGCGCCTTCCATGATGGCGGAATGCAGATCATGTGGTGCCGGAGACCGCCCTTCTGCTGCGCAACGTGTCTGGGCCTCCTGCCATGCGTTTTCCAGATAGATCAGCATCACCACTCCAGTCTCCGCAGCCACGCCCGCTAGCGCGATAAAGCCCACCGCCACCGCCACGCTGAGGTTGTAGCCGAGCAGCCACAGCAGCCACACGCCGCCGACCAGTGCGAAGGGCACGGACAGCATCACAATCACCGATTCGGTGACACGTTTGAAATTGAGATACAGCAGCAGGAAGATGAGAAGCAGCGTGATGGGGATTACGACCTTCATCTTCGCAGCAGCCCGCTCCATGTACTCGAACTGCCCGCTCCAGGTCGCGTAGTAGCCCGATGGAAACTTCACCTTCTCTGCCACCGCCTTGCGCGCCTCGGCCACGTAGGAGCCGATGTCCCGGTCGCGGATGTCCACGTAGATGTAGGCCGACAACAGCGCGTTCTCGGTGCGGATTGAAGGAGCGCCCTTGCCGATGCTCACCCGCGCGAGCTGGCCGAGCGGGATCATCGCCCCGCCCATGGTCGGCACGAGAACTTCGCCCGCGATCTTCTCCGGCGTGTTGCGCAGCTCACGCGGATAGCGCACGTTTACCCCAAAGCGCTCCAGCCCCTCCACCGTGGTGGTGACGGTCTCGCCACCCAGCGCGGTGGCAATCACCTCTTGTACCTCATTGATACTCAGACCATAGCGTGCGAGCTGTGGTCGATCCGGATCGATATTGAGGTAGAAGCCGCCAGTGATGCGCTCGGCGAAAGCGCTGGTCGTGCCGGGAATGGTCTTCACCACCGCTTCGATCTCCTTCGCAAGTTTCTCCATCTCGCCGAGATCTTTACCGAATACCTTGATACCGATGGGCGTGCGAATACCGGTGGAGAGCATGTCGATGCGCGCCTTGATCGGCATGGTCCACGAGTTCGCCACGCCGGGGAATTGCAATGCCTTGTCCATTTCGGCGATCAACTTGTCGGTGGTCATGCCATCGCGCCATTCCTCCTGCGGCTTGAGGTTGATCACGGTCTCGAACATCTCCAGCGGTGCCGGGTCAGTGGCCGTCTGCGCGCGCCCGGCCTTGCCGTACACGGAGGCGACTTCCGGAAAGCTCTTGATGATCTTGTTCTGCGTCTGCAGCAGTTCGGCGGCCTTGGTCACCGACATGCCCGGCAGCGAGGCGGGCATGTAGAACAGCGTGCCCTCGTTCAGCGTGGGCATAAATTCGCTGCCCAGTTTCATCACGGGATAGAACGTCAGTCCCATCGCCAGCAATGCCACCGCGATGGTGGCCTGTTTGCGGCGCAACACGGTATCGATAATCGGGCGATAGACGGCAATCAGCCATCGGTTCAGCGGGTTCTCAGATTCCGGCCTGATATGGCCACGGATGAACAGCAGCATCAGCACCGGCACCAGCGTCACCGACAGCAGCGCCGCACCCGCCATCGCGAAGGTCTTGGTGAACGCCAGTGGCGCGAACAGGCGCCCCTCCTGCGCCTCCAGAGTGAACACTGGGAGGAAAGACACGGTGATGATCAGCAGCGAAAAGAACAGTGAGGGGCCGACTTCCTGACAGGCAGTCAGGATTGCCCCAAACCGATGTTCTCCCTCCTTAATCCGCTCCAAGTGCTTATGCGCGTTTTCGATCATGACAATCGCCGCATCCACCATCGCGCCGATGGCGATGGCGATGCCGCCCAGGCTCATGATGTTGGAATTGAGGTTGAGCGCGCGCATCGCAAGGAAGGCGATCAGCACCCCTATGGGCAACATCACGATGGCAACCAAAGCGCTCCTCGCATGCATCAGGAACACCATACACACCGCCGCCACGATCAGCCCTTCCTCGAACAACGTGCGCTTCAGCGTCGCGATTGCGCGCTCAATCAGCTCGGAGCGGTCGTACACTGCCTGGATGCTCACACCTTCCGGCAAGCCTGCGGACACCTCGGCGATCTTGTCCTTGATGTTCGCGATTACCTCCAGTGCGTTCTGACCGTAGCGTGCCATCGCGATCCCGGACACCACCTCGCCTTCACCGTTCAGTTCAGTCAGCCCGCGCCGCTCATCCGGTCCAAGTTCGACGCGCGCGATGTCGCGCAGAAGCACTGGCGTGCCGTTTTCTGCCTTGACCACCAGCGTTTCAAGATCGGCCTTGCCGTGCAGGTAACCCTTGCCGCGCACCATGTACTCAGTTTCGGCCATCTCCACCACACGACCTCCGACGTCGCGGTTGCTGTCGCGGATCACCTGCGCGACCTTTGCCAGAGGAATGTCGTAGGCGCGCAGCTTCACCGGATCGACCGTCACCTGGTATTGCTGCACGAAGCCGCCGATGGAGGCGACCTCGGCCACGCCATGCGCCTTGTTCAACTGGTAGCGCAGATACCAGTCCTGCATGGTGCGCAACTCGGCAAGGTTGTGCTTGTCGCTTAGCACCGCATACTGGTACACCCAGCCCACGCCACTCGCATCCGGCCCAAGCTGCGGCGACACACCTCGCGGCAGGCGTCCTGCGGCCTGGTTCAGGTATTCGAGTACACGCGAACGCGCCCAGTAGATATCGGTACCGTCTTCGAAAATCACGTACACAAACGATGCGCCGAAGAACGAGAAGCCGCGCACCACCTTGGATTTCGGCACGGCCAGCATCGCCGTGGTGAGCGGGTATGTCACTTGGTCTTCGACCACCTGCGGTGCCTGCCCCGGATACTCGGTATAAACGATCACCTGCACGTCGGACAGGTCGGGCAGTGCATCCAGCGGCGTTTTCACCACGGCATATATGCCCGCCAGCGTGACAAACAGGGTGGCGAGCAGCACCAGGAACAGGTTGCGCGCCGACCATTCGATAATTTTCCCCAACATGTCAGTGCCCCTCGTGCGTTGCAGCCTTCACGGCCTGCAATCGGGTAATCACCCATTCGCCCTTGCCACGCTCGACGAGTTCGAACATAACCTCGCTGCCCGGCGCGATTCCCTGCGCCAGCGATTCGTTGGCCAGTTCGAAATCCATGGTCATGCCCGGCCAGCCCAGCGAGGAGATGGGACCATGGGTGATGCTCACCGTACCGTCCGGATTGATCGCATCGAGCACGCCCTGCGCCTGATGTCCGGTCGACGGCTTGGGCTGCATGCTCTCCTTACGCGGCTCCACTACCGGAACCAGAGTACTTGCGGTCGATGTACCGCCATGTGCTGCGTGGCCGCCCATGCCGCCCAACGCCGCCCTGAGGTTGCTCTCTGCATCTATCAGGAAGTTCGCGGCAGTAACTACCTGCTCGTCTTCTGCGACGCCTTCCAGCACCTCGACGTAGTTCTCGCCGCGACTGCCCAGCCTCACTGCGCGCGGCTCAAAGCGTCCCGGTGCAGCCTGGACCAGCACCACCTGGCGCAGGCCGCTGTCGATCACGGCTGAGGTAGGCACGCTCAACACCTCCTTACCTTCATCCAATGGCAACTCGACCTTGGCGAACATCGCAGGCCTGAGCAGGCCCTGCGGATTGGGAAGTTCGATGCGTACCCGCACCGCGCGTGTCACGCTTTCCAGCGTCGGGTAGATGAAATCCACCCTACCGTCGAAGCGCTTGCCGGGATAGGCATCCACGCTGACCTGCGCGTGTCCGCCCGCCCTGATCCGGCCGATGTCCTGCTCGGGAATGTCGGCCATAACCCACACTGAGGAAAGGTCGGCGATGCGGTACAGTTCTTCGCCGGGCATGAAGCGCATGCCCTGCAGCGCCTTCTTTTCCAGCACCACGCCGGAAACGGGGGCGTGGAAAGTCGCACGGTTGCCGTTCACACGGCCGTCCACGATATCCCAGTTCCTCAGCCGCGCGGCGCTCGATTCGGCAAGCCGCCGCATGCTGTCCCGCGCATCCTCGTCGGCATCCTTGAGCGAGGCGATGCCTTGCGCGGCAATCTCGCGTTCGCGACGCGCCGAGATCAGTTCGGGGCTGTACACCTCGAACAGCGGCTGGCCTTTTGCGACAGGCTGCCCCGTAGTGTTGACATACAGGCGTTCCACCCAGCCCTCGAATTTTGGCGCGACCGCATAGGTGCGCCGCTCGTCGATCTCGATGCGCCCGACCGCACGCAGCGTCCTGTCGATCACGCGCATCGCCGCGGCCTCGCTCTTCACCCCGAGCTTCTGCACCTTGTCGGTGCTGATGACGATCTGGTTTGCTCCGCCCGTTTCCGCCTCGCCCTCGTACACCGGCACATAATCCATACCCATCGCGTCCTTCTTCGGCACCGGCGAGGTGTCCGGCAACCCCATCGGGTTACGGTAGTACAGCACCTTGCGCTCCGCCTTGGCAGCTTGCGGTGCCGGCGACGATGCCGGAGCACGCGCGCCCAGCCAGTATCCGCCTGCTGCCACGCCCAGCAGCGCCAGCACGGCAACGGTAATCAAGTAAATCTTTTTCATAGCTCTTCTCCCAGCAGACTTTCGATTTCGGCGAGGCGCGACTGCGCCTCCAGTTGCGCCTTGAGGCGCTGCCGTTTCGCATTCAGAATCTGGCGCTGCGCCTCGATCAACATGGCGAATTCCACCTTGCCGGTCTCATAGCCCGAGAGCGCAGACTGGTAATTGAGTTCGCTCTGCGGCAGCAATCGCGTCGCCGCGAGCGATTCGGTGCGCCGCGCGGTCTCCAGCGCGTAGAGGCTCTCAGACAGCGCCGCCTGCATGCGGTCCTGCAGCGACTGCCTACGCGACTCGGATGCGGCCAGCATCGCTTCGGCCTCGCGCTCTTGCGAGCGGCGCGAACCCTGTTGCAATGGAATGTTGAATTCGACCATCACATCCCAGCTCTTCACCGCGTTGCCGCTTTGATTGGGGGCGATACCGAGCGTGAAGTCCGGATAGCGTCTGGTGTAGGCGAGGTCGCGCCCCTTCTCCGCGGACTGCAGCTGCGCCTCAGCGACCAGCAGCTGCGGATTGCGCGCACGCAGCTTCTGTTCCAGCACGGCATAGTCGAGTTGCGCGGGCAGCGGCAGCGGCCGCAGTTGAGCAGGCTCCGCCAGTTCCGCCATCGCGGGACGCGACAACAGGGCATTCAGCCGGCTTTGTTCGTGGTGTCGCTCGCTCTCCAGTTCGATCAGTTCGGTACGCAACGCAGTCTGCTCAACCTGCGCGCGCAGGACATCCTGCTGCGCGCCCAGCCCATTGGCGTAGCGTGTCTGGGCGACTTGTTCGAGGTTGCTCATCAATGAAAGCGCTTGCTGCGCCAATCGCTCGCTGCCGGACAGGTAGTAGTAGATCGCGTAGGCCGTCTTGATGCGGCCGGACAACTCCGCCCAGGTCGATGCCGCCTGGCCGTCGGCCTGATCAGCCTGAGCCTCGGCCACCTCGCGCTGCAGGTCTCGCTTGCCGAACCAAGGCACGCTCTGCATCAGCAGGTAGCGCGTGCTGCCCACCTGCGAAGGCCACAAGCTGGACGGTTTGTTGGTGCCTTGGTTGGTGACGTCCATCAGCTCGGCGCGCAGCACGGGGTCCGGCAAGGCCCCTGCGGGCTGCACGCGCTCTCGTGCGGCGTCCGCCTCGTGGCGCATCGCCGACAGTTCCGGGTTGCGCTCGCGCGCATAGTCCAGCAGGCCGGAAAGGCTGGCCCCCAGTTGTTCCGCACCGAGCACAGGCTGCCCCGCCAGCGCGAGGCATAGTAGAACAGCGCGCAGCATCCGGTGTATTGTTGTTGGTATCTTCATGACCCGATCCTCGATTGCATTGCTATCGAGCAGCCAAAGGGCTGCCGCAAAGAGGCGAGACGAGACCGACTTAAATCAGGTTACAAAAAGTAAAGACGGACTTGTCCTGCCGCTTCAAACGCGAGGACTGGGGGGAGGGGTGAGTGGGGCAGAACTAACGGATTTATACGTTACTAAATAGGGAGTAGCGCTCAGTGCATCAGCTTGCACCGCAAGAATTCCAATAATCGTCATAGCTAAATAGCTAGAGCAACCCAAGTGGCAAATACCGCAAGAATTGCAGGACGCGCCGTCTTCTTCACCCGCTGAAGACATCTGCATATCAGAGTGATGATGCTCACCGATATCTTCATGTTCCATCGATTGCATTGCATCTGCCTCTTGGCAAGAGCCATGCGGCATCTGCATAGACACCGCTGTCGCTAGTGCATTGCCAGCAAACAGAGGCAACCATAGCAACATTAAGACAGCAACAATTTTTCTGGAAAATTGACTCATATCTTCATAATGAGCTCATTTAATAAATTTGTCAAACAATTGCATTGAAATGCAAAAAAAAACGAAACACCCTCGGGAAAATTTATAGTCTTTTAAGTTTATTTTAATTCAACTCCCAAGTGCGCAATCGAACCGGGGCGTCCTTATTACTTGCCCGAATCAATCGCGGTGCATTGACCGCTTGATAGTGGCCGCCTGACAAATGTTGAAAGACAGGACTCCTCGTAGCGCTCAATATCGCGCAGTCGATATCTGACCACGCCTTTCAATTTGAGATACACAGGCCCGATGCCCTCACATCTCCATCGTTCAAGGGATGCTTGGCTAATTCCCCAGCGGGTGGCCAGTTGCTTTTGGTCGAGATGAATAGTGTCCATTTGGGTTTCCTTTCGCATGAGTTGTCAGGAGTCCATGAACGCTCTTTTTCTGGCACAAGCCAAGTCGGATGGACGCGGGTTCAATTCCCATACGGAATTGAACTGGCGTTCGCAAGCACTCTACCGGCGATAAGTTTCCTGATAGAATCGTTGCCAGATAAGGGGTTTCGTAAGTTTTTGCGGCAATCCGAAGCGACTAGAACGCGTTAGGAGAACTGCCACAGACATTAGGCGTCACCCCACCACCAACAAATAAAAACGACACCCTCGCGGTGTCGTTTTTATTTGTTGTGTCGCGATTGCATGGGAACTGAATACGCGTCCGGCGAGGACGCGTGGGGTGAGCGGGGAATTCGAGCAGCACTGCTGCGAGCCCGCGAACGACAACGCACATGCAGGGGCGTTGGCAGGAGGGCTTATCTGCGTGCTGTTTGTAGCCCGGAACAGCATTCGCCTGCAGGTGAATGCGCGGCCTGCAAGGCCTATTCCCACTTCACAGCTCGCCGAAACCATTAGGTTTCTGCGCCTTTGTATTCCGTACAATCACCCCAGATTCATCATTGCATTGCACCCAAAACGGGAGCATGATAAGGTGTAGTCATGCGAGTGATAGCCGTCAGCACGTTGCGCGAATTCTGGGCGAAGCACCCGCAGGCGGAAACACCGCTGCGCGCGTGGTATGCCGATGCAAGCCGGGCGGTCTGGAAAACCCCGGCTGACATCAAGGCGGCGCACCGCAATGCCAGTTTTGTTGGGAGCAACCGCGTGGTGTTCAACATCAAGGGCAATGATTACCGCCTGATCGTAGCGGTGCATTACAACCGGGGCATGATGTACATCCGCTTTGTCGGAACCCATGCGGAATACAACGCGTTAGATGCGGGAAAGGTGTAGCAATGGAACTCAAGCCGATTAGAACAAAAGCAGAATACAAGGCCGCCTTGCGCGAGATCGAGGCGTTGTTCGATGTGCCCGATAAAACGCCTGAAGCAGACAGGCTGGAAGTACTGGCCATGCTGGTGGAAAAATACGAAGCCCGGCACCACCCTATTCCCGCACCCGATCCGATAGATTTTTTGAACTACGCGATGGAAACACGCGGGCTGACGCGCAAAGATTTGGAGCCCTACCTCGGCAGCCGTGGCCGAGTGGCCGAAGTGTTGAACCGAACCCGCCCGCTCACACTGGCGATGATCCGGCGCTTGGCGGAAGGCCTCAAGCTGCCCGCCGATGTGCTGATCGCGGATTACGAACTGCGCCAGGCGGCGTAACAATCCGAGCCAGACCTGCTTGCCCGCAGGGGATCACAGGCCCAGCCCTTTCATGAATTGCTCCGCAGTGATAATCGGGCAGACGAATTTCCCGGCCAGGCTCAGCAAGTCCTGGTCACCACTCACCAGACAGTCGGCCTTGCCCGCGACGGCGAGTTGCAAAAAAGGGAGGTCGAACTTGTCTCGGCAATCCGGCGTCGCTGGCAACCGATCTGGCATGTGCAACGTGGTGCAGTAAGGCAGATAATCGGCAAGCAGCTCCAGCTGCTCCTCGGTAGTCAGTTTGAATTTCGGGTAGGCCAGCACACGAATCAGTTCTGCGGCTGTGACGCCAGACAGCAGCGGCTGGCAATGCGCGCCCTGCCAGGCAAGGCGCAGCGGCGCCAGCCGCCCTTGCGCAAATACCAGCGCGGACAACACCAGGTTGGTGTCGATGACCACGCGGGGAATGCGTTTTGCACGCGGCATTACTTCGCGGACTTTTTAGCTGCCGGGCCGGATTTTTTACTCGCGGGAGATTTTCTCGCCCATGCGACCGCATCGGCAATGTCTTGCTCGCCCAGCTCCAGCTCGGCCAGCTTGGCGCGCACAGCATCGCCGCGCTGAATGCGCACCGGGGTAAGCACGATCTGGCCATTGCGGGCTTCCACATCGAAGTATTCCGCAGGGCCAACGGCGGCGGTGATGCTCTTGGGCAGCGTGAGTTGGTTCTTGGCAGTCATTTTAGCCAGCATGACAATTCTCCAATCAGCTAAAGTAAGGAATCCTTACTTTATGCCTTTTGCGATAAACAATCAAGCGGCGGCTTATTATCAAATCGATCATTTATGCAGCAGAAAATTCCAGCGCATCTAAAGAGTGTGCGCCTTACGTGTGTTAATGCTTCTCACCTTTTAGCTGCATCACGGTCTTTATCAGTTGATCAAAACCATCAAAGGTACTGGGAACTTTATTCAGGTCCGCAACGATCCCACCAAAAATAAGTGATTCAAATTTGGAAAGGTCCGGGGAGTTGTTTTGCTTAAGAAACGTGACGTATTCTTGTATGAAAGCCAATGCTGCCAATTTGATTTCTAATTGACGCGGATTCAATTTTGAAGTGCAACACCTGACTTGAAGAATACCTGAGCGGGTGTCAGAAATCCAAGCCGTTTTCTCGGTCTGTTGTTCAATCGTTTCATCGCGTGGTTAATCTCCTGCTGTGTGATGGTGGTGAAGTC